>DUQB01000030.1 GCA_012838035.1 Bacillota bacterium | reverse complement strand
GAGCCGCTAACTCGTTGAGAAGCAACTCTTGAAACTGACTGTGGGTTTGCCAATCGCCAAGCATAAAAATACCTCCATAGGTGAGGTAGGTATCTTCTAGGGATACCTCCGCGGCGATTATGGAGGGGAATTTGATTTGTCAAGTGCCAAAAGACCTGTTTTAGCCCATTTTTGTAAATTATCTTTGTGATTTTGGTGCTCGATCTTTGTGTGGAGTTGTCAGGAAAGAGAATCTAGAAAGGTGGAGGAAAAAATCCACCTGCATCTAGGAAGTGGCTTTATATCGGAGACTAGCGTTTCCGAATAACTACGCCATATGATAGGAGGCCGGCAGTAACGGTGCCGCCGGGCCTCCTAATATTCCGTAGGCAGGTCCAGCGGGCGAATCCGTTCAGCAATGAGGCTGATGCCCTTGCCCCGTTTGTCCAGACGCCCGGTTACTTCAACCGCCGGTTGCGTGAATATGGCGCGCCCGTCCCGCTGATACGTCTTCTCAAACACGGTCACTTCCACCACGCCATACTCATCCTCTAACGTAAAGAACACGACGGTATGTCCGCTGCGAATCGGCGGACGTTGCGGTCTTACCACCAAGCCGGCCACATGGATACGACTGCCCGGACGCATGTAAGCGATGCTTGTGGTAGTAGCCACGCCGCGTTCGTCCAAGCGCAGGCGCAGCATCTGCATAGGATGCGCGCTGATTGTAAATCCCAACACACGTAGCTCGTTCCGCACTTTTTCCATCATGGAGAAATCGGTAATCTGCGCGCCTCCGGTACTGTTTATCGCCCCGGGAAATAGGCTGTCTTCCGCCCGACGAGCGGCGAGCGCAGCATCCATATTCCAGAGCAGACGCCGCCTATTAGGGTCAAATGCGTCGAAGGCGCCTGCCAGGATAAGGTTCTCCAGCACGTCTTTGGCCGGACGCACACGAACGCAGAAGTCGACAAAACTACGATACGGTCCGTTTTTGTTGCGTTCCTCCACTATCTCTACCGCCGCCTGTTGCGCTTTACGCACTTGCCGCAAGGAAACACGAATGGCCTTACCTGCATCCTCCACGCTAAAATACTCTTCGCTTTTGTTTATATCCGGCCGCAGAATACGTATGCCGCGGCGTCGAGCTTCTACGCAAAGCGTGCGCGTAGGATAAAAGCCCATGGGTTGATGACTCATAATCCCCGCTAAATAGTAGGCCGGGTAATGCTGGAGCAAATACGCCGTTCTATAGGAGGTTTTGCCAAAGGCTTCCGCATGACCTTGGCAGAAACCGTAACCGGCATAAGCTGCTAGGCTTACAGCAATCTCCTCTGCTGCCTGAGGCGTGCAACCTTGTGCTACGGCACGCTGAGAGAAGTTGTTCAAAACACGTTCCATCTCGGCCGCCGAACGACAGTCCGTCATGGCTTTGCGCAGCTTATCGGCCTCGCCGGGAGTGAATCCGGCAATAGCCACCGCAATTTGCAGTACTTGCTCTTGAAACAACACCACGCCGTAGGTGGAGCGCAAAATCGGTTCCAAGCGCGGATCCGCGTAGGTAGGTTCTTCTTCCCCTTCGTGGCGCCGGATGAACGGAGAAACCATATTGCCCTGCATGGGACCCGGCCTGATCAAAGCAACACTGGCCACGATGTCGTCCTGATTTCTGATGGTGATCATCTGCTGTAGGGCGCGTTGCGCCGAACTCTCCAACTGGAACACGCCGATCGTCTCCGCCCTATTGATCATGGCGAACGTGGCCGCATCGTCGGGAGGGATGCGATCGTAATCGAGTTGCTGCCGGTTTTGTCGTAAAGAGCGCAACGACGTCTCTACCGCGCCCAACGTCCGCAAAGACAGCAGATCCAGCTTTAGCAGCCCTAGCTCTTCTACGTCGTTCTTGTCGAACTGTACCACCGGTACGCCCTTGGCCGATATCTGTAACGGGCTCACTTGCGCGATAGGTTGGTCGGTGATCACAACACCGCCCAGATGCGTGCTAATGTGCCGGGGAAAACCTGCGGCTTGCGCAGCAAGCTCGAACAAACGCGTATAACGGCTAAAATCGATACCGCTGTGGCGCAACTCCGGAAAGGCTTCCGTAGCAGCCGGTAAATGGTCTGCATGCATACGGGGCATGCTTTTAGCCAATGCGTCTATCTCCTCTGCAGAAAAGCCGAGCGCTTTGCCGAAGTCGCGTATCACCGAGCGAGACTGATAAGTGCTGAAGGTGCAAACCATACCAACATGATCGCGACCATATTTGTCAAAAACATACTCGATGACCTCATCGCGCCGATCAGCGGCGAAGTCGACGTCGATATCAGGCATATTCGAGCGCTCAATCGATAGAAAGCGTTCAAAAAGCAAACCGCGCTCCACCGGATCGACTTCTGAGATATCCAAGGCGTGGGCGACAACCGAATTGGCGGATGAACCGCGCCCGCAGTAGCGAATATGGTGTTGCCGGGCATAATCCACGATATCGGACACCACGAGGAAGTAATCGGCGACATCCAAGTGCTCAATGACACGCAACTCATAATCCAAACGCTCGCGCACCACAGCAGACAGCGCGCCGTAACGTCGCATCGCGCCGACGTAGGCCTTCTCGCGCAGGTATTCAGCAGCCGTACACCCCCCGGGCGGGGTAAACTTGGGATAATACCGCCGACCTACCGCCAACGCCTCTTCACAGCGGGAGGCAATTTCCAGCGTGTTCGCCAGGGCACGCGGATATTCTCTGAACAACTCCGCCATCCGCTCGGCGTCATACAACGCGTTCTCCGCATTAAGCGAACGCTGTGCATGAACGTCGTCCAGCGTGGTACCCGTACGTACGCAAGTGAGTATGTCATGCAAGGGGAAGCGGTCTTGTCGCGCGTAATGCACATTATTCGTAGCTACGATCTCCACGCCCACCTTTTGGGCCAGATCGCTCAGTGCCGCATTAAGCGCATGCGTATGGGGTAAATGCAACGCTTGCATTTCGATGAAAAAATTGCTCCGCCCAAAAATATCTACAAAGCGCCGCGCCACAGCCAACGCCGCATCCGTATTACGCCGCAACAGCAGTGCCGGTATTTCACCCGCTCGGCATCCGGATAAAGCAATTAAGCCGGCGGCGTGCTCCGCCAAGTTTTCTATCTGCACTAACGGTTGTCCGCGCTTTTGCCGGGTGTGAGCCAAAGTGAGAATGGTACAAAGATTAGCATAACCTGCCGGACCCGTGGCCAATAAAGTCAAATGATACCGTCCGTTTCGCCCTAGACAACCCGCCAAATCCACTTCGCAACCGACGATCGGCTTGATGCCGGCCTCTTTGGCCGCCCGGCTAAAGCGCACCACGGCGCTTACCGAGTTATGATCGGTCATGGCCAGCGCAGGCATATTGTACTCCACCGCCGTCTGTACCAAATCGACGATGGAGTCGGCACCGTCTAGAAACGACCATGGCGTATGCACATGTAAATGAACGAAGTTCATTATTGCATCCCCAAATTATAGACCCGAAGTGAAAAACCGCCAGGCATCGCGCAACAGCGTCGTGCCGCGGCAACTCCGCATAACGCCTGGCAAACAGCACCTTATAGAACTTATGTTCGCACATGTATTCATATGATACATGTGTTCCCGTCTGTGTGTCAAGATGGATATAAATCCCGTCTGCGTATGTCCCTGGGAAGAACGCTTGCAAACGAGTCGATGCCGGCCGACTGCGCCTTCCTTAGCTGCCGCGCGAGGAAATCGTACCGAAAAGGCTGAAGCAGTATAGTAAACGGATATACCTGAGCAGCTTGTTACATATTGTTTTCCCGAGCAGCGTAGGTTAGAATAAAGTCAAGCATGTTTCATGAAGGAACATGCGCTTTCAGAAGAAAGCGCCAAGGTCAATCCGTGAACTCATTCCCCGGCTTTATGATGTAATAATTACCGTGAAGGTGATTCCGCTTCCAGCAGGAAGCAACGCCCTCGCGGTTTTTTATTGCCGCCGGGACGGCAGCGTAATCGCTCCATATCGTCCGAGTGAACCGCTTAGACCCATCAAGCAGGCACTACTAAACATGAATGCAACAGGATGGACTTCAGCATGATTATCGCCGGCAAAGGCATCAGTTTTTCCTATGAGTATGACGGCAGCGGGATCCTTGCGCTGCATGACATCGACATCTCTGTGCGACAAGGTGAATTTGTCGCCATACTAGGCTGTAACGGCAGTGGTAAGTCCACTTTGGTAAAGCATCTGAACGCGCTGCTCTCTATTCAACGCGGTACGCTGTATGTGGCAAATATTGATGTGAGTAACCGAGAAGAAGTCTGGCGCTTGCGCCGCATTTGCGGCATGGTTTTCCAGAATCCGGATAACCAGTTTGTGTCTTCAGTAGTGGAAGAAGACATCGCATTTGGACTGGAAAACTATGAAGTGCCTCGTGAGGAAATCCCTGCCCGAGTCAGCGACGCTTTGCGTTTAGTGAACATGGCAGGCTGGGAAAAACGCTCGCCTCATATGCTTTCCGGAGGACAAAAACAGCGGGTGGCATTGGCAGGCGTCTTGGCCTTAGATCCCGCTATCGTCGTTTTTGACGAAGCAACCGCTATGCTGGACCCGGAAGGGCGACGCGAAGTGCTGGAAATAATCCGGCAACTGCATGCGATGGGCAAAACCATCCTGATGATTACTCACTACGCGGAAGAAGCCGTGTACGCCGACACAGTCGTGTTAATGCATAACGGAAAAGTGGCGGCTTGTGGAGCTCCACGCGAAATACTCACTAATCTGGAGCTTATGATGCAGGTGCAGATGATCCCTCCTGCTCCGGTGCGGCTATACCACGACCTTAAGGAAGCAGGCATCGAGTTGGCATACTGCCCGCTGACCACCGAGGAGTTTGTAGATGCGATATGCCGATTGAAGTAGAGAACCTTTCGTATACCTATATGCCGGAAAGCACCCAAAGCGTCGCCGCGCTCCAGGGTATTAACCTGCGTATTGCTGATGGCGAATTCGTGGGGATTATGGGGCGCACCGGCAGCGGCAAAAGCACGCTCATCCAGCTGTTGGCCGGGTTGCTCACGCCTACGCGCGGCCGGGTGCTCCTAGATGGTCGCGACATTGCCGCTAAGGATTATGATCGCAGTATTTTACGCCGTACGGTCGGTATTGTTTTCCAGTATCCGGAGTATCAGCTGTTTGAAACAACCGTGGCGAAAGATGTAGCCTTCGGCTTGAAACACAGTGGGCTCAATCATGTGGAAGTAACGTCACGTGTACGCAAAGCTTTGGAGATCATGGGCTTTGACTATGATAAAATCCACAACCAATCGCCTTTGGCTCTTTCCGGCGGTGAAAAACGCCGGGTGGCCATTGCCGGCGTCTTAGCGGTTCAACCCAAAATCCTGATCTTCGATGAACCTGTTGCCGGGCTCGACCCTCAAGGCCGGTACTCTTTTATGCAGTTGACGGCGCGCCTGCACCAAGGGGGAACGACGATCATCATGGTATCCCACAATACGGACGTGCTAAGTGAGTATACCGAACGCCTAGTGGTGCTTGAGCACGGACAAATTGCTTTGGAAGGCCTTACCAAAGATGTTTTCATGCAACTGCCGACTCATGATCACCTTCCCGTTGCTATGAGTACGGCGCAGGAAATTGCCTATATGCTTGCTGCGCGCGGCATGAACCTGCCTCAGGGTATCATCACCTACGATGATTTGCTTTTCGCGCTGAAGGCCAAGCTCGGCGGAGGTGAAGAAGCGCCTTGAAACAGCCACTTACCGGGCGATTCATACCCGGAGACTCACCTGTGCATGCGCTTGACGCCAGAGCCAAATTGATCTGTCTGATATTGCTGCTGGCAGCAGTGGTGAGTGCGGGAACAGTGTATGGCTATGGTCTTATACTAGCGGTTATCAGCGTGATCCTTCTCGTAGCCGAACTGCCTCTCCACTTAGCCGTCGGCCCCGCATGGCGCATGTGGCCTTTTCTCAGCGTCATCTTCATTATGAATGCGCTCTTTTTTACTGCTACCGACCCGCTTTGGTCATGGTGGATCTTTCACATTTCCCTGGCTGGAGTGCAGCAGGGCATTCATGTGGTGACGAATGTGGCGCTGATCATGATCATCAGCAATGCGCTCACTCTGACCACTGCTCCTTTGGAAATCACGAAAGCTTTGGCGAGCCTGATTAAACCATTACGACTTATCGGAATACCGACTGACGATGTGGCGATGATCATCAGCGTGGCTATCCGTTTCGTCCCCACTTTGCTGGAAGAAGCCGATATGATCAAGAAAGCGCAGATAGCTCGAGGCGCCAGGTTTGAGAGCAAAAGGCTGACTGAGAAAGCGAAAAGCTACTTGCCTTTGATCGTGCCGATTTTCATAGCCGCATTTCGTCGCGCAGACGAGCTTGCTCTGGCCATGGAGGCCAGAGGCTACCATGGAGCCGGGCGACGTACGCCACAGAGGCCTGCTCCCTTGCGTTTGCCGGATTACGCCGCTTTGATGGTATGCATGACGGTGTCCATATTGCAATTGGCATTACTACGCTGAGTAAAGTCAATGTGGCCGCGGAGGCTTATGTGAAAACGAAGTATCCGTGCGATCTGATGTTGGATGTAACGTTACCTGTAATAACAGAACCGGAAGGGAGAAGATTTCAGTGTCGGAGATGTCTTATGTCAAGCGTTCCATTATCACGGCAGTCTGTATTGCGTTATGCGT
>DUQB01000238.1 GCA_012838035.1 Bacillota bacterium | reverse complement strand
TACCCGCCGCAAGCCGGGCAACGCGCAGTAACCGGTCTGTCCCAACTGGTAAAGTCGCAATCCGGATAGCGGTTACAACCATAGAAAACACGCCCCCGACGCGATTTTCGCTCTACGATGCTTCCCGTGCTGCAGGCGGGACAAGGCACCCCAATCTCCACTAAGATCGGTTTGGTGTTCTTGCAATCCGGAAAACCGGGACAGGCCAGGAACTTGCCAAAGCGTCCCCACTTTATGACCATATTCCGGCCGCACAATTTACAGACCTCATCCGTGACTTCATCTTCTACCTTAACTTCCTCTACCTCATGATGCGCTTGTTCCAGAGCAGCAGAAAAAGGCTTGTAGAACTCGCTGACCAGTTGGACCCAATTTTGCGCGCCGTCTTCCACCGCATCAAGCTGCTTTTCCATGTTGGCGGTGAACTCCACGTCAACGATATCAGGGAAATGGTTTTTCAAGATGTCTACGGTCAACATACCCAACTCTGTGGGTACAAAACGCCGTTCTTCTGTGGTTACATAACCACGTCGCCGGATGGTGTCGATAATCGCGGCATAAGTGCTGGGACGACCGATTCCCAGTTCTTCCATGGCCTTAACCAACATGGCTTCCGTATACCGCGGCGGAGGTTGCGTAAAGTGCTGTTTGGGCTCAAGGGAGCGTTTGATTAACGCATCGCCTTCCACCAACTCGGGCAGTTGCTTTTGCGACGCCTCGTTGGATTGCGTATCGTCATCGGTCCGTTCGCTGTAAAGCGCCATATATCCCGGAAACTTGATCACCGATCCCGTAGCTCTGAAGGTATAGGGTAATGCGGCGCCATTTTGGTCTACGGCGATGATGTCGGCGGCTACCGTATCATACACAGCCGGCGCCATCTGACTGGCTAGGAAGCGCTCCCAAATCAACTTGTACAGCAGGTGCTGATCACGAGTCAGATGAGGTTTGACCGTATCGGGAGTACGTCCGACGGAGGTGGGCCGTATCGCTTCATGAGCCTCCTGCGCGCCTTGGCGCGTTTTATACTGCGGCGGCTTAGCCGGACGGAAATTTGTGCCCCAAGTCTGATCGATATATTGTTGCGCCTCGCTCTGCGCCTCGCTCGATACTCGAACAGCATCCGTGCGCAAATAGGTAATGAGACCGACAACGCCGTCTTTCCCCACATCAAGGCCCTCATATAGCTGCTGCGCGACGCTCATGGTGCGTCGTGCGGTAAAACCCAGGCGACGGGCAGCTTCCTGTTGCAGCGTACTGGTGGTGAAAGGCGGCGGCGTTTTGCGTACGCGTTCTGATTTGGTTACCTTAGTGACGCGATAACCGGCATCAGCCAATGCGTTACAGACTGCATCAGCTTCCGTTTCATTTTTTAAGTCGCACTGAGCGTCGCCAAGGCGGACGAGTCGGGCGGGGAACTGCTTGCTCTTTGCCGTTTTGGCCGCCCACAACGTAATCGTCCAGTACTCTTCTTTTACAAAAGCACGTACTTCCTGTTCACGATCGCAGATCATGCGCAGCGCAGCCGACTGCACCCTACCGGCCGAAAGGCCTGGTTTGACCTTCGCCCAAAGAAAAGGACTGAGTTTGTATCCTACCAAGCGATCGAGTACGCGCCGCGCTTGCTGGGCGTCTACCAAATTGGTGTTGATGGGACGCGGAGACTTGACGGCCTTTAGGATCGCCTGCTTGGTGATCTCATGAAACTCGATCCGCCGCGGCTCTTCCGGATCCAACTTCAACGCTTCGGCTAAGTGCCACGAAATGGCTTCGCCTTCCCGATCAGGGTCAGTTGCCAACAAAACCCGATCGGCCTTGCGCGCGCCGGTACGTAATTCCTGGAGTACCTTACCTTGCCCACGTACAGTTATGTACTTCGGTGTAAAACCGTTTTCTACATCGACGCCGAACTGACTGCGCGGAAGATCGCGCACATGTCCCATCGATGCTTTGACGGAGTATTTACGTCCTAAAAATTTGCTGATTGTCTTCGCCTTTGCCGGTGATTCTACAATCACTAAGGTGCTCAAACCATTGGTCCCTCCGGCTGAGGTGGGAATAAGCCGGCGCCACCTCAAAACTATTTGTCATGTTATCACACTGTCACTCGCAGACGCAATAATCGTAGCACTCGACCTTGCGCCCCATGCGTTTCCTGCCGGCGGTATGCGTACTACTGAGCGGTTCTGCCGCAAACGACATAGTGATTGGGACCGACGCGTTTCACGTAACCCAGAAGCTCAAGCTCTCCCAACGCCCTGCGTATATGTATGCTCCCCATGCCGGTAAGAGTCGCCAGGTTTTCACTTGATCCGGGATGTTGCAACAAAGTCTCCCATATCTTACTATGCACCGGCGGCTTCGGATACGTCACACCTGCGACCTCAACCTCCGCCAATGCTATTGGTAAAGTGACGTAATTCGGCGTCAGATCCGCTTGCACATTATCGCTTATTGTCCGCAAAGAGGCAAGAACATCGCTTAATGCTCGCTGGAGTACACAGATAATGTCGCTCGCACTCTCTACATACAGCGCGCCATCGCGCAACAGGTGGTTCGATCCCCTGGTATGTTCTCTGAGCACGTCACCTGGACAGGCGAGCACCTCACGCCCCATATCGGCAGCGTGTTTGGCCGTAATTAAGGCGCCGCTTTTCTCTCCTGCCTCTACCACCACAGTGGCCAGCGTCATACCGGCGATGGTGCGATTGCGAATGGGAAAATGACTGCGTAAAGGCGATGTGGTGCAGGGAAACTGACTGACTACCGCACCATGCGCCGCGATTTGTCGGGCGAGCTCCTTATGCTCAGGCGGATAAACATGATCCACGCCGCAAGCAACCACGGCGATCGTGAAACATAGTTGCTGCCACTGTGTCAACCATAGAAGCCGTGCTTCCGGATTCTT
>DUQB01000237.1 GCA_012838035.1 Bacillota bacterium | reverse complement strand
ATGATCCGCCAGACAACAATCTCTTTGGTACGCAACCGGTATGACTTGCGCATGCTCATCGGCTACATCACGCGTCTTTCCTTAGTGTTGTTCTTCCTGACGGTGCTGTTGGTAATCACACCGCTGGGGCAACTTGTTCTGCAGCATCTTCTCAATGCGCCGGAACATCTATGGGGGAGCGCGTTGAGGGCCTTTCTTCTGTTTGCCCCATTACCGCTGATTTCCGCCATACGTTCGGTTTACCAGGGAATTTTGCTATACCAGCGCCATCCGGGCGTGATTACTTTGGCCATGACATGTAGAGCAGTGACCATGGGAATTGTGGTACTCGGCTTAACTCAGTACTTACCACATTGGGGTGCGAGTATCGGTACCATTACTTTCCTGGCCGGTTTGACCGTAGAGATGGCCGTTAGTTTTGCGTATGGCCGATCTATGCCTATTGCGCGCGAGGCCGCATCGGCCGATGAACATCCCGTTGATGTTAAGGCGATCGCGGCTTTTTCTGCTCCATTAGTGGTTTTAGGTATGGTCGACGGTGTCGCCGGCTGCGCAATTACGGCCAGTCTGGCACGGGCGCTCAATCCGGAGCTGAGCATAGCCGCCTTTACGGTCACCAATAGTGTGGTGGCGGTGCTTATTGTCGCTTTGCAAAGCCTACATCAGATGATTATGGTATTTGGACATGAACTAGGGGTACTGCCGGCGATTCTTCGTTTTGTAACCGGTGTTGCAGCCGTTGGCGCCGCTCTACCGGCTTTATTGGCCTTTTTGCCGCAAGGCAGGCGACTTTTTACGCAGTCGCTCGGTTTAACAGCGGATCTAGGCGGGCAAGCTTTAACCACTTTACAATGGTTTGTGCCTTTGCCGATCGTGGTTGTAGCTGCCGATACCCTGGTCGGCCTGTTGCTGGTTCGCAAGCGCAGCCGTATGGTAGCCGCTGCTAAAATCGCCAACATGTGCGTACTAATTAGTATTGCGCTATTGACAACGCGGTGGTCCAATAATGCCGGAGCGGCTATGGGGCCGATGATGTTGCTGTCGGCAACATGTATGGAGGTGGTGGTACTCGCAGGTTGTCTGTTGAGTATCCGGCTCCAGGAACGGCGCGTCTCTCCGGCACCTGACGATACCTAGCGGCTCCGCTCTATTGATAGGCGTCGGTGTACCGTGTGGCCTTGTTTCACATAGTCATAGCAGCGGTAACTGATCAATATCTCGTTGCAGACGCGCCTTGAACCACTCGGTATGCAAGCTCTCGTCCAAACAGTTGGACCAGAGCGTTTCACACAGTTCCGGGTCGTCGCAGCGCTCAATCAGCCATTTGTAATCAGCCATAGCTTTATTCTCCAAGGCGATGTTTGCCCTTAAGGCTACATGAAGGCTGAGTCCCGTCAACGTTCCTCCACATAACCCGGTTAGAGCAGCCACACGAGTAATGCCGGAAACCTCCCAGCCGCGTCGGCGCAATGCAGCCGCGATATTGTCCACATGGCCGGCCTCAATCTCTGCCGCCTTGGTAAACATGCGTCTATCCAGATCATGTTCAGCCAAAAAAGCCTGAGCTTTGTATAACGTAACCTGATTCATCTCCAGCATGTAGAACCAGGTGAGCATACCGCGCAGCGTGTTGATGCGCACGCCAATTTCCCCCTGTGGACTCTTTTGCTAATAAGGTTGCCCGAAGTAGCTCTTTTCAACCGACCGGCGACATGATCGCGCTCCTAAGCGCAAAAAGGAGGCTGTTGTAACACAGCCTCGCAATACTTGGTTCTCATCATCATTTGTACCAGGACCTATTTCATGTTTTCCCTTAAGAATTGGTTGGCCTGCTGCGCCGATACCTGCAGGGCGGCCAAGGGAGTTTCCGTTAATTTTACGGCTCGTTGTACGGCCGGAGCCAGGAATTTATAGATGTCGCGCACCAACGGATGAGTGATGTCGGGACGGGTGTACGGGGCGCCTTCAAAGAATTTCACAAACCAGCCGGCATTTTCTCCGTAGTCACTGGCCCGAATACTCCGTCTTGGTCCCAGGTAACCCCAAGTAGTTACCTGAGCGGTCATCATCTCTTTGCTGGTGAGGAACCGCAGCACACGTGCCGCGGCCTCTTTATTCTTGCTGTTGCTGAACATGGCGTAGCCTGCCACAGTACCATAGGTAACACGCTGTTTATGGCCGATGACGACTCCCGGCGCCCACTCAAAGGGGACTATCTGTTTAGAGAGAGTCATGCCCAAGGCTGCATCGTTGCCGAAGCGAATGGCGGCCGTTCCGGAAGCGAAGTTGCCGCCCACCACCCCTAGGCGATGCAGGTTCGCTAAGTAGTCCAGCGCCTCAATGCCAGGTTCCTGATCCCAGATGACGCTCCGACCGTCTGGGGCGAAGATATCGCCGCCTGCGCTCCATAGAAACGGATTAAACGACACGTTTGTGGTAGTTGCGCCTTGCGACCATTGCAAACCGTACCTGCTCCTTGCCGGGTTATCGGAGAGGCGCGTCAGTTTTACAGCGGCGGATTCCAACTCTTCCCAGTTAGACGGGGGTTTTCCCGGATCCATACCGGTCTCTTCAAAGGCGGTCGTGTTAATCATGGGAATAATCGCCGATTGAATGATGGGGAATCCCCATAGTTGTCCATCAAACGTCATGGCATTAAGAGCCGAGGGCATGAAGTCTTGCTTGTCTTCTTCCGTAAGGTAGCGATCAAGCGGTTCGAGCATGCCTTGCGCGATAAACCCGCGGAAGAAGTCGAGGTTCAAATAGGCAATGTCGGGTCCGCTGCCGGAAATGAACCCCAGAATCATCTTTTCGTCACGTGCCGTCCAGGGATGCAAGACGATTGTGAGCTCGATATCGGGGTTCTGTTTCTCAAATTCCGGGATTATCACTTCGTCGTACAGCGTACGCGTACCGTCGCCCATAGGGAAGACCCACACCATAACAGGTGTTTTTTGCTGCGACGCAAGCACGGTGAACGAGGATAAAAGCAGGCAGCAGACAGTTAAAAGCGACCAAGCGAAAGTGATGTGACGCCGCATGTGTACCCAACCTCCATGCTGATTTTTTGGTACGGTAGTCAGAACCTAGATGAGACGGCGGGTGATACTCCACGTCTTTTTCCAGGCCATAACTCATATTTACCGTCATTTACTGCTGAAGCTGAAATCCATCAGCATAGCGATGGTGCGATTAGTGCGGAACGAAATATAGCTGCCGTCAGGTATCGGATTCTTTGGCTGCCAAGTGTACAAAAACTGCTCATCGCGATAGATTTCGACGGCGCCTGAGACTGTGTTGACCACAGCCTTATACGAGTGGGTTTCTCCTACAGTTACTTTGGCTTCCGTTACTTCCAAGCGGTATGCTCCAGGCAAGGTGCCGTTTACTCCTTCATACAATACCAGCCGATTCTGGTCTTGGAAGATGAGGAGCGAGTCACCGCGTCCCGCATTCCAAGGATCCGTTACAAACAGGTGCAAACCTGCCATGGGTCCCGATGTGGCAGAAGCCGTGTCACCAAAATAGATGGTCCAGGTGTAGGTGAGGATGTTGCCTGTCTGATCAAGTGGAGCGAATATATGCGTATTGGTTGATGCCGTACCGGCGTTGACCAAACCGCTGTCCGTCACTTGCCAAACGTCGTCGACTTGGGTCCATGTCAACCCGGCGAAGGATAGTGTCTCGGCTGCGAAACCATTTGTAGCGACTGCCAGTATTAACACGGTCAGAATTGCAAATACTTTGTTCTTCATAAAATATCTCCTTTCATAATATTAGCGGCTGTGAACTTGGATCATCCCTCCAGCTACTCGTAAGTTCCATTGCCACCAATATATTTCCTCCTGTTACGATTGCGTTGTCCTAAAATCTCTGCTTGTTCCCATCAACTCCGCGTTCCGGCAAAATGTCCGCAGGATTTAAGTAATGTAATGAGAATTGATGCTGTGAGAAAATGCCGCTGGGGCAACCCAAACAAAGATATTTGGCATGTCCTGAGCCCGGTTGGATAAGGTTCCGGGTATACGACAGCATGTGGAGGTAAACCATTGCGTATTTACATCATGACAGATCAAGAAGGCGTTGCCGGCGTTATAAACTCGGTGGACTTCTCCTCTCCGGGCGCACGTTATTACGAAGTAGCCCGCGAATTGCTTACCTTTGAGGTCAACGCGGCTATCGAGGGCGGTATGGCCGCCGGCGCGACAGAGTTCCTGGTAGTAGACGGTCACGGTTGGGGTTCGATAGAGCCTTGGCTGCTGCATCCTGCCGCCAAGCTGTTGGCAGGGCGACCGATCGGCTACCCCTTTGGGTGTGACGGTACTTTTGCCGCCGCCTTCAGCGTCGGCCAACATGCCAAAACAAACACGCCCGGAGGGCATTTATGTCATACCGGCAGTTTTAATGTAGAGCAACTGCTGATCAATGGTCTCAGCGTAGGTGAGATGGGATGTAACTTCTTATTTGCCGGTTACTTCGGGGTGCCTACTGTGTTTTTATCAGGCGACGCGGCTGCCTGCGCCGAAGCGCGAGGCTTAGTACCAAACATCATCACCGTTGCAGTAAAAGAGGGTATAGATCGCGGCCCCACCTATGGGCTGCCGACGGAACAAAACAGAGTGTATAACGGAGCGGCTATTCACCTACACCCTGAGGTAGCGCGTGAACGCATTCGAGAGGCTGCTCGTTCGGCGGTGCAAAAGATAGGTGAAATAAAGCCGTTTTTCCTGGAACCGCCCTACGAATTAGTGAGCGTTCTTCGCCCGGAAGAACCGAATGGTAAACGCAAGGTAGCGGTTAATCGAGCGGACGATCTGATCGAACTACTACGCATGCCTCGACGATATGTGGAAGATGATGATGCGGAACGTTTCTTGTAATTGCGGTTCGGCGTTCCCCTTGTGATAACCGTTTTTCGTAGCACCATCTTTGTCGTTATGGTTTAAGGAGGCTGCGCAGGCCGGCGAGAGGTGTTGATTTTGCGCATCGCATTTAAGTGCGAGCATTTTTAGAGGTGTTGATGTCAAAACGGCTAAACAGTAAATAGACGAGCGCCATCCGGAGCGTATCCATCACAAGCGGACGGAGGTATCACGATGCAAGTATTGAGAACAAAATGCAGGTTTTACCTAGTTGTCTGTTTCATGATCTGCTTCTTTTCGGCCGCGGCGGGCCATGCCGCGCAGAGAGAAGTGCACTTTGTCGTTAATGCCGGCGTAGATAGGGTACCGCTATATGAGGATTTTTTTGCCGCATTTGAGGAGAAGACCGGTATTAAGGTGATTTTTCAGCAAGCACCTGGTCCGCAGGTCGGCAAATGGGAGCAAGTGATTACGCAAATAGCCGGCGGTCTCTCGCCTGACATTGTCGGCGCTGTGAGCGTAGAGTTCGCACAGTATGCGGAAAAGGGGCTGCTTTTGCCTATCGATGACTACATCGTGCAAGACCGGGTGGATATGGGACAGTTGCTGCCGACGCTTGTGGAAGCTCTGCAATGGCGCGGAGCCCAGTACATGTTGCCGTACGGCGCATCGGCCATCGGTCTGTTCATCAACCCGCAGCTGTATGATGAAGCTGGTCTGGCGCTACCACCTTCACAATGGAATCAATCCGGTTGGACGTGGGATACGTTCTTAAACAGCGCTCGGAAAATGACCAAAATAGATGGCGCGGGCGTACCTACTCAATTCGGTTTGGCAGGCCACCTTACGGACGCCTGGATCTCCCTTCCTTACAACTGGGGCGGAGATTGGATCAGTGCTGACTACAGAGAGTTTGCCGGTGACAAACCAGGCGCCCTTGCCGCGCTGCAAGCTCAGCAGGATATTCGTTATACTTATCATATTGCGCCGCTTTCAGGTGAGTCCGGCGGTGGTACCAACGGCTTTATGAATGGTACCGCAGCAACGGCCGTGTTAGGTACGTGGAGCCTGCAGAGCGTTATCGACAGCCCGCGACCGCTGCGCATGATTCCTTGGTTTAAAGTAGGTAACAACGTACCCAAAGGCACCATCAACCCCATGGGTATCGCACTTCTTTCAACAGCACCGCATCAAGAGGAAGCCTGGGAATTCGTGAAGTTCGCCACGACGGATCCGACGGGAAACTACCTCTATGCACTGGCTGCGGGAGCGCTGCCAGGTCATCCGGTAGCGTACCGCCGTTGGCAAGTTGAGATGCAGGTAACCAAGCCTACCCTCAACATCGGCGCATTCGTTCAGCAGGTGGCGGAATACCCGGCCATCATCAACATTCGCAAGGTCAGCACGTTCAATGAGATCGATGCCATTATGGTCCCCATGTTTAACCAGATTACCAACAATCAGATTAGTCCGGAACAGGGTATGGCTCAGATCAAGCCCGTCATTCAGGCACTTATCGATCTGGTAGGGTTCTAAAGCCCTAGAGGAGTCGTTTTCGAGCAGGAGTGAAAACCATGCGGAAAGGAGGGCTGAGCTGAAGTCGGCGGCAAGCTGGATCTGGGGCTTCTTTAGAATCTGTTTCGTACGAAAAGGAGGGTCACTATGAAGAGAGCGCGGTTGTTGGGCATGATCCTATTGCTCTTGGCTTCCTGCGCAACCGGCGTTTGGGCGGCAAGTGAGAATCTAATCCCGAATCCTGGTTTCGAGGACGATATAGCCCCGTGGTCGATATGGAAACCGAGAGGAAACCCGGCTGCGGAGATAGATACGGAGATCTTCCATAGCGGCAAGGCCTCCGTGCGCATCACCGGGTTCACGCCAACAGATAGAGTAGCAATGGTCCTGCGCGTGCCGATAGAACCGGCATCAAGCTACATCTTTCGCGCTTGGGTGAAAACACAGGACGTATCGGCACCCGTGGCCATGGTGCGTATTCAGTATAACGCTACGGCGGGCGGGTCGGAAAAAACAGCTTCGCATACCTATATCGGCAGACTGCAAGGTACTCATGATTGGACATTGCTCGAGCAGCAAATCAATGTTCCGGCCGGCACCGCCGAGTTGATTATAGAGCTGTTACTGGACAGCGGCAGCGGCTCGGTTTGGTGGGATGACATTGAAATGACGCCGCTCACATCTGTTTCGCTCAATGTAGAGGAGATTAGCGCCCGAGTTTTATCCTCGGGCGT
>DUQB01000236.1 GCA_012838035.1 Bacillota bacterium | reverse complement strand
TACGCAGCGTTTTAGCCGCGGAAGGATCAGTAGCCCCGACAACCGCGCCTAGCGCGCTGTAACCACATTCTCCCAGTGTTTGCGCGCCCCAGGCATGCACCAGTTCAGCTACTTTGATAAACACGGGAGTCTCGCCCACCAGCAGATTCTGTACCTGCACGGCGCTGGGGTTGGAAGTGCGCACTAATGCAAACACGCCTTTACCACGCGCCGCTCTCTGCAAGAACGGAGCTACGCCGTCACTACCCAAATACGGGTTGATGGTGACGGCATCGGCTTCCCACGGCGGAGCAAGAGCTTCCTCCGTGCCTGCGGCGGATCCGGTCCCCAAAAACGCGGCGGCGTACCCTTCCGCCGACGTCCCGATATCATTTCGCTTCGCATCGGCAATTACTATCAAACCGGCCTGATGCGCCGCCTCTACCGTCGTTTCGTACGCGGCTATTCCAGCCGGTCCCCAAGGCTCGTACAACGACAACTGAGGTTTGACGGCAACGGCGTAATCCGCTATAGCCGGGATGACGGCCAGGTTAAAAGCCGCGATGGCCTGGGCCATGATTAGCCGTTGAGAGGTCCGACGTTCTTTTTTTTGCGCCGCAATAATGTGAGGCGGCAGCAGATGCGGATGCGGATCGAGTCCCACAACCAAGCGGCTGTTCTTCTCCAAACAAGCGGCAAAAAGGCGATCGGCAAAATGCATGCTTCAGGCTCCTCCCATCATGACGTACAGCAGAAGACTAGCCCGCGAGCCAAGCCAGTTCTCCTGACGCGTATACAGGTTTACCGGCCACAAAGGTCGCCGCGGGCCAGCCCTGTAACGTAGCATTTAGCTCCGTGCTGTTTTTGCTCATTGAGGCCAACTCGCCTGCAGTCACCGTTTTGCTACGTTGCAAATCAATCAATACGAAGTCGGCCGGATTTCCGGGAAGCAGGTCGCCTGTAATTGCAGGCTGTAGTAACAGCCGCGCGGGACGGCTGCTAAGTGCCGCGATTACAGTGGCCAGATGCTCCGGTTCATCATGTAACCAATGGGTATATAGCAGGGCAAAAGCCGTCTCTAACCCGAGCGCGCCGTATGGCGCCAAGCTGAACTCGACATCCTTTTCTTCGGGCGTAAGCGGTGTATGATTGGTCACAATGCAATCGATGGTACCGTCCAAAACACCCTGACGCAAGGCTTCTCTATCTGCTACAGTACGTAAGGGCGGCATAAGCTTGTAATTTACATCATAGTTCTCCAATGCCGCATCGGTGTATACCAAATGTTGCGGACTTACATCACAGGTAACAGGTACGCCGCGCGCTTTCGCATCCGCAATCATTTTCACCGCTGCTGCACTGCTGATCAGCGACAAGTGTATGGGACTACCGGTTTCTTCCGCCAACAGCAAGTCGCGGCTTACAGTCACTACTTCCGCCAATGCCGGTATGCCTTTAATGCCGAGGTATGTAGAGTTGTCACCTTCATGCATCAGGCCGTCGTCAATCAACGAGCTATCACGGGGTTGTTCGGCTATGAAAGGCACGACGCCCCGTCCATATTGTAGCGAACGACGTAACAAACCGCTATTGCCTACCGTCCCGTCGGGTTGGATGAAAACCGCTGCACCGGCGGCCTTCAGCGCATGGAACTCGGTCATATCGTTACCGGCCAGACCTTTAGTGAGCGCTGCCGCCACCAACACATGAACATCCGCTTGTCGACCGCGGGCTACGGCTTGAGCCACTGTAGGTGCATTATCCAACGGGGGTTCGGTATCGGGCATCATCAATACGGTAGTAAAGCCACCTTTGGCCGCTGCCGCCGCACCGGACTCCAGCGTCTCGCGGTCTTCCCTGTTAGGATCGCCCAAATGGGTATGCAAATCCACGAAACCTGGGGTGAGCAACAACCCGTCGGCGTCGACCACTCGCGCCCCATCAGCAGGCAGGTTATGGCCTAAAGCCGTGATCTGACCATTCTGTGCCAAAAGATCCATTTGCGCATCGATTTGTTGTGTGGGACATACGACCCGGGCTCCTTTAATCAACCAGTGCATCATGCTCGCCGCCTCCCAACAGATAGAGTACCGCCATGCGCACAGCCACGCCGTTGGTTACCTGTCCGTGCACCACGGAACGTTCATCTTCCGCAGCCTCCTCTGTTATCTCCACGCCTAGGTTGGCCGGGCCGGGATGCATCAGCAGCACGTCCGGACCTACGCGATCTAAGACGGCGCGGGTGATGCCGTACAGGCGGGAGTACTCGCGCAGACTGGGAAAATAGACGCTGTTTTGCCTCTCGCGTTGAATGCGCAAGACATTGATGACATTCACGCCTTGGATGGCTTCGTCTAAGTTGGTGTATACATCAACGCCCAGTTCCGCCAATCCGGAAGGTAACAAAGTCGGCGGACCGCAAACCGCCACTTCTGCGCCCATAGTCCGTAATCCCCAAATATTGGAGTGCGCCACTCTGCTGTGCAGAATATCGCCGACGATCAGGACGCGTAACCCTGCCAAACGGCCGAAACGTTCTTTGATGGTAAACATGTCCAGCAATCCCTGCGTAGGGTGCTCATGCGTTCCGTCGCCCGCGTTGATGATGCGCGCATTGATGGTGCGCGCCAGCAAATAAGGTACACCGGGCGACGAGTGCCTGATCACTACATAGTCGGCGCCTAACGCCTGGATGGTGCGGGCGGTGTCCTTGATGCTCTCACCTTTAACGACGCTGCTTTGTGCCGCAGTGATACTCACGACTTCCGCAGATAGCCACTTACCGGCCATCTCAAAGGATGTGCGGGTACGCGTACTAGGCTCATAGAACAGGTTAACCAGTACTTTACCTCGCAAAGTCGGCACCTTGCGTACCGGCCGATCAAACAGCTGTTTGCATGCTTCCGCCGTATTCAACGCCAACTCGATTTCAGCCTTGCCTAATGTGCGCAAATCCAGTAGATTCCTTTGCATACAAGACCTCCTCAAGCATCATCAAAATCCAGCCCTCGCGCAATTTTAAAAACGGCAGCCACGCGAGCTGCCGGGTACTACTTCTGCTTAGCCTCTAAAATGACGACTCGCTCTTCTCCGTCAAATTCGGTGAGACGCACGGAAACGATCTCCTGCTTCGAGGTCGGCACGTTTTTACCTACGAAATCGGCTCTGATCGGCAATTCGCGGTGACCTCTATCTATAAGCACGGCAAGCATAATCCTGCCGGGGCGACCGTGATCGATAAGGGCGTCCAGCGCCGCTCTAACCGTGCGGCCCGTGTATAATACGTCATCGACCAATACGATGGTCATGTCGGTCACATCAAAAGGTATCTCCGTTTTGTGTACGACGGGTTGATGCGCAATGGTGGTCAGGTCGTCGCGATAGAGGGTAATGTCCAGGATACCTACCGGACACTCTTTGCCTTCAATCTGGGAGATCTGCGCGGCTAGGCGTTGAGCCAACGGTACGCCGCGCCGACGAATGCCGACGAGAGCTACGTTTTGCACCCCTTTATTCGACTCGATCACTTCATGGGCAATGCGGACCAAGGCTCGCCGTATGGCGGCCCCGTCCATAATTTCGGCTTTAGGTTGAAACCGTGACTCGTCCATTACCGCACATCCTTTCCCTGTTCAGCTAGTGCCGTCCGACGGCTCAGGGCATAAAAAAACCTTCAAGCCGTGGGGCCGGAAGGGTACTGGGTTAACAGTGTTAACCCGGATCTGCCGCGTACACAGACCGAATTCTTCCTTTCAGGCCTCACGGGACCTGTTTAAAGGACTGCTTGAGTTCTTCGGCATGATCATACCTAAAAGTAAACGGAACGGTCAAGCATTTTCTCTGCCGGTTGCCCGCAGTTGCGCCAATACCGCAGCGAAATCGGCCGGCAGAGGTGCAACGCAAGTCATGCGCACGTTTTGCCTGGGGTGTTGAAATGTCAGCATCCAGGCATGTAAAGCTTGGCCGTCGGTGAACAGCTCCGGTCGGCGGTGTCCATATACGGCGTCGCCCACTATGGGATACCCGGCATAAGCCATATGAACGCGGATTTGGTGCGTGCGACCGGTTTCGAGTTGAACGCGCAACAATGTATATGCGCCGAGTTCCTCAATCACCGTAAAGTGTGTTACCGCAGGTTTACCAAAGGGAACAACAGCCATCTCTTTTCTGTACACCGGATGTCTGCCGATAGGTCCCTCAACCCGACCTTTCTGAGGCGGCCGACCATGTACCAAAGCGATATAAACTCGACGCGCCGTATGCGCTTGGATCTGAGCCGCCAGATGCCGGTGTGCGAAGTCGCTTCTCGCTACGACTATCGCACCGGAGGTGTCTTTGTCCAGGCGATGGACGATGCCGGGGCGATCATTACCACCTATACTCGATAACCCGGCACGGTATCGATGCAACAGAGCATGCACCAACGTACCATGCGATGCGCCTGGAGCCGGATGCACCACCATCCCTTTGGGCTTGTTGATCACCGCCAGATCATCGTCTTCAAACAGCACAGGTAAATCAATAGCCTCGGCTCTTACGGTCGAATGTTTTGGCCGGGGTATGCGATACGTGACGATGTCGCCCTGCTTCACACGCTGCGAAACCTTGGTCGCCTTATCTCCGTTCACTTTCACGGCGCCGTATTCAATCAGACGTTGAGCGGTCGTACGAGAACCCAACCGTTTAGCTAGAACGCGGTCTAAGCGCTGCGCTTCTTGTTCCGCCCGTATGGTGAGCACCACACCGCGCAGCGATTCCAAGGCGGTATTTTCTCGTAGCGAATAACGCATCGCATCAACTCCTTTTGCCGATGACGTCTTGGCGTAAAATGGTACCGATGAGTATGCAGACACCTAACACGATACAGATGTCCGCAACATTGAACACAGGCCAGATCTGGAAATCAAAGAAGTCTACAACGACATCCAAACGCAGACGATCGATAAGATTACCAATAGCGCCGGCCAGCGCCATGGCGAGTCCCCATTTGAATAAACGGCCCTGCTGAGTGATGGCCTTGCGCAGTAACCACACGGCAACGATCGCGATGACTGCAGTTAATACAAAGAACCACTTTTGATGGGCGAGAATTGAGAACGCAGCTCCGGGATTGTGCACATGGGTGAGGTGAAACACATTCTTGATAATGGGAATGCTCTCCCAAAGGGGGATGTTCTGTTGCACCCAGTACTTGGTAAGTTGGTCGACGGCGATGAGCACGAATGCGAGCAGTATGTACAAAGAACGCGCCCCCCTGACTAGAGACGCCGTGAATGATTATCCGGCACCCTTCTTCGTATTCGGGTGCCGGATCTTTTTACCTGCTTACACTTTCACCACTGCGCGATTCCTGCTTCAGCTCCGCGTCATACTCCCTTACTAACAGATCCAACTGTTGCGGCGTCAACTCTTGAGCCATTTCCATTTCCGGATCGCCGGCGTACTCAGTATTGATATAAGCCCAGAGCTCATCGTCGAGCTCACCTACTTCAGTGACGTCCGGCGTGCCGGCAAAAGAAGTGTAACTCGCTTCAGCAGGTAACCAAGGTTTGTTTGCATCGTTATCCTCACGTGTGAATACATCTGGTTCCAGCGCTACGCTCGGTTTGGTGTCTCCGGTAGGTGCAGGATAGATTTCATCGGTATCTGTAACGTTCCGGTCATTCAAATCGATAATGGCATCCGTGCCTTCAACTAATCCCACCGGTTCGTCAGCATCCACATACGCATCATCGTAGTCAATGCTGCCAGGAATATCCTGCGGCGTATTAGCTGTGCCGAAGCTCGCTAATGCTTGCCAAGCGTCTTCACCATCAAAAATCCCGCGCTCCGGGTAGAACGGGCTGCCGAACGGCGTAGCCAGAACCTCCTCTTCAACCGGTCGATGGTAGGATGACTCTCGTTTTTCCTGTTCTGTTTTACACTGGATACAAAGCGTGGCCCAAGGTAAGGCTTTTAGGCGTTCCTCACCTATAGGCCTGCCGCAGTCCGTACAGGTTCCATAGCCCCCTTTGCGTAAACACTCTTTGGCACGTTCGACCTGCGCCAGTTGCTCGTAGGCACTGCGCAACAGACCTAAGTCCTTGCCTCGCTCAAATGTCTCCGATCCGTTATCTGCAGGGTGTTGGTCGTAGCTGGAGAGCTCAGCTGTGGAATACGCTTGTGGTACGTCTAAACCGTTCTCCCGCAACGAATACACGAAAGACCACAACCGATCTGCTTCCTGCGCCAACAGCCACTTAACGCGCCTGTTGTCTTCTTTGCCCATCCGATACCCCCTTGGTAACCGACGGTCTTCAAGCGGCGTCAGCGTATGCGCAACTCGCTCTGGACCATTCTGGCTACATCAGCGACAAATTCACCGATAACCGGGAGGTTCAAGGCCGCCAAGCGCCCCAGGAAGATAAGAAATGCCGCTCCTATCAGCGTAAAGCCGACAGCCATACCGAATCCTCTGACCAGGCCTGCCAAGAAATTCAGCCATAACAAACGCCCGGGTTTGTCAAACAAGGCAACATACTCAGCAATGCCGCCCTTACCAAAGGATTCGATCGCTAGTTCCAGCTTAGAGATTAAAATGCGCATCAACCCTTGCTGCTCCGGCTCTGGTTTACTCACAGCGTGCCGACCTCCGTTATCTATATTCCCCTGCTTACGCTACCGGGTATCCTGATGGGCAAAGGCAGGGTTGGAGAAGACTGCCGTCGAAGGACGATGTATAATAAACAAGCTCTGTATTCTCAACCGTTAGGCCAAAAGCCTTCTGCCGAACGGCACGAACGGCTCTACGCACAGAGCACTCAACGCCCCTCAGAAAAGGAGCAAATACCATGAAACACGATCAATCAGTGGAACTCTTTCACCGGGCGCAGCAGCGCATTGCCGGAGGAGTCAACAGTCCGTCGCGTACATATCAGGCAGTGGGTTGCGCCACACCAGTTTTTATGGCATCGGGCGAAGGCGCTTACCTTTACGATGCGGACGGTAATCGCTACATCGATTATCTTTGCGCCTACGGCGCCTTGGTTTTAGGCCATGGACATCCTGCGGTGGTTGCCGCCGTCGCCGACGCTGTTAAAAAAGGTACCGTATACGGCACGCCGACCCGCTCGGAAGTAGAATTTGCGGAGCGCCTCTGCGAATTAATCCCCTGGATTGATATGGTACGCTTCAACGTATCGGGCACGGAAGCCGTGATGACCGCGATCCGTCTGGCTCGCGCCGCTACCGGTCGGAATAAAATACTCAAATTTGACGGATGTTACCACGGCCACAGCGACCTCGTTTTGGTATCGGCCGGTTCGGGTTCGTCTACATTAAACATAGACGACAGCCTTGGTATACCGCCGGGGGTAAAGGCCGACGTGATCAGCGTGCCCTATAACGATCCCACATCCCTGCGCAACGCGGTAACGCAATACGGTCCGGAAATTGCAGCCGCGCTGGTGGAACCGATCGTAGGCAATTTTGGCATTGTGCCTCCGGAGCCCGGATTCCTGCAACTACTGGAAGAACAGATGCGGCAATGCGGCGCATTAGTTATTTGGGACGAAGTGATTACCGCTTTTCGGTATACTTATGGCTCCATTCAGCAGGTATTCGGTTTAAGCCCCGACATCATCACCTTAGGTAAAATTATCGGAGGCGGCCTGCCTATCGGCGCTTATGGCGCAAGAAAAGAGATTATGCAATTAGTGGCGCCTTTAGGCGGGATGTATCAGGACGGCACCATGGCGGGTAACCCGCTCTCTATGGCGGCAGGCCTGGCATGCCTGGAAGCGCTGAGTGAACCTGCGCTCTACGATCGTTTGGCGAAGTACGCCGCGATATTGGTGGAGGCCGCGCGCACCGCCGCCCAGAAGCATGGCATTCCGGTGCACATCGGCCACTATGGCGGCTCCTTATCCATCCAGTTTACCTCCGAGCGCGTCATCGACTTCGCCGGATGCAACCGCTCCGATTCCGCACAGTTTGGGCGGTTCTTCCGACTCATGAATGAGAAGGGCATCTTAATGCCTCCGTCCAAGTACGAAGCCCTTTTTGTCTCCGCAGCTCATAGCGAGGCGGATATCGCTCAGACGGCAGAGGCCATCGAAGCATCATTTGCGCAGATGGCACAGGATTAGGCAATTGCAGCCAACAATGGTCGCATTGACGACGGAGGCGGTCGAAACCGACCGTCTCTGGTTGTGCAAACAAGAAGAGAAGGAACCGGTTGTGCGATAGAGAAGACGAACGGCAGCGATTAGTGTAAAAGAGGTGCCTGCATGGGTTTGCAAATAAGACCGGATTACCTGGCGGAACCAGGGGAGATACCTGCATTTTGGATTAGTACGTATGACGAGATACAAGCATGGCTGCAAGCGCATGTTTCGCTCGGTAAGTCGGAGATCATAGGTAAAAGCGCCGGTGGGCGAGAAATTCAAGCCGCATTGTACGGCAGCGCCCGGCAAGGCTTGGGAACCACCACTTTCTCGGGTGCGTTGGGATGTAGGGATATGCAAGCTTATCTGGGACCCGATGCAGCCAAGAAAGTCTATATGGGCATCGGCGGCGTGCATGGTTTTGAGCTGGAAGGCATAGTAGGCGTCGTCAATCTCATTAATGTGCTCGAAACAGGCAAAGATCTGCGGGGTACAGCGTGGCCGGAAATCACGGAAACGGCAAAGCAACTCGATCGCATCATGCTCATCCCTTTAATGAATCCGGACGGACGGGCACGCGTGCCCATGCGCATGGAGACCAACAAAGGGCCGGACATGGACTGCCACGAGTACCTCAATATCGGCTGTTGGGCCGACGGCAACCGAATTGTCTGGCCAATGTGCAAAACCCTTATCCCCATGGACTTCGATCAAGTAGAATTCCCAGGAGGGTATCCAAACGACGCCGGGGTGAATATCCAGCACGACGATTTCTTCGGAAAGCGTCAACCGGAAACCGAAGCGCTCTTCGCCCTTTGCGCCCGCGAGCGCCCGGATCTCATCATGCATATGCATACCGGCGCACCGTTCCGCAATTACTTCATGCGCATGCTGCGTGATTTTTGCGAACCGGCGCTTACCCCTGTTTTTGAGCAACTCTACGTTCGAGTACATACGCGCCTGGCGCTAGAAGGGTTACAGAGCAGCAACGACCCGGTGGTGGAAGCCGACCCGACGCAGTCTTCGCTCGGCCCGTTCAACCTGACCTCGGCGCTGAATCTGCATTGCGGCGCCCTCAACGTCGTAATGGAGTCACCTAGTCATGGTTTTTCCGGTTACGACCGGCAAGGTGAATTGGTGACGCATTCCCCGGAAATGCTGCTGGATGCCCAGCTGTATTGCCATCTGGAAGCCATGCGCTTTTTGGCTGAGAAGGGCGGTCGCATCAAATGGGCGCCGGGACGTAATCGGAAGGCGTAATGACTGCAACGGCATAACAGAAGGGACGGTCGATCGCACCGTCCCTTTTTTTGCTATTAACCTAGGCGGTCTACAACCTCAACACAGCGGGGACACAGCGTCTTGTGCGTTGCGTCCTCTCCCACATGCTCGCTATAGCGCCAACAGCGTTCGCATTTGCTGCCGGCGGCGCTCTCTACTACTACGGTTATCTCAGCATCGCGCTCTTCGACCAGTCCGACGGTTTTGGCATCGTCAAGATGATGGAGATGCGTCTCAGAGACAATGAAGAGCGTCGGCAGGAAATCGGCTAACGATGTTAACAAAGCATAATCGGCTTCATCAACATAAAGGTGCAGCATGGCTTCATTGCCAGTGCCGATGAGTTTCCGCGCCCGCGCTTGCTCTAATGCTCGCGCCACCACACGTCGCACCTCCAAGAGTCTGTTCCAACGCTCGTCCAATTCTTTATCCAGCCGTTTTTCGTCCAGCGCACGCCAACGCACATAATGTACAGTCTCTTCCGAACGCATCTCAGCCGGCAAATACTCCCAAATTTCATCCGCCGTGAAAGGCAGTACCGGAGCAATTAACTCCACCAGTGTCAGCAGTAGTTCCACCAAGGTGGTTTGAGCCGCCTTCCGGCGCGGACTCGCGGCGGCATCACAGTAAAGCGTGTCTTTGATCACGTCCAGGTAGAAACCACCCATATCTACAGTGCAGAAGTTGTGCACCGCCTGATGCAGCACGTGGAACTCATAGTCTCTGTAGGCTTGCATTACCCGCGCTCGCAATTGCTCGGCCCGCAGTAAAGCCCAGCGATCCAGCTCAGGCAGCTCATCATACGGTACGCGTTCGTCCAAGCTAAAGTCACCTAAGTTGCTCAACATAAACCGCGCCGTATTGCGAATGCGGCGGTAGACTTCGCTCATCTGCTCCAGGATGGCAGGCGAGATGCTCACATCACCGCGATAGTCGGCGGAAGCGACCCACAGCCGTAAAATGTCTGCGCCATACTTATTGATCACCTCTGCTGGAGCAATTACATTGCCCAACGACTTCGACATCTTCCGGCCTTCGCCGTCAACCACGAAGCCGTGCGTCAGTACGGCGTCAAAAGGCGCTCTTCCATAGGCTGCGACTGATGTGAGCAGTGACGATTGGAACCAACCGCGATGCTGATCGGAGCCTTCCAAATACATATCGGCCGGCCACTTAAGCTCAGGATGCTGACTACATACGGCCGCATGGCTGGAACCGGAGTCGAACCAGACATCCATGATGTCGGTCTCTTTACGGAAGTCGGTCGACCCGCAGTGAGGGCATGCCGTTCCTGCCGGCAAAATATCCGCCGCTTCGTACTTCCACCAAGCGTCCGAGCCTTCTTTCCTAAATAAATCCGCCACCGCTCCCACAGTATCTTGGTTGATCAAGTGCTCGTCGCAATCCCGACAATAAAAGATAGGGATAGGCACGCCCCAGTATCTTTGGCGGGAAACACACCAGTCATGTCTCTCTTTAACCATACCGGTGATGCGATCAATGCCCCAACGCGGGATCCACTGCACCTGCCGGATAGCCTCTAAAGCTTCGCGGCGGAAACCCTCCACCGAAGCGAACCATTGAGGTGTTGCTCTAAACATCACCGGATGCTTACAACGCCAGCAGTGCGGATACTGGTGCTCTATATCGGCTGCCTTGAGCAAGCTGCCGTTTGCCTTTAAGTCGTCTAGGATCACCCGGTTCGCCGCCGTTACCGGTAAACCGGCATATTTGCCGGCATCTGCAGTGAATTTACCTTGCGCGTCTACAGGCGCAAAAACATCCAATCCATAGCGCAGTCCTACCTCGTAGTCCTCCAAGCCATGCCCCGGTGCCGTATGAACGCAACCCGTACCTGCGTCAAGTGTGACGTGTTCACCTAAAATCAGCGGCGACGTTCGGTCCGCGAAAGGATGGTGCGTCTCCACGCCTTCCAGCTCTTTACCAGTGATGGTGCGCACAATGCTGTAGTCTTCCCAACCCAGCGCGTTAGCAACACTCTCGGTAAGGTCCTTGGCAATAAGGTACTGTACGTCGTCTACCGTTACCACAGCATAATCATAATCCGGGTGCACGCAAATGGCCAAGTTGGCCGGCAGCGTCCAAGGCGTGGTCGTCCAAATGATGCAGTAGGTTTCCTGATCGGCGGCGGCGAGCAGACCTTGATCGTTCGTCACGCGGAAACGCACATAAATGGAATGCGAAGTATGATCGTAATACTCGATCTCGGCTTCGGCCAGAGCCGTTTCGCAGTCTGCGCACCAATAGACCGGTTTATGTCCTTTGTAGATGTAACCTTTTTCGGCCATCATGCCGAAGATTTCAACCTGCTTGGCTTCATACTCCGGTCGCAAGGTCAGATACGGATTCTCCCAATCGCCCCAAACGCCTAGGCGCTGAAACTCCTCCCGCTGGATATCGATATAACGGGAGGCGAACTCGCGACAGCGCTGCCGAATAGCCAGCGGGTCGGACGCATTCTTGTCGATTCCCGCCGTTTTTAACGCTTGCAGCTCGATGGGCAGGCCATGGCAATCCCAACCTGGGACATAAGGCGCATAATACCCATCCATGCTTTTAGAGCGGACGATCATGTCCTTAAGCACCTTGTTCATAGCGGTGCCGATATGAATATGCCCGTTGGCGTAAGGCGGACCGTCGTGCAGTACGAACTTGGGCAGTCCGGCCGCCTTGCCTCTTTCTTGTAATGCTTGGTAGTAACCTTCATTTATCCACTTGGCCAAACGTTCCGGCTCACGCTGCGCCAAGCCGGCCTTCATGGGGAATGCTGTTTTGCCTACCAGCACGGTTTGTTTATACTCCACTCCAAACAACCCCTTCTTAAAGAAAAAACTCTCGCCCAAAATGAGGACGAGAGGATTATTCCCGTGGTACCACCTCAGTTAGAACGGTACACTACCGATCTCACTTCAGTTGTCGGGTAACGGCGACATACCGACCTGGCCTACTGCAAACCGGCATATTATCGGTTTTGGTTCGGACAGGCTGCTCCGGGGAGATGGCAATCCAAACGGCAGGGTTCCAGGCTCTCACCTATCCCCGGTTCTCTTTACCCGTTTAAGTTTGGTGCGGCCCCTTCATTGCATTTTGCATCTTAGGGATTATTATACGCCGATTCGCAACCGGAAAACAAGCAATAAATGCACACGTCCGCCTACATACCACGGCGGCGGAGCACGATTCACTCACCGGTCCGTTCCTTGGCGATTGCGTTGTCTAGATACTGATCGATCGTCTGCCATAATGTGAGAAATTCCGGTGTAGTGCGCTCCGTCGCAAGCAACTGCTCAAAAAGCGCCTCGATGGTCGCTGTTTCCGCCTTGGGGTTTTGCTCGGTTAAAGTCGCCGGCATATTGATGAGCATGTATCTGCCATCCTTTCTGAGACAAACACGTATCTCAGCTTTACCGACATTATACGACACATGAGAAAAGATTCCTTTATATTACGAGCAAAACCGTCGCTGCACTAGGACGCAGGATAGTACTTCTCCACCACCGAACGCAAGGTGTCGCCCCGCAATCCGCTGCGTGTGGCAGCCAAGGTGATCACATCATTAGCCTGTACATTACCTAAGTTCACTGTGGCGCCCAGTCTCAACAAAAGCTCTTGTTGTTGACTAACCAAAGGAGCTTCCCAGATTACCCGAGCGGGATCAGCCAATTTACTCAGCAGCGTAGTGAACAACGGCTCCTTGACCTTACCTTCCGCATCAAATATCCCTACAGACGTACCCGAGTCTCGCGCTTCCATAATGACATATTCGGCGCCGGCATCCAAATCGCGCGTCATCTGCTCCAAAACAAAATCGGCGTCGACCGGATGGTTCTTAGTCTTCTTCCCAATTTCCGTGATGACGCGTAATCCTCTCTTGGCGGCGCTGCGGATCATTTCCACCCTTCTGGCTGCAGACAGGGGAATTGTCCCATCCGATATCTCTACATGAGTAATGCCCCAGGCGACAGCCTGATCTAAGAACTGCTCGAAGGTTTCGGTCATCTCAGCCACCTCAAGCAAAGTGCCACCCGGATAAATCGCGATACCGCGTTCCTGCGCCATACGGACCTTCTGTTCTAGTATGCCGGAAGGATACAGCAAGGCGGTGCCAAAGCCGAGCTTGATGAAGTCGATGTACTCAGCGCCCATGGATAGAGTTTCGGCAAAGCTATGCATACCCAAACCTTTGTCTATCATCATGGTTAATCCATTCCTGCGCGGTTTGCTCGGTATGCTGATGAGTGCCGGAACCACCTGGCGCCATTCCTGTTTAGTCGTCACTAACCTGCCCCCTACTCGGTAATTAAGAGTAACGGAAAAAACGTCCGCTGTGTAGCTTATGCGCACGCAACATGCCCAGTTTACCAATGAATCGAAAAATACGCCACCTCTTATTTATTATCTCCAGACACTGCCTGGTCCCCGCCGGCCGGACGTTAAAAAAGCCGCTATCGTTTAATTACGTTAACGGCTGATTGTTGGTTCTGCTTGCACTACCTTAGATGGTGCGAACCTCCAACTGCGAATATGCTCGGTACCGGTAATAGGCCGACCTGCCCTGGAAAAGGTAACGGCGAGCAAACATGACGCCTGCTCGCCTTCGCCTTGGTTACTTATTCTGATCCAATATGGCCTGGATGACCGGAGTGATCGCCTCTAAATCAGCCTTTGCGCTCACTTGGCCGGTGCGTATGCGTGTCCAGCTTTGGTTCAGAATGTCGCCGATATCGGTAGCCCCGTAGCCCGTCATCAGGTACCACCGCCACATCACTGCGGTAGCATCCGTGAAAACCGCTAGGTTGCTGCCGGGCATGAGTCTCTCCCAGCGCTGCAGGTAGTCGCGCATGGTGTCGCGCAGCATGGGAGTGCGGTTTTCCGCCCGGGTAAAGAGCATGGCGCCTTCCGTTTCATAGGCGAGGAAACGGATCAATTGCCATGCTTCTTCTTTATTGTTGCTATGCGCCGACATGCCGATTGACAAGAATGCGCCTTGCGAAACGCGCTGCTTGGCCTTGGGCAATACGCCGAGCCGCCATTCAAACATGTTACCGCTTTCCATTTGCGTGCGAATATTGTTCACATAGTATGACTGCACTACCTGCATCGCTGCGGTGCCGTTCAGAAACGCGCCGCCGCGTACGTTGTACTCGGTGTAAAGCTTCATGATCTCTTCTACGGCCTGAACCACTTCCGGATCCGTACCGCGATACTGCGTGCGATTGGGATCAATATCTTGAACGCCCCACAACCCAATCTGGTTATAGCCTCCGTAAGACCCGAAACCATGCAGCCCCCAGTAATCGTTCACGCCGTCGCCGTTGCTATCGTAGGTCATTTTTTTGGCTGCCGCGACAAAGTCTTCCCATGTGAACTCATCTGTGAACCAGTTGGTGGGCAAGGGCGGTATCCCATGTCTGTCCAGACTGTTTACATTATAGAAGGTGCCG
>DUQB01000235.1 GCA_012838035.1 Bacillota bacterium | reverse complement strand
GCTACGGGCGCAACCATCAGCACCGTAGCCACATTATCCACAAAGGCGGAGATGAGGCCGGCAAAGAGCGCCAGAGCCACCATAGCCCATTTGACATCCGGCACCCTCATCATAATCCAATCGGCGAGCAAGGCCGGCATGCGCGATTCTATGAAAAAGTATACGATGCCCATCGTACCGGCGATCATTAGAATGACGTTCCAGTCGATGGAGGAAAAGACCTTATCGACCGGCAGAATACCCAGAATGACAAAGAGCGCGCCCGCGCCTAACGCCACGTACGTTCTGGTTTTAGGCAACGCCAGCAGTAAGATATAGGTGATGACGAATAAGACACCTGCTAATGCCTTCAAATTGCATCCCTTCCTTTACATAAGGTTTATAAGGCGTAAAAATAGAGACATACGCGATTGATCCGCATATCCCTACAAGATTGCGGGTTTATATGAGCATCAGCCAAATTCTCCATGATTTCCGGTTTCCCAAACGAAGTGACGCTCATAAATAGACAACTCACATCATACATTGCAAAGGCAAGACGGGCAACACCGGCCATGAAACCCGTGTAATCCGCCTCCAGCTTCTAATCGCATGTTTTTTTCAACTTAAAACCTAAAAAGCCCACCTTGTTGCCGATGCCGGGATACGCTTGTATGTGGTGTAGGCCGATGTCCAGGTCATCGGCGATCACCTGCTCGGTGGAAGTCAAGCTGGTATGCACCCCATCAACAATAACATACCCAACGGCATTCACGGCATACGCGATAAGCCTAAATCCGCCTTTGCCGCTGTTTAGCACCCAGAAGTCCTGCAGGAGCGTATCATCGGCATCGTCTTTCTCATACTCCGCCTTGATTTTGAACCCATGTATTGCAGGCTGGACGTAGGTCACCTTGTCTGAGGGCACACTTGATCGCAGTTTCTGAGAAGTGAATGTCAGCATTGCGTCCTCTTTGATCTCGATGACGCGCGGACAGAACCGGGAGAATAAGAAACCTGCTTCCATCATATGACCCCGATCGCCGAAGTGGAGGGTATCAGGACAAAGCTCCGCCAATGAATAGCGGCTATAGGTTAAAGCCAATTCACCAAAGGCCGTCATGTCGATGAGTTCCAAGCCGTACTTACCGGCGACTTCCTTGATGACGCAACCGGCGATAGAGCTAAGCGCCTCCGAACTGCGCAGCGGGTACTGCCCCAGGTATGTGGTCGCCGTAGATGGTTCCACAGTGGCTTGCGGAGTCACCAAAAACGGCTGAATCCCCCTGTCATAGAACCAATCGATGAAATACGCCAGGTTCTCTTTAACCGCTTGTTCGTATTCAGCTACGGTATCTACCAGTCGGTCGTTGATGCCGTAAACGATGCCGACCATCTTCACATCTGCGTACGCGTCGCCGAATATGGCTTCCAGCTTGGGTTTCGCCCATTTGAACGTGGTGCCGGAGTACCCGATGTTATAAACACGGGCTGCGTTGTTGCCGGTCTCCCGCCGTATCAGTTGTTCCAGAAGGTATGGATAGGCATGCGGGTTAATATAATCGACCTTACCGTATCCGCCCGCTTCCGTGTCCCGACGTGCGTGAGAAGAACCGCTTGTGGTCGCGGAGCCGTCGGTCGTGCTATCTCCCAGAAATCCGATGGGGAATTTGGCACCGCTTTGCCAAGCGATCCACGCATCCCGCAAGGTCCAAATAGGCGTATAAACCCCTCTTGGCGCTGAAGCCCCGTTTTGAGCCGTATGATTCTCCACCAATATGTCTCTCCTATTTGATGCTATACGGTATCTGCATCGCATTACCGACGCATAATCACATAACTCAAGTTACCTCTTGATACAAAACCGGCAGAGGCGAAAACATTTGCACCGCGTTGCGTCCAATCCTGCCGAACCTATCCTGTGCGCACTCCTACGGTTGCGCTCAAGTGCGGTTGCGGCTACCGCATTATTAGGCAGAAGAGGCGGTAAAACCTGCAGTTGCCTGCGCGCAAACGCATAATAAACAAAAGGCCCGGAATTTTCATCCTTTCGGAGGTAAAGCAAATCCGACACGGCGCTTCCCCTACGGCATAATCTCACCCTTCAGCGCAGGGAATTTATTTGAGTTATAGAAGGTGTTGGTGATGATGCGTATTTCTGCGACACATATGTCATCGGTAATCATTGTGGCTACAGAAAGAAGGTTCGTTATATGAGTGCGCCTATACGTCGTCCAAACGTCGTTGTCTTCTTTACCGACCAACAACGCTGGGATACGATCGGCTTAAACGGCAATCCCCTTGATCTCACCCCTAATTTAGATCGTATGGGGATGGAAGGTACTTTTGTACCCCATGCTTTTACTTGCCAGCCGGTTTGTGGTCCCGCACGCGCCTGCCTACAAACCGGCAAGTATGCCACGACAGTAGGTTGCCACGTCAACGGCATTCCTCTACCTGAAAACGAGACTACTTTGGCTCACCACTTCAAAAACGCAGGTTACCATACAGGTTATATCGGTAAATGGCACCTGCACAAAGGCGAACCCGTTCCGGAGGGTAAACGCGGCGGTTATGAGTACTGGCTGGCGGCGAACATCCTGGAATTTACATCCGACGCCTATCACACCGTGCTCTATGATAACGACGATAACCCCGTCACCCTACCCGGCTACCGAGTTGACGCCCTGACCGATGCCGCAATTCGTTATATAGACAACCATAAGGAGCACCCGTTCTTTCTGTTCCTCTCGTTCATTGAACCGCATTTCCAAAACCACCGCGACGACTATCCCGCTCCCTACGGATACGCCGAAAGGTACGTATCTCGGTGGATTCCGCCCGACTTGGCCGCGTTAGGCGGCAACAGCCATCAGCATCTGGGCGGCTACTGCGGCATGATCAAACGACTGGACGAAGCCTTGGGCCGCTTGCTCGACGCCCTCCGCAGCTTGCAACTACTGGAAGACACCATCGTGATATTTACGTCGGATCACGGCAATCACTTCCGTACGCGCAACTCCGAGTATAAAAGGTCGCCGCACGACAGCTCCATCCGCATACCTATGGCCATGCACGGCGGCCCGTTTAGCGGAGGCGGCAGAGTGCGCGAATTGGTCAGCTTAGTCGATATCCCGCCCACCTTACTGGATGCCTCCGGCATACCGGTACCCCCGGAGATGCAAGGGCGCTCCATGCTGCCTTTGCTCCGCGGTGAAAGAGAAGACTGGCCTGGTGAAGTATTTGTCCAAATCAGCGAGTCGCAAATTGGTCGAGCTATTCGTACGCACCGCTGGAAGTACGCCGTCCAGGCACCCAAAGGCATCAGCCTGCGCAATCCGTCGTCCGACACCTATGAAGAGGCTTGTTTATACGATCTGCAGGCCGATCCTTATGAACTGACCAACCTAATAGGCTTTGCTTCGCATAAAGAATTAGCCAAAGCACTACGAGAGCGGCTGATTAAGCGCATGGCGGAAGCTGGTGAAGCGATACCGGAGATTATTGCAGCGCCGGAGTTGCCGGCTAAACAGCGCAAGGTATATGATTTTGAGATCAACCTCTAAACAACAGGCGCAATGGCGCCGCTTAGTTGCATCACGGAAGAATTTCGTGCCTGTTGTTAATAGTGGCAGGATTATGCCCATAAACCTTGTAGATATTACACATGTCAATCGACACGTGTTAAGTCGGTGACACTAGGGTGCGTGCGCACAGGATCACTCCACCACACGCCGATAAGCGAAGAATGGAGAGACCTTACGCCCTGCGCTCAACATCAATTTTCTTTTGGGAGGGTTTGTACATGAAAAGAAGCATTGCTGTCATGTTACTGGTGCTCGCATGCGTTGTCGGCGCGGTTTGTATAGTCAATGCTGAAACCGTCATCCCCCTGGACCCCAATAAGGCAACTACAGTAGGAGCGGGCCAATGGGTAGCCAAAGAAGGAGACAACGGCATTGAGGTCGTCCAGGAACTTGCCCTCGGCGGCGATATGAGGTTCTTCTATGACGATATTGCTTTACCGGAGAACTTCAGCTTTGAAGCCGAATTGGGCTGCATTTCAGGGAACAACCCTGCGCAGCGTCCGTATTTCGGTCTTTACATCAACGCAAGCGGCGATGATTTCCTGGTGTTCCGATTCCGTCCCTCCTCCCAGCGCTGGGAGATCGCCAGGGCTGTCTCTGCCTCTTCCAGTGAAATTTTAATGACCTACGAGGACCCCAACCCCTGGGCATGGGATCTGCAAGAGTGGCGCACCATGCGCTTCGAACGTATCGGTAACAAGCTCAACACCTATGTTAACGGCGAATTGATGATGAGCTACGACTACGACGGCACGCTTAACGGCGGTACCGTAGGTTTCTTCGCCTACTCCACCGCCGCGGTGTACCGTAAGGCGAAACTCGTCGCCTACTAAAACCGCTATTGCCTTTGCGGCGCTTAGCGCAATAAGACCCTTCCGCCCGCCATGCGCGGGTGAAAGGGTCCTTTTTTATCTTCAAACAGCCGATCCATTATGCTACGATGTAGTTCAAATACCTTGCGCAGGTAACCGCCTGCGACAGATACGGGGGCTCGACGTGCAGGTAACCATCCATCCGACGGCGCAACTGGCAGGCGCATTGGCTGCGCATGGATCCAAAAACTATACGAGCAGGCACATTCTGTGCGCTACGCTGGCCCATGGCGTAACGGAACTGACCAACCCGGCCGTCATCGACGACGCTCAGGCCATGCTGGCATGTTGCCAAGCTTTGGGAGCGCAAACGACAATGACGGCCACCGGTCTGCGGATCGTAGGTACCGCAGGCAAATTAACAGCCCCCGGTGAGCTCAATGTGGGCAATGCGGGTGCGGTCGCACGTTTCTTAATGGCCATATGCGCCGCCATTCCTGCTCCTACCCGTTTTGTCACGCCTTATCCCGATTCCCTAGGACGCCGTCCGCACTTGGATCTGTTAACAGCTCTACGGGAACTAGGCTGCTCCAGCAGCTCAAATGCAGGTCGTCTCCCCATCACCATCAGCGGTGGATTAGAGAAAGGCGGCGTTGTCCATGTCAGCGGCGCAACGTCTTCGCAATTCACCAGCGCCCTACTTTTCTTGGCGCCTCTGCTGCGAGGCACGACGCACATTATCGTAACCGGTGAACAACGCTCTGCGCCATTATTGGATCAGACCCTGCGCGTCCTAGCCGCTACCGGCATTCAGGCGGAGGCCGCCCCAGACCGCCGAGAATTCATCATACACGGACCTCAAGAGTATCAAGGCGGGCGGCATGATATCCCTGGCGATTGGCCGGGTACCGCGGCTATTCTGGCAGCAGCCGCGGTGACCGAATCAAAGGTGACCATAACCGGGCTCTACGACGACCACCAAGGGGAGCAGGCCATTGTGCCCGTTCTGCAAGCGATGGGCTGTGATATCCACTTCGACGCCTCTGCTCACACGGTCAGCGTGCGCGGCGGCGCACCACTACACGCGGTTGAGTTTGACGGCGACAAAGCGACGGATGCGGTGATGGCCATGGTGGCGGCTGCTTGCTTTGCCAAAGGTACCTCCCGCTTCTATAACATAGAGAACCTGCGCTACAAGGAATCAGATCGTATCTCCGACTACTGTGCCGAACTACGCAAACTGGGCGCGCAAGTAGAGGAAACCCGCGACTCCATCATCGTCCATGGGCAACCCAACGGCTTACCCGGCGGCGCGACCATAGAGGCTCACCACGACCATCGTCTGCTCATGGGCGCGGCCATCGCGTCGTTGCGCTGCCGCCGGCCGGTCGTACTCAACGAAGCGCACCATATCAGCAAGTCCTATCCGGCATTTTTTCAGGACTTACAGAAATTAGGCACGCGCATGGAGTGGGCATAGCGCCGCCCTCGTCATGTGGAATCAGACGGCTTCTTTGTTCTTCGGATCCTCGAGCCCGCATGCCTTGAGGATGGCATGATACGCCCACATGTCCCACTCCAACTTGACGCCGATACCTTGCAGATCGCCGTAATTCTTAAAGATGATTCCGCCTTGGTACAACTCCACCATCCGAGCTACTTCCTGCTCAATCAGTTCCTTGTTACCCGTGGGCATGACCTTCTGGATGTCTACCGGCACCCACAAGCCGACCTTGCGTTCGCGCAATTTGGCTGCCAAAGCCGGTTGATCATATAGCGCCGGTTGATCGAACTGGAAGAGGTCGATACCGCTGTCCATAAGGTCGTCGAGCAGTTCCCAATTGTAACCGCAGGAGTGCATCAAAACCTTCAAGCCGTGTTTATGCGCCGTGCCGCACAAACGGCGAAAATGCGGAGCAAAGATGTCACGCCACATGTCGGGACCTACCAAAGTGCGTTCCTGGGTACCCCAGTCTTCGCAGAAGAAAATACCGTCGGCCCCCGCTTCCGCACAGCGAATGATAACCCGCTCGTATAGACCGGTTACGATGTCGTGCAGCTCTTCAATGTGATCGCGCTCCAAGATCAGATCCGCAAAGTAGTTTTCCATTTTGCGCAGATACCGAGACGTAGCGAACACCCAGCCAGGTATACTGGCCAGACGGAACAGCTCCGTTTCCTGAGCGAAGATGGTGCGCATTTTCTCGTAACGGACCGGGTTGTCGAAGTCGGGAACGCGCAGATCGCGCAGTTGAGCCCAATCCTCAACCGCCGGCTTGAAAATCTCTCCTCCCAAACAACCATCGACAAACCTGTGCCAGATATTGCCCCACTCGTCTTCGCGAAACTCAATGCGGCCTTCTACCCATTTACGCTCCTGAAAGCCGGGTGAAGGAGTGAGTCCGACGGTTCTGATATCGGTCAACCGTCCACGATCGAAGCGAACGCCTGGACGCGGCGGATTGTCATGGGTGATGTTACCGAGGATAATGTCTCGCGGTTTCATTGCATAAGGACCTCCTAGCGCCTATATTAGGTCATAGTACGGAATTCCTACTGAAACGGCTAAATCCTGCATGCCATGAGCAAATTGAACGGCCTGGCGACAAGGACTCCCCTATCCGATGCCAAATACTACCGGAAACATGGTTGTGCTTTGCAACCCATCGGGCTGTGAGAGAACGACCGTCTAAGTGTTTGTAGCAACTATTTGGAGAGGACGAGGCTATAATGCAGGTGCGTGTGGCAACCTACAATATGCATCACGGACGAGGCACAGACGGAATCATTGATCTGCCGGGCCTGGCGGAGGTCATCCGGCAATCCGGCGCTGAAATCGTCGGTTTGCAGGAAGTCGACCAGTGTACCAAACGCAGCGACGGCATTGATCAATCCGCGGAGTTGGCGCAGCTGCTGGGATTCAACTGCCGATTTGCCGCCCACTTTCCTTTTCAGGAAGGGTACTATGGCGTGGCTGTGATCACCCGGTTTCCCATTATTGCCGCCCGCCAGTTCTGGTTACCTACGGCGCCGGGATGTGAAGCTAGAACCTTAATGCAAACGACAGTCGATATCAACGGCGTGTTAACGGATATCTACAACACGCATCTGGAAGTGCGCCGACAGGATATCCGTGAATTGCAATGCAACACGGTGGCGGATGTGCTGGAGCTGAATACACTCCCCGCCATTCTGACGGGAGATATGAACGCAACTCCCGGCCAATGGGATCTGAAAGGACGTATAGCTGGTCTTTTATGGGATTGCGACGCCCACGGGAACCAATTCACTTTTCCATCCGGCGCCCCAAGCAAGCGGATTGACTACATCTTGGCGTCGTCGCACTGGACGGCGACCGGATCAGGCGTGCGGATTATCGACTCTATCCGCTCCGATCACGCCATGGTGGTTGCGGAACTAGCGCTCATTGATAAGCTTACATAACGTCAAGCCGCACGGCGGCTTCCCGACCTGCCGCCGTGCAGCTTATTTTTTCTTAATTAACCGATCACCTTGAGCCCGCCCAAATAGGGTCGCAGTACTTCGGGTACCGTAATGGTACCGTCAGCGTTTTGGTAATTCTCCAGCACGGCGGCCAAAGTGCGGCCGACGGCTAAGCCTGAACCGTTCAGGGTGTGTACGAACTCCGCTTTTTGGCCCTTCACGCGGCGAAACCGGATATTTGCCCGCCGGGCTTGAAAGTCGCGGAAGTTGCTGCACGACGAGATCTCTACATACCGGTCGTAACTGGGTAACCACACTTCCGGATCGTACTTCATCGCCGCCGTAAATCCCAAGTCGCCCGTACACATCTGAGATATGCGATAAGGTAGTTCCAACTGACGCAACACTTCGGTAGCCTCATTGACCAACTTCTCTAATTCAGCATCCGAATCTTCCGGCTTCACGAACTTGACCAGCTCGACTTTGTCGAATTGGTGCTGGCGAATAAGACCGCGGGTGTCTCTGCCTGCCGAACCGGCCTCCGAGCGGAACGAAGCGGAGAAGCCGACATAATACAGAGGCAGTTGCTCGACGTCAAGTATCTCGTCACGATGCAGGTTGGTCACCGGTACTTCAGCGGTAGGAATGAGATACAGGTCGTGATCCTCTACCTTGAACATATCTTCGCCGAACTTGGGCAACTGACCCGTACCTACCAAGCTTTGCGTATTCGCCATATAAGGCGGGAGGATCTCGACATACCCATGTTTCTGCGTATGCAGATCGATCATAAACGAGACCAAAGCGCGATGTAGCTTAGCTCCCCAGCCTTTGACCACGCTAAACCTGGCTCCGGCAATCTTGGCGCCGCGGTCAAAATCCAGAATGTCGAGGTTGGTTCCTAAATCCCAGTGCGGTTTGGGCGTGAAGGCAAATTCTCGCGGCTTTCCCCACCGGCTCACTTCCACGTTGTCAGCATCCGATGCGCCCACCGGCACGCTTTCGTGAGGCAGATTGGGAATGCGCAGCAACAGGTCCTGAATTTTGGCCTCCAGTTCACGAGCCTGTTCGTCCATGGCTTTGATCCGCTCGCCAACCTGTCTCATTTCCGCAATAGCCGCTTGCGCTTGTTCACCTTTACCCCCGCTGCGGCCAATCTCCTGGGAAACCACATTACGCCTGGCTTTTAGCTCTTCCACCTGCTGCAATATGCCGCGCCACTGCGCATCCAACTCCAGCAGTTCATCTACCGGAAAGCCCTCACCTTTCTTAGCGATGGCCGCCTTTACTTCCTCCGGATGACTACGAATCAGTTTAATATCCAACACTACCGCTCACCCTCTCAGAAAACTGCTTTATGCAATAAAAAAACCGTCCGAATACAGGGACGGTTTGACCGCGTTGCCACCCTGGTTTTCTCCTGAAAATACTAGGAGAACACCTTGAGTTTGCTATATCGGGCTGACCCGGCTGACTCCCTCGCTATTGCGACTCGTCAGCGTCTCCGGGGTGGAAAGACAACTGTTGCGCACCGATTCGCACTCACCATCGGCTCCCTTAAGCGGCAGTCGCCATTAGTCCCCGTCATCGACCTGTCCGTGATGATGTTTTCCTTCATGTTATCTTAGTTTACCTCTAAGCGCAAGAAGTATGTGAGTCCGGCTACGGCAGGTCCATGTTCTTTACGTAGACCTGCGTGCGCATGCCGGTATATACTTGGCCGCCGACAGCCTCCAGTACGTTTTGGACGCTCAATTCCCTTTCGTTTAGTTTACCCCCATAGTATGTTACGCCCAGCGACACCATACTGCCGGGTGGGCGCACGGCTTGTAAAGGAAGACTATGTTGAGCGCTAAGTATCAGACTCACGCTTTCGTTAGCCACCAATCCTACGCCGCATTGCACGCTGACGGATTGCAGCCCCTCCACCGGCAGCATCTCGTAGTGTAGCGCACCGGTTAACACCACGGGATCTCCGATGAGGCTAAAACCCGCATGCACTTTGACTACCCATGGATACCTTACGGTAAGAGACCATTGCGGCCGTATCCGGCCCGTTTTCTCCTGCTGAACAACCAACCGACCGCTCGACCACCAGGACGATTGATGCGCCGATTCCAACCGCACTTTAGTGAGCGATCCGGTAGTCTGTTTCACCCATGTTTGTCGCAAGTGATGGTTGGTACCCAACTCCAGATGGAGCGTAGCCCGCCGGTTAAAGCGATAGCTGCCTTGTAGCGACAAGTCAACCAGCTGCGCGGACTGGATAAGCCGGTATGTTTGACCAGCCTGATCCGACAACTGCCGCTCCTCTCCTTGCGGTATAAATGTTAAGCCAAAGCCGTACTTCGTCCAACCTTGAGTATGTTCAGGAGCTTGCGCATGTACCGTTCCGACGGCTAAGAAAAACAGCGTGGCGTAAAACACGAGAACATGGACCCGGAGCAAGTACTTACCAATGATGCAAATCTCCCCCCAACGCATCTAAGTACGCATATCTTTGAAAAAAACGTGCGAGCGCCACCTCTTGACGCATGTGAACCAATTCCAGTTGCTGCGTTGCAGGTATCGGTACCAGAACATAACCTGTGAAACCATGCTCGTAGACTAAGCCGGTCCAATCGATCAAGCGCTCGCCAAACGACGGATCAGCGACGGCTATGCTGTCTTCGACTATACCTATGCCTACCACAAAGTGCGCTTGCGGATAGGATAAGCGCATGATCAGCGGCAATCCGCCTCTGCTAAAGTAGTCATATAAGGTAGCTGCATCAAGACGGTACGCCTTAGACTCAATACCTTTCGCCTGCAACGCTTGTTTCAACGCAAGCAGGGTTAATGCTTGCCCGATGGAGCTATCCGCCGCCGCATGCGGGTTACTGCGAGCAATAAGCGTCAATGTTTCGGTTTCCGTAACAGGGATCGCGTAATAGCTGGTGAGTAGCGTCGCTACGGCGGCGGCGCCGCATGACCACCAATGGGTTTGGATCACTACCGCGTTCCGGCGCATCTCCAACAGTGAGCGTATCTGTTCCGCCGCGACGGAAGTTACGAATCCGACGCGCCAGAGCAGCAACGCTAGGCATAGAGGCCAAATAACACGACGTCTCATAGGTTCGTCTCCTCTCATGCCGTATCTCCCACAGGGCAGTGGGAGGCGACCCACCGGACTCTCCGGCAAGGCCCTTCCGCCATTCTCTAATTCTGTTCCGTGTTCGGTAACAAGAACTCCCACAGCAAGCCGAAAGTGAGGACGACCACGCCGTCCGCGACCAACCGCTTTAGCAAAAATGAAAGTGTAAAGGGGTTTTCCGCCCAGGGCGACTGCAAACCATAGTAGAGGAGCAAGAAACAGAAACCTCTGACGATCACGCGCAACCACAGCGATCGGCTATAGATCTGGTGCGCCCAATGGTCAATATCGAACAACCTCCGAGCAAACGCGCTTTTGGCGGCGTGTGCCGACTGGAGTTCACAGAACAAAGCCGCAATAATCACACCTGCCATATAACTGCCGCGACCAGACGATGCAACGGCGCCAAACATATTGTTAATTTGGTAGATGGCAAACGCGCATAGCAGCGTGAGTAGAAAGCGGGTCAATCGTACTCCATACATATGGCGTCTCTCCTTTCCCAATTTACCGGTTGTGGGAGGAAGCGACTTCCTCCCACAACAGCCGCAAGAAGAACCTACGGCATGATTAATCCGCCCAAGAAGCCTGTGATGACCCCTTTACCTGCGGAGTCGTAGAAACTGCTCCATTCCCATACGGGATCGTCTTCGTCCGTGCCGCCTTCTCCAAAGAAATTCGCCAGGGCATCGTCAATATAGACGTCCCATACATACCCAACCGTATAGGATATCGCCCCGGTAACCGCTCCGGCCACTGCCCCGAGAACCCCTGCTACTAAGCCTTCGCCCTCAATCTCCGCCAACTCTTTGTCGTCCAACTCCACGGCTGCAGGTAAAAAGACGCCGTAGCTTTTCATCGGCTTGCTTTTGACCGGAATGAACGGACTTGCCGCGCTTGCTATTTGGGAAAACACCAGGAGAAGTGCCATTACTGTAGCGAGACGTACCGTGTGTTTCGACATTTAGCATACTCCTTTGGCCCCTCACGCAGCGGCTGCGCACTCAGCATACCGCATACCGGGCAGACAAACCAAACGCAAAAATCAGGCGTTAGACAGAAATGACAGCCCCTAATGCCGGTTGTCCTCTTACACCGCAACTCCACGTTTCTCACATATGCTGCCTTTTGCACCCCAACTTGGTGGTTGCAACAAAACAAAAAAGCTGTTCAACGCCTTTCCGGTGTTGAACAGCCGCTATACTACCTATACTTCAGCTACGGCAGACAATTACTTGTAGAGCGGAAATGCCGCGTTGAGCGCTCTCACTCTAGCCGCCAAATCATCGTGCACGGCATCAAGCCGATCGGCTGCCGCCGCAGTCAAAGTCTCATCGATGAGCGCGGCGATCTCCCGCATCTCATCCACACCCATACCGCGTGTGGTAACCGCCGGAGTGCCCAAGCGAATGCCGCTGGTGACAAAGGGGCTCTCTTCGTCCCAAGGGATGGTATTCTTGTTCACGGTAACGCCGATGGAATCCAGCGCCGTTTGCGCGTCTTTACCCGTAATGCCTTTGACCTTGACGTTTACTAACAACAGGTGATTATCGGTGCCGCCCGATATCAACTTGTAACCTCGCTCCAGCAACCTCGTCGCCAAGGCTTGAGCATTGGTTACGACTTGCTCCTGATACGTGCGGAATTCAAGTGAAAGCGCTTCTTTCAAAGCCACGGCCTTAGCCGCGATCACGTGCATCAAAGGCCCGCCCTGCGTACCGGGGAATATAGCCTTGTTCACGGCGGCGGCCTGATCGGCACCGCACAGAATCATACCGCCCCGCGGTCCGCGCAATGTCTTATGCGTCGTCGTCGTAGTGAAGTCGGCATAAGGTATCGGACTGGGATGCAGACCTGCAGCTACTAAACCGGCGATATGCGCCATGTCCACCATCAGCAACGCCCCTACTTCGTCACATACGGCACGAAATGCGGCAAAGTCGATGATGCGCGGATAAGCGCTGGCGCCGGCGACGATAAGCTTGGGCTTATGTTCTTTAGCCAGCTTAAGCAGTTCGTCATGGTCAATCCGCTCAGTCTCCTTATTAACCCCATAGGACACGAAATTGAACCATTTTCCGGAGAGGTTGACCGGACTGCCGTGTGTAAGATGTCCGCCATGGGGCAACGCCATCCCCAACACGGTATCGCCGGGTTGAAGAGCCGCAAAATAGACGGCTTGGTTGGCTTGCGCACCGGAGTGAGGCTGCACATTGGCATGTTCAGCGCCAAAAAGCCGCTTTGCCCGCTCAATGGCCAAACTCTCGGCGATATCTACATACTCGCAGCCGCCGTAATAGCGTTTTCCCGGATATCCCTCGGCGTACTTGTTGGTAAGCACCGAACCCTGCGCTTCACGCACAGCCGCGCTGACAAAGTTCTCTGATGCGATCAGTTCAATCTTGTCTTCTTGACGCTTGGTTTCTTGTTGTATGGCAGCATAGATCTCCGGATCGACCATATGCAACGGCGTATGCATAGTATCACTCCTTAACATGGCTCAAAAGATGGCATAACCGGCAACATGCAAGACGAACGCAAGTTATGATTAGGCTTCATTATACCACTAATTCGCTATTCAGGCGGTATTATGCAAGCGCATGAGGACATCGGGCGCGGCATATCATTACACCGACAAGTATCGTGAAGTAAGCAACTTGAGGGAGCTACAGCCATTGAACGCAGATTTGAAGCTGGTCGTCGGCATGTCGTTTCTCCGCTTCTTATCCGGTACCATCGAGCTGATAGCCGCTCTTTTGATGCTCTCGTCCATGAATTTGAACGTCGCCATGCGCATCAACGGCTTGCTCGGTTTTGTAGGTCCTACGATCCTCGTCCTGGTCAGCACGCTTGGTCTAGTAGGTTTGGCCGGCCAGGTATCTCTCCACAAGCTGACCTTCATCATTACCGGCGTAATCTGCATCCTCGTCGGTACACGCAGCTAGAAACCCCTTCGTAAATATCTTGTTAATCTTAAGCAAGCGAAATTGCGGTTAAATAAACAGCGAGTTGCATAATCAGTTGCCACTCGCTGTGTTCCATTCGACTATGGGTAGATGCGATTCAGCATACGGGCGAAAGGAATCGTTTCTCGCACATGCTGCAGCCCGCATATCCAGGCGACCGTGCGTTCGATCCCCATACCGAAGCCGGCATGCGGTACGCTGCCGTAGCGCCTTAGGTCCAGATACCACCGATAAGGTTCTTCCGGCAGGTTATGTTCACTTAACCGTTGCCGCAACAGGTCATAATCATGGATACGCTGCCCGCCGCCGATAATTTCGCCATATCCTTCCGGCGCCAACATGTCGTTGCAGAGCACAACCTCCGGTCGCTCCGGATTAGGCTGCATGTAGAACGCCTTGATCGCGGTAGGATAGTTATACACCATCACGGGTCGGTCGAACTGGTTGGCCAAAACGGTTTCGTCGTCGCCGCCCAGATCCTCGCCCCATATGATATCTGAACCGGCCTGCTGCAACCGTTCTACCGCTTCGTCATAGGAGATGCGCGGGAATGGCGGTCGCACTGCGTCCAGTTTGCTCAATTCACGTTCGAGTAATTCCAACTCCGGCTTTCTCTGTTCCAACACGGTTTGCACAATATAACTGACAAACTGCTCTTGCAAATCCATATTGGTTTCCGATGTGGCAAAAGCAACCTCCGGCTCAATCATCCAAAACTCCATCAGATGCCGCCGTGTTTTCGACTTTTCGGCGCGAAACGTAGGTCCGAAGCAATATGCCTTACCCACGGCCATCGCCGCCGCCTCGCTATAAAGCTGACCGCTTTGGCTTAAGTAAGCCTTGGTATCGAAATAGTCGGTCTCAAACAGCGTGGTTGTGCCCTCCACAGCCGCGGGCGTTAAAATCGGCGAATCCACCAGTATGAAGCCTCTGTCGTCCAGAAAATCGCGACAAGCCTTGATCAACGTGCTGCGAATGCGCAAAACGGCATGTTGCCGCCTTGAACGCAACCATAGATGACGGTGATCCATGAGAAACTCTACGCCGTGCTCTTTGGGAGTAATCGGATACTCTTCCGCCAGATGCACCAGGTTTACTCCGGTAAGCGTCAACTCATAACCACCGGGGGCGCGCTTATCGGAGCGTACCGTTCCCGTCACTTCCACCGCGGACTCCTGTGTAAGCCTTTGCGCCAGAGCGAAGATTTCCTCCGAAACCTCATTCTTCAGTACTACGCACTGGACGATGCCCGTACCGTCGCGTACCACCAAGAACTGTATTTTACCGCTTGAGCGCTTGTGGTATATCCAGCCCTTGACGGTTACCGCCCGGCCATCGTATTGCCCCAAATTTTCGACATATACATGTTCGCCTGCCACGTACCTATCCACCTCCCGCATTGGGGTTCAGTCGTCATCCATCCTTCCCGCCGACAAACCTACCTACCGGGTACCCATAAACGCTTGCGGGCTTCCTTAGCAGCCTCTTCTTCAGCTTTCTTCGCCGCAGCCGCCGCATCCTCTTCCGTTGCTTCCGCGCCGTCCGGCTCGTCTTCGGGCAGTTCTATACCAAGCGGTGCGAACAGTACGCGCTGCACCTGTTGCAGCATGCGGCTGAAGGACATCTCCGCTTCCAGCATCTGACGCACATATGGGTTCATCGACACAATCTGCGTCGCCCGCTGAAAGTCTTGGATCTCTTGATCAGTGATCTCCTCACCTGCCATCTGTTTGTTACGTAGCGCCTCCTGCCTTTTTTGTACGTCATTCAACATGATTTTAGCAGCCGAATGCTCCTCTAAAACAGCACGAGCCTTTTGTAGAGCAACGTACTCCTCGGAGGCAGCCAACATTTTGCCTAGCTCTTCAGCTTTTACGCGAATGCGCGGATCCATCAAAATACCCTCCTGACATGAACGCTTAAGCATAACGTTCTAGCATGATAATGGCTTATCCTGCGCTATTTGAGCCCCAAAACGACAGGTTCCCGGAAAAAACCGTCAAAGCGGGACAGACAATGTAGAACATGTCCCGTGCAAAGCCAAATGAGAGGTATCGGCGGTTTTCCGGCGAAGCATGCAGCAACACCGAACGCCAAGTTACGGTATATTAACCCGGAAGTCCGCCCCAACACGTCCTTTTTCCTAAGAAATTCGTTATCATATATATGATGGGGCAACGAGTAAAACAATCCTACGCCATACTCCTTGCACGCCAAATCTTATGAATGGAGACAGCGATGCCGGAGAAAATCCTCGTTGTTGACGATGAACCACATATTCTTACGCTGGTAAGTGTAGCCCTGCAACGTGCCGGGTATACGGTAGTCACCGCTTCCGACGGTTTGGAAGCATTGGAGAAGGCGCAATCAGAGCGCCCCGCGCTCATCCTTCTCGATGTGATGTTGCCGGGCTTGGACGGATTTGAAGTGTGCGAACGCATCCGCAAAACCGATTCCACGCCGATCATCATGATTACGGCGAAAAACACCGAGATGGAGAAGGTTTGGGGTTTAGAAGTCGGCGCCGACGATTACATTACGAAACCTTTCTCTCCCCGGGAGCTCGTAGCTCGGGTTAAGGCGGTTTTGCGACGAACCGCGTCAGACCTGTCGGATGCCGCCACCCTCTCATCCAAAGGCGTGCGTGTAGACTTGCTCCGGCACCGCGCAACGCTTAACGATGAAGCGTTGGACCTCACTCCCAAGGAGTTCGATCTTCTCGTATCGCTGATGCAAAGCAAAGGACGCGCCTTTACCCGAGATGAGCTGCTGTATAATCTCTGGGGGTATGAGTATACCGGTGGAACACGTACGGTGGACGTTCATGTACGACGCTTACGTCAGAAACTGAATGATGATCCCAACAATCCCTACTTTATAGAGACCGTCCATGGAGTAGGGTACCGCTGGAAAGAAGAGACAGATGCCTAGAAGTCTCTACTTCCGCCTCACTGCGCTACTTTCGGTAGTGCTCGCGGTAGCCGCGATTCTCAGTGCGCAATACCTCTCCTCCAATAACAAAGCCTATTTGCGCGCAACTGCCGCACAAGCGCTTGTAGAGCAAGCCGCCCTGATGAGAGATTTGTTAGCCGACCTGCTCCCGCATCCTGCAGACGAGGACGGCGCCGCTTCACCTGAGCCGAGCGCTTTGGCGGCGGCGGCGCGTTATGTAGCGCAGCTTACGGAGAAACAGGTTACCTTCTTCACTGCCGAGGGATCGGTGTCTGCCGCATCCGCCGGCCAGGTCGATTCCGCCGATCATCCTGAAGTGCAAGCAGCCCTGGCAGGTCATATCGGTCAAGACGTACGGCCGGATATGCAGACGGGGACGGAAATCCTTTATGTCGCCTTACCTGCGAGTACCTCGTCCCCTTACGTCATCCGCCTCGCCATGCCCATGACCGGCCACAATGAACATGTGGAAACTACATACCGCCGCCTACTGTGGATTGCCGTATTGATCATCGCCATCGGTTTACTACTGGCTTTTGCCGTAGTTAAGCGCACCGGCGATATGATCAGGCAAATGGCTTCATTGTCGGAGCAGATGATTGAGGGAGACTTCAGCGCCCGCGTACCGGTCACAACCTACTCCGAACTCGGTCAGCTGGGCATGTCCTTCAATCGCTTAGCCTCGCATCTGGAAGAACAGCTGAACCAACTAGCGGAGCGCCGGCAGGAACTGGAGTATATTCTAAACACGATGAGCGACGGCGTTTTGGCTGTCGACAATCAGGCTAACCTATTATTGTTGAATCCTGCGGCTATGGAGCTATTCGGCATCACAACACAGCCGGCTGAACGCCGCCCCCTGGTGGAGACGATTCGGCAACCACAATTAGTAAACGCCATGCATCGGGTACTCAAGGAGAAAGAACGGCTGGAGTTCGAACTGGTTTTACATAGACCTATCGAACGCTTGTTGGATGTCACCGTATCCTCAGTAAATGCATTAGGAGAAGGCAACGGCTTGGTCGGGGCCATGGCCGTCCTACGCGATGTAACCGAACTCCGCCGTTTGGAACGCGTCCGCCAAGATTTTGTGGCCAATGTTTCTCATGAGCTGAGAACGCCACTCACGGCGATCAAGGGTTTTATTGAGACGCTGAAAGAGACGGAGGACCCGGATGAATGCAACAGTTACCTGGAAATAGTTGAAGAAGAGACGGATAACCTGGTGTTCATGGTGGAAGATCTGTTAAGGTTGGCACGACTTGAGTCATCTGAAACACAGTTACGGTTGGAAGCGGCGCATCCCGCTCACCTGGCGGCTCACGCGGTCCACCTACTCCGGCCGAAAATCAATGCCAAGCGGCATGAAGTGAGCGTTATTGACCGGCCGGTACCGCTTGTATGGGCCGACACCGCCATGATCGACCAAGTACTGATCAACCTGCTGGATAATGCCGTCAAATACACGCCGCCCGGCGGGCGCATTACGCTGGAGTATAAGGATTTACAGAATGGATATGTTCGCTTTATGATAAAAGACAATGGTCCGGGAATAGAGCGCAGACACACAGAACGGATTTTTGAGCGCTTCTACCGAGTCGATAAGGCACGCTCTCGCCAGATGGGCGGTACCGGCTTGGGTTTAGCGATTGTTAAACACACCATTGAACAACATGGCGGACATGTCGGCGTAGAGAGTCAACCCGGAAAAGGTTCTACCTTCTGGTTCGACTTATGCCGCGTAGACGTAACCGATACTCCTTGACAAACGGTTGATTTCAGCGCCATTTTTTGTTTTTATATAAGGCATTACGACTCAGGAGGTAGGACCAATTGCAGACGGCAACGGCCAAGACGACGAAAAGACAGGACAAGATATCCACCCGCGATCTCCATTTGTATTATGGCGAAACCGAGGCTCTAAAGGGCATAAACATAGATATCGCCGAGAATACGGTAACGGCCTTAATCGGCCCCTCAGGTTGCGGCAAGTCTACCTTCCTCCGCTCGTTGAACCGGATGAACGACCTCATCCCTAATGCACGCATTACCGGGCAAGTGTTGGTGGATGATGTGGACATCTATAAGCCCAACGTCGATCTGCCGGACTTGCGCCGCCGCGTAGGCATGGTCTTTCAACGACCTAACCCCTTCCCAAAATCCATTTATGAGAATATCGCCTACGGACCGCGTCGCCAAGGCATGCGTAACCGTTCTCGGCTCAACGATATTGTGGAGCGCAGCCTCCAGCGCGCGGCGTTATGGGATGAAGTCAAAGATCGGCTGCGCATGTCGGCCTTGGAGCTTTCCGGCGGCCAACAACAGCGTTTGTGTATTGCTCGTGCTTTGGCGGTTGAGCCGGACGTATTACTGATGGATGAGCCGGCATCCGCATTAGATCCGATATCCACGGCAAAAATAGAGGATTTGATAACCGAACTGGTAAATGATGTTACAATAGTGATAGTCACCCACAATATGCAACAAGCCGGACGTGTAAGTGACTACACGGCATTCTTTTTATCTGGTGAGTTAATCGAGTACGATAGAACCGATAGGGTGTTTGAGAAACCCAAGGACCCACGTACGGAGGATTACATTACCGGGCGCTTCGGCTAATAGCTCTGCACAAGGAGGCATTCGATAGTGACGCGGCAAACATTTCATGCCCAGCTTACGCATTTGCAGGAGCGACTACTACAGTTGGGCGCGGCGGCGGAAGTAGCGGTCAACAAAGCTGTTGATTCCTTAGAAGCCCAAGACCTGGAAGAAGCGCAAGCCGTCTTGGACGGCGACAACGAACTCGACAGACTGCAAAACGAGATTGAAGAGGACGTACTCAAACTGATTGCCCTGCAGCAGCCTCTGGCGCGCGATCTGCGCACTTTGGGAGCGATTTTGCAGACCGCTACCGACTTGGAACGCGTGGGAGACTATGCTGAAAATATTGCGGAACGCACCTTGTGGATCGGCAAGGAACCGCTGATTAAACCCCTGGTAGACATACCAAAGATGGCTCGCATGTCTGAAGCGATGCTGCGAGATAGTCTTGACTGCTTTGTGAAGCGTGATGTAGAGCTGGCACAAAAGGTGGTCGATGATGACGAAGCGGTAGATCAGATCTACGCCACCTTGTTTGATGAATTGATGGAATTTGTCAGCTCAGGCAATGTGATCACGGCACGGCAGGCCGTGCAACTCCTGTTCGTTGCACGTTATTTGGAGCGTATCGCCGATCATGCCACCAACGTAGCCGAACGAGTCATTTACATGGTTACCGGCGAGTGGATCGCCCACAAGCACAACACGCCCAATGCCTAAATGGTTATGCCGCTATTGCCAAAAGAAGGCGTCCGCACGACGTCTCCTTCTTTTAGGGTTGCTGAGGGTTCTCTAATCATGAACCTTCAGTTCTCAGCTCTCTCAAGATACGCTCTCCAGTTTATTAGGCTGAGGGCGTGTTCTTATTTAGCTACGCCTAAGTGCGTTTAATGCGAAGCGCTCTTCCCTGTACGAGCGACTACTCCCAACCGCCGGACTGCCGGCGACTAACCTAACGTCGTTTGACAGCTATTGTTTTCGCTTGCGGTGACAGAGGTAGCCTCCCACGATGGTTAACCCCATGAACCCGCCGGCAAGGGCGGCTCGGAAGAAAGGCATAAACACAAAAGTGCCTAAAGCGCCTGTTGCCGTACCAATTGCAGGCGGCCGGAGCGTGCAGAGTCCCAGCACATAGAGGGCAGCCAAAAGAGCATGGAGGAGACGCGCCTTGACATAGCTGCCCAACCGTAAATCAGTGGTACTGACAATGCTGGCTACCTGCCCATGTACCGATAGACCGCTCCAACCGATTACCGCACTGATCAGAGTAAGGCGTTGCAGCAGCGGTGCCGGCGCTGTCGCCAGCATCGCGGAACCGACATCGAGCTCCAATATTCCAGCCATAGTGCCGGCTGTAAGTGATCTCTCCCAGCCAATCAGCCGTAGTAGCCAATCCAAAGGCAGACCGATTAAGCGCATCAGGTCGGTGGAGTTCATCAGCTCGATGACTGCGGCGAAAAACATGATGAACCCGCCGATCTTCAGCAAAGTCAGCGTGGAGTTCTGCATGGACTCCGCCAGCAGTCTACCGAAAGGACGTCCGTCCTGCTTCCTCGCCTTCTCCATCTCGTTCTTGGCATTGGCCCAGTATCCATCGGTCTTACCGGACTCACGCCGCTTGTGAGCCAATTGCGCTCTCTCCGGATCATTTCCGCCATAATACCGAAACACAATGCCTACGCTAATGGCAGATAAGTAATGCGCTGCGGCTAAATAGACGCCTAATGTCGGCATACCCAACATACCAACCGCCACCGCCCCTAAAATGAACAGCGGATCTGCAGTATTGGTAAAAGCCAGCAGACGTTCGCCTTCAATGCGGGTGCAATCTCCCGTTCTGCGCAACCTGGCGGTAATCACGGCATCCATGGGATACCCGGCGGCTAACCCCATGCTCCACACAAATGAGCCTACACCGGGTACGTTAAACACAGGCCGCATCAATGGTTCTACTAAAGCACCCACATAATGTACCAAACCTAACCCGATGAGTATCTCCGCTACCACAAAGAAAGGCAACAGCGAGGGCAAAACTGCCTCACCAAAAATTTTGAGACCCTGCAAACCGCCTTTGATGGCGTTTTCCGGGTCCCAGAGCAATAGCACGCACGCAGCAACGGTTAATGCGCCGCCGGCTGCATCACCCCAGGAAATTCCACTACGCTTTCCCATGAGGATAGCTCACCTCCACCTCAACCATAAGTACGAGATGAGGAGGCGTGCTTATGTCAAGTTCGACAAAAGTTGCCTGTAACAAATCCGGGTGATAAGCGCGATGAGCCTTTCAGCCGCGCAAAAAGGCCGATGGAGGAAGGTCCATCGGCGTTAACAAAAGCGCTCTGTCACAACAAACACCAGCTGGTGTACAAGTTCCTAATGGGTCGCACCACTCGTCTTTTTTTGAATGAATCTCCCCAGAGACCTGGCGAGGATGTTGAAAGCCAATACCGTAAGCAGCAACACGGCGGAAGCGCCGTTGCCGACCTCCGTCACATCGGGCAATAGGCCTTCGGAGTTTACCTTCCAGATATATACGGCCAGCGTTTCTGCCGGACGAAACGGGTTCAGCGGTGAATTGAAGTGTAACGGGTTCCAATTCGTGTAATCTACAGGTGGGCTACTCATGCCTGCCGTATACAGCAGCGCCGCCGCTTCGCCGAAAATGCGACCGGACATCAGAATGACTCCGCTGAGAATTCCAGGTAATGCCGCAGGCAATACGACCCTGACGATGGTTTGCCAGTGCGTGGCCCCTAAGGCTAGACTGCCTTCCTTAATCGAACCGGGTATGCTGCTGATGGCTTGTTCAGACACCCTGGTAATGACTGGTAGGTTTATCACTAATAAAGCCATCGCGCCGGAAGCCAAACTGAATCCCCAACCAAGATAGTTGACAAACACCAGCAGGCCGAACAGACCGATGACTATGGACGGCAGAGAAGAAAGAGTATCGAGCGACATGCGAATCGCATCGGTCAAGCGAGAAGGTTTGGCGTACTCCGCCAAATAGACTCCGGCCCCTATACCCAGCGGAACGCTCACCATAAGCGAAAGTATCAGCAAGTAGAAGGAGTTGAACAACTGCGGTCCGATGCCTCCGCCTTCTTCCATGAACTTAGGCGCGGTTGTAATAAACTGCAGGTTCAACCTGGACATGCCCTTGGATAACAGGTACCCGACAAAGGCGATGAATAGGACGATAAGCAAAATGCCGGCAGCGTAGAACATCCCGGTAGCGAGTCTGTCTGCAATGGTTGCTGCCTTTAACCGGCGTTTAACCCTCTGCAGAGCCATTAACGCACACCTCGCTTTTGCGTGCCGCCCATTCTCCTAATCAGCACCACCAGCAGCAGTGTTAAGCAGAGCAGCAAAAAGGCCATCGTCCACAGCACGTTGTTCCACAGTGAACCGAACAACGTATTACTCATATCCATGGTCATGATGCTTGTCAGTGTGGAAGTACCGTGTAGTAAGGAACGCGGGAATTGGATACTGTTTCCGATGACCATCTGTACCGCCAGCGCTTCCCCCAACGCCCGGGCTAAGCCTAAGGTGATGGCCGTACCTATGCGCAGCCCTGCCGCCGGTACCAGTACGTGTCTGATGGTTTGCCAGCGCGTGGCACCCAGAGCCAACGAGCCTTCCTTAAACGAATTAGGCAGAGCTTTCAGGGCATCAATGGTTAAGGTGGCGATACTCGGCAAAATCATCACTGCGACAACAATACTGCCTGCCAATAAGCTAAAACCAAGACCGCCGACGTAATTCCGGATGAAAGGCACCAAAACGGTCAGACCTACCCAACCGTATACAACTGAAGGTACGCCGGTAAACATCTCCAAGGCCGGCCGCAAGTAGCGTTCTCCCAAATGCGGCGCTATTTCGGTAGTAAATATTGCTGCGGCAACCGCCAACGGCGCGGCGAAAAGGACCGCCAACCCGGATACCAACAGCGAACCGACTAAAAAAATGAGTATGCCGAATGAAGGCTGTCCATCCATTCCGGTCGGCCAGGGAGCCCATGTGGCATTAAAAAGCACTTCACTTACCGAAAGAGCTTCAGGACCGCGGAAAGCCGCGATACCTTTGTAAGCCACGAAAAAGATCATCAGCAACGTGATTAAAATAATAATGCCGGCGCAAACCGTTACAAAAAACCGACCGAGACCTTCTGAAAGCAATTTGCGAAAAACGCCGAGGTTTCTTGCGTCAGGAGGACTATTTGCGGCAGTAGCCATCTATTCGCTCCTTATGTCCATGCTGTTCAACGCAGATATACAAGGGAAATACCTGGCAACTATCTGTTAATGATAGCAAAGCGTCGCTTAACCCTTGTTACTACTCGGTATCTCCTTCGTAACGATTTGGTTGCGAGGTCGTTTCTAAACGGTAACAATCATGCAACAACTCTCTTTTAACAGTATCAATATGTGCCGGAGTTTGTCCACAACGTATTCGTACGCCTTGACGTTCAATCTAAGCTGTAGGCGAAATCCGCCTTCTGAATTTTCTCCTAGACCTAAATTAACGCAAAGTGCCCACTTGTGGATATGCCTGTGGATAACCCCTTTTCTGACTTACCGATATTTGTCCACAGTAACCGTCGGCAACTGCGGCCGTCATGATTCTCAGATTCTCGACTACTGTTTCTCAAGCCCCGTACCAGCACTGTTGGCGCATTCCGCATTTCCCACGCGGTACGGCAGGTAATATCCCGTGTATGTTAGAATACCTTTAGGATAACGTAACGCGAGCTGTGGATAACTTCGTTCACCTGTGTAAAAACGGCGAAAAACGCATATCTACGCATCTTAGAATCTCCTAATCGCTAACCGCTATACTGCACGCGAATACTGTCAGCAACAGACAACCGTCGTACGGTGCGGCAAATAGGTGTTTAGGGCCGATCGCAGGGAAACGAGCGAAGTGCATCACCGAGTGCGAAAGGCGTCGGCATGCTCGGCTGCTAAAATGGTCCGCTATTACGGGCGCTATGCGGCAGACTTTCACGCCGGCCAATTGCCGTCTCGCAGGTTACCCGACATGTCGTTAGGAGTCGATCATATGTCAGAACTGTGGCAAAGACTGCGGCAACGTGACTTTCATCTGCACACGCGCTTCTCCGACGGTGCGGGTAAGCCGCAAGAGCTGTTACAGGCTTGTCGGGCGGTTGGGTTAAAACGCATCGCCGTCACGGACCATTGCGAGTACGCTCATCCCTACAGCATCTTGGACCGCTGGGACGAATACGTGCATACCATGCGGCAACTGCAGGCGGATGCCCAAAAACAAGGCATAGAGTTGCTGATCGGCATCGAAACAGGTGTTGACATACACGGCAATCTAAAGGCCCCTTCCTATGTGCTTGAACAAGCCGAGCTCATCATCGCCAGCGTGCATCAGGTCAACTTGCGCCCGGATGAAAGCCCGACCTCCATATCGCAAGAGGTATATTGGCAACGGTATCGCGAGCAGATCCTCATGGCCGCCGCTTGTCCGCAGGTGGACGTCATCGGCCATATTGAGGGTTACCTGGTTACCGATTGGGAGCAATTGGCGGCCGATACGTTCGAAAAGCGCCGGCAACTGGAAAAAGAGCTCGTAAAGGAAATTTTCCCTCTGTCGTGGTATAAGGAAGTAGCGCGAACAGCTGCGCAAAACGGCGTCGCCGTTGAGCTGCACGGATTGAGCCAAAGCCCGCGTCCGGAAGTTGTTGAGGTGCTCAAAGCCGGCGGCGTGAAGCTCTCCATAGGCAGCGACGCCCATGCATTACACCATGTCGCGTATTACGACTACATTGAAGCGCTGGTTGCTCAACTTCATTTGCATGCAAACGATTTTGCCGCTTTTGTAGGTCTATGATCACGGAGGTAATGGCAGTGCGGTACATACATGATCAAACCCGTCGTATTTCGCATTATGGCTTTTTATGCCTGATCGGTCTGTTTTTGTTGCTTTTGGCCGCACCTGTTTCGGCCTCGGACTTTACCCTGCGAGTGCAGTCGCCGGATACCGGCTTGGATACCTCTATCCAATCTATCGGCTTCTCCGCATCTGCAGGCGGGTGGCAACTGGATTTCCGGCATAGCAAGCGCATCGGTAAGCTCAACAGTTTTAACGGTATGGATCAGCTGCAACTGCAGAAGAGCTTCAATATCGGCACCGATGCTACTCTCAACGTGGCGGTAGGCAGAGCCGTCAACAACTGGAGCCTATGGCAAGGCGACTCCGTTGTACTTTCGTCTCATGCCCCTGGCGTTGATCAATTCCAATATACCTACAGGCAAGGTAAGGTTTCGTTTGACAAGATTATCGGAAAACTCTCCGGAGAGGATCGTTACATCCTGGCGCATCGTTTAAGCGTAACCATCGGTAATCTCACCGGGGTGATAGGCGAATCCGTCATAGCCGATGGTCAATTCGCCAAGAACTGGATCAACCTGATTATTTGGCCCTACTATTGGACGCAGTGGATAGCGCTGCAGTCTGACGCAACTCACAATAACAAGGTGAACGCCAACGTCTTCCTACAAGCTCTATATGAAAATGAGCATGGTTTTCGCCTTGGCGGCGAAGTATTTATTGACGACATGCCCCAATGGGTAGGCATTAAACAGCTGTTTCAAATCGCCGGGCAGATATATGCGGAGATCCCTTTTACCTCCAGTAGGCTGTCACTGCAATACTCCCGGGTAAACAACTATACCTATGCCTTTCAGGTACCCTTTGGCGATTACTCGCACCACGGCTACTCGCTTGGTTCCTCGTGGGGGCCGGATAATGATGAGTTGGTAATTACCTACGGTTTCCCCCGTTCTCGCATCGGTCTGGAGTCCATCAGTCTGGCTTTGCGCCGTAAAGGCGAAGGGAACTTCGGCGACTCTTGGGAACATGACGGTTACGACGCCCACCGCGATAAGCAATTCCTCTCCGGCATTGTGGAGTATACCCAAGCTTTGTATGGCACGGCATCTTACCAATTGGGACCCAATTGGACCATGCACGCGCAGTGGGGCGGCGGTCCGATGCAGAACGCGAAGAACAAAGCAGGCTATAACAAGATTCACTCCGAAGGCTATTTGGAGATTAGATATCACTTAGACTAAAGAATAGCGTATGCTGCTCTCGTTTCTGCGTGCCGGAGCATATGTCTATACACACGCAACACTCCGCATGGGAGGCAAGTTAATGCTTTACAGACCCTTTGGTAAAACCGACGTGCAAGTATCCGCATTGGGATTCGGCGCCATGCGCCTGCCCAGAGATGAAGAAGCCGCCGTTCGCTTAATCCGCAAGGCCCTTGATTTAGGCGTCAACTATGTGGATACCGCCCCCGGCTACTTGGAAGGACTGAGCGAGGAATATGTCGGCACGGCATTGCAGGGGCGGCGCGAACAAGTCTATCTGGCGACGAAGAACCCCATCCAGAATGCCTCCGGCGCCGATTGGCGCAAGCGTTTGGATGCTTCACTGGAGCGCCTAAAAACCGATTACATCGACTTCTACCACATGTGGTCGATCACTTGGGATATATACACGCAACGAATCATCGGTCCCAACGGACCGCTTGCAGAGGCCCGCAAGGCGCAATCGGAGGGCGTAATCAGGCATCTGTGTTTCTCAGTGCATGATAAACCGGAGAACATTATCAAAATCATCGATACGGGCGAATTCGAAACGATGCTTTGCCAGTACAACCTGCTGGATCGGGCCAATGAAGGGGCCATTGAACACGCATATAAGCGCGGAATGGGCGTAGCTATTATGGGACCGATAGGCGGCGGGCGGTTAGCGACGCCCACCAGTGCCATTGGGCAAGCGGTACAAGCCGGGGCCGTAGGTACCCCCGAAGTCGCTTTACGCTTTGTGCTTTCTAATCCCTATGTAAGCGTAGCGCTATCAGGTATGACCTCCACAGCCATGATTGAGGAAAACGCCCGCATCGCCTCAATGGAAGAGCCACTCTCCGAAACAGAACGGCAAGTCGTCATCGCTTCGTTGGATCACTTTGCCGAATTGAGCAAACTCTATTGCACCGGCTGCAACTACTGTATGCCGTGTCCGAACGATATCGCCATTCCCCGCGTTTTTGAACTGATGAACCACCATCGCATTTGGGGACTTACCGACCATGCCGTCAGCAGCTATCAGCAATTGGTCAAAAGAGGCAGAGGCGTTGATCAGTGTGTAGAGTGCGGCGTCTGTGAATCCAAATGCCCGCAGAAAATTGAGATCATCCGGCAACTCAAAGAATGCGCCGCAGTTTTGGGCGCATAACCATACAATCAGGTGATTGGACGATAAAAAAGCTCTACCGCAAAGGTAGAGCCTTTTGTTTTGGTGGAGATGAACGGGATCGAACCGATGACCTCCGCCGTGCAAAGGCGGCGCTCTCCCAGCTGAGCTACATCCCCGGGTAACGGCTGGTGGGCTTAGGTGGATTCGAACCACCGACCTCACCCTTATCAGGGGTGCGCTCTAACCACCTGAGCTATAAGCCCGTTTCCAGTGTATAATATTCTAGCACGGGATGCAGTTGTCGTCAACGCGCTTTGTGTGTTCTCGGTGTTCTCCCGGCCTCCTAAATCAGCCGGGTCACCCATTCTATGACAGGAGACGCTCTTACCGCTACCTAACGCTCATATACCGATGACGGACACGCGTGATGTATTAGTCATTAACCAAACCATTTCACATGCACGCTGCTTACAAATTGTAAACACTTAAAACGCACAGATACAACCGGTGGAAAAGCAGCTTACGCTGAAGTGCCGTCGTTAACCACATTTCCACCGGTTTTCCATGCCTACGACTGTTCAATATCGAACTGAGGCATGCTGGAATTGCCGCCTATCCGCAACCACTACTGCGCTACGGCAACCACTTCAATATCATCAAAGTAGCTTGTGCCCACCGCGGACTTACCGATATAGATGATCACGGACAGATACTTCGCATTCTCCGGTGCAACATCCTTGTTTACGGCAAGCTGCCATCCTCCTTGGGGTACGGCATAGATTCCCACCCAAGGTGCGGACAAACGCTGGGTCTTTGTTTCATCCCAGAATTCCAAATAGAGCTGCGAACCTTCACCTTCTGCCATCACCCAAGCGGAGACCTGATACTCCTTCCCCGCTGAAATGGAAATATACGGACTGCGAATACCGGCGCTCATTGCTCTATCGTTGTCGTTTATCAGAAAAGCGTACTTCCCGTCATGGGCTACATCCGCAACGCGTCGCATGTCTCCTCCGGCGGCAAACACGGTCCAATCCGGCGGCAGATCCTCGTCGCCCACTTCAAAGCTTTCTTTGAACAACACTCCCGGCGCCGACTCGCTACCGAAAGCCGTTGCGGAAAGAAATCCACACAGGAAAACAACCACGAGTACAAACCATAAGCGCTTCATCGTCCGACTACCTCCTCAATCTAATTCCGACCTGTTCTTGGAGTTTTATCTGCCGAACACGGCCCCGCACCGTCCGGACCGGATTAACGCCCCGGCTGCGCTGCGAAGGGCAGAGCCACGTCCTCACCTTGATTTCGCCGTGTCGTATAACAATCCTTTATGCTGGTGAGAACCTTTTCCGGCAAGGCTAAATTTTTTGCTGCGCTTGCAGCTTGTTTGCCGACCAATTCAGCCAAACCACCAGACCAAGCAGCACGGCGGCCATTGCCGTCAGCAATCCGTAACTCCATTCCAGCCCCTGATAACTCGCCATTTCCCCTACCGCCCAAGGTACAATAACGGCTCCCAAAGTGCTGCCCGTAATAAGTACCGAGATAAGCCGAGCCGATTTATGCGGACGATACCCAGTAATCCACGCGATCATGGTGGGGAAAATGCCCGATAGTCCCAAACCCGCCAGCGCCATGACGGTGGCCGAGTCGCGGTCAAAAGCGAACCATCCCGCCAGTAAAGCCGCCAATGCCAAGATGCTGAGGATGCGCAGCCACTTCGAGTTACCGAAGTAACCTACGCCCCATACCGAAACCAGTCTACCTACGGCCAGGAGACCCCAAAACACCGAGACGCTGAAAGTAGCCCTTTCGCCGGAAAGATCGGCTCCTTCGGTCAAGAACGTGTATATCCAGCCGCCTAAAGCAGTTTCCAGTCCGCCGAACATGAAGCACACCAGAGCAGCCAATACCGTCATCCATATGAACATGCGCGGGGGAGCGATATCGACGGCTTGCAGCGGCACGCTACGGTCGGACGAAGTTGCGTCGGTCGGACCAAAACGATGCGTAATCAGGTACAGAACAGGTATAAGCAGGGCAAAAACACCTGTCACATAGAAGGGGCCCTTCCAGGGATGGCCATGACTGAGCTCATAGACCAATAACGGACCGATCAGCGCGCCGACGCCGAACAGCAAATGAAGCGCGTTCAACCACTTCCCTGCCGCTACGGCGCCGTTGCGCCCTTGGTTATAAGTGCGAACGAACTGTTCATTGAAACCGGCATCAACTGCGCCGTGCCCTATCCCCAATATTCCCACTCCGATGAGAGTGCCAAACCATCCGGGCGAGTAACCGGTAACCAACAGTCCGCCTCCCAACAGCAGGCTGCCTGCCAGCGTTACCGAACGCGAGGACTGCCGCCAGTTCCAAAGGCTTAGGAGGAGTATGGCGATGAGTTTGCCGGCAAATTGCGCGGAAAAGATGACACCGACTTCCGCCCATGAGAGGTTATACATCATCATGACCAGCGGCAGACTAGGTCCAATAATCGCAGTGGCGGTACCTACCGTAAACATGCCCCAGAAACCCGGTAAGCCCGCCGGCCATTTCGGCCGAGACGAACGCATAGCCAAGTTCATCACCTTTTTTCTCAGATGTGAGTATCTCGCCAACCGCTTGCGGTACGTTCACAGTCTAACAGATGCCTTGGAATTCCACATCGGTAATATGGCAAATACCGTAACGTTCGGCAGGAGTTCGCTCTTTGCGGGAGAAATGGAGGCACCGAAGGTATGACCACCTACAGGAGGTTGCGATGTGAATAAGATCACTTTTATAGGCGCCGGCAGCGCGGTTTTTGCTAAAAACGTGTTGGGCGACTGTATGATGACACCGGCTCTGCAAGACTTTGAACTGGCTCTGTTTGATATCGACCTGGAACGACTCAAAGACTCTGAGGCGATGCTCAACAACCTGAAGAAAGTAACCAACAGCACCTGTTCCATTAAAGCTTATACCGATCGCAAAGAAGCGCTGGAAGGCGCCAAGTACGTCATCAACGCCATCCAGGTGGGCGGATACGAACCTTGTACGGTTACAGACTTTGAAGTACCCAAAAAGTACGGTCTACGCCAGACCATCGGCGATACCCTGGGTATCGGCGGCATTTTCCGTGCTTTACGCACCATCCCTGTTATGCTGGACTTCGCCAAAGACATCCAAGAAGTAGCTCCGGATGCCCTTTTCCTTAACTACACCAATCCGATGTCGATGCTCACCAAGGCCATGATTACTCTAGGCGGGGTAAAGACCGTCGGTTTGTGTCACAGCGTTCAGGTGTGCGCATCCGGGTTACTGAAGTTGCTGGATATGCCTACCGATAATATTCAATGGAATATCGCCGGCATTAACCATATGGCTTGGTTGTTGGAAATCAAGCGCAACGGAGTCGACCTCTATCCGGAAATTAAGCGTCGGGCCGTGGAAAAACAACTTACCAAGCACAGAGATATGGTCCGCCTTGAAATTATGCTGCGCTTCGGGTACTACGTTACCGAATCGTCCGAGCACAATGCGGAGTACATGCCCTACTGGATCAAGCGCAACTATCCTGAACTCATTGAGCGCTTCAACATACCGTTGGATGAGTATCCGCGTCGTTGCGTAAGGCTCATCAACAATTGGGCTAAAATGCGCGAAGATCTGCTCAACAATAATGACCTCAACGTCAAGCGGTCGCATGAGTACGCATCGCGTATTATGGAGGCCATTGAAACCGGCGTACCTTATACCATCGGCGGTAACGTTATGAATACAGGCCTGATTACCAACCTACCCACTGAAGCGTGCGTAGAGGTGCCCTGCCTGGTCGATCGTAACGGCGTGCAGCCGATTTATGTAGGAGCCCTGCCGCCGCAATGCGCCGCGCTGAATATGACGAACATCAATGTGCATATCCTCACGGTAGAAGCGGCACGCACCCTTAAGAAAGACTACATTTACCAGGCGGCCATGCTCGATCCGCACACTTCCTCCGAACTGTCGATTGACGAGATCGTGGCGTTGTGCGACGACCTGATAGCCGCCCATGGCTCTTGGCTGCCGAAGTTCACGTAATCAACATCGTGCAATGGAAGCCGCGGCAAGTAGATGCCGCGGCTTTTCACTTTCTTGCCGTCTGTTAAGGCAGTTGCTCCAAGGCGGCATAACTGATGCTTGTAGGCGTGTAGTTCACACGGAAGCCCACTCTGCCTTGCTGATAGCGATCTTCCGGGTCTATTGCCTCCAACACCAATGCGTCGTCGATATAAACACTGAAACGGTTGCCTTCAGCGACCAGCTGCGCGGTAAACCATTCACCTACCCGCACCTTGCCCTGCAGCGAACCTGTGGCCAATACGGTGAGGTTGTCGCTGTTGCCCTCCAAGCGCTGCAAATATACATAGGGCGGCGAAATGAGGGCGGAATACCCTTCCCAATGATGGATGAGCCGGGTAAGCAGGCGGAAGGAACCCGACGCGTCCAAGCGGGCTCGCACAGTAAGGGCATTGTTGCGTCCATCCGGCGGCCCGCTGATGCCATAGGCGTAAACCTGATCCGGCCATTCGGCGTAACCTGCGGAAAAAGCCGGCTCGTTCAACGCCCAGGACCACAACGCGCTCTTTTGCTTAAAGTCATCGGTAAACTCCGCTGGAGGATTCCACGGCTGCAGCGCTTCTTGCAGTCCTTTGATCAACCCGTCTTGCGCTGCGGACACATCCATAGCGACAGGCCAAGCCAACAACGCTGCGGGCAGGCATGATCCTCCGGGAGGCATAAAATCCAGTCGCAGAACACGCGGTTGTTCCGGATAAACGATAATCTCCCCCAAGAAAGCCGCCTGCGTCCCGTTCTTTAGCGTTAAGGCGCCATTGGTCGGCACACGCACGACCAAGCCTTTTTCATCCCCGCCGTAGTAAACGTGTTCCTCATCAGAAATGCGTATAGCAGGCGCCATGGGACAGGTGGTACTGGTAAAGCCGGGAGCCATGTAAAAACGCACCCGACGCGGTTCGCTCACCTGCACAGTCACATCGATATGGTAAACGACGCCATAGTTGCCCTTCAATTCCACAGACGTATTGTCGATCTGGTCGACGCCGGTCACCCATGGGTCTTCCGTACGACCGCTTGCCAAGCGCACGACCGCCAGCCTATCGTTGACCGTGAACTCAGCATGACGTTCTGTAACCGTAAACAAACCGCGCCCGGCTCCCCCTTTACTCACTTCCAGCAAAGGAAGCGTATCCGGATCGGTCTCCGTTTGATACGCTCCGCCGACGAGAACATCGACCGGTCCGTCGGTGACGACATCATATATACCGTGTACCAGCTGCTGCGTTTTCGCCGGTTTGTATGTCAACTGAGGATCTGCTATCCGAAACTCGCCGGGTGGAATCGTAAACACCCGCTCTTGTTGGGTGCCAAAATACTCTTGCAACACGGTTTGTCCGTTGTACCCATAATTGACTTCCGGTCCGCTGAGCCCTTCGCGAATCACCCGCACGGTGACGGGTTGCTCCGTACGATTGACCAACCAGGTAAGGATATAAATGGGGCGATCGGTGCGGTTCACATGGTATGTATAGATACGAAAGGCGCCGTTTACCGTGGAGCGCGAGGCAATACCTGCCGCATCCAAATACTCGGGGTGATCGCTGAAAACCAATTGCCCGGGAATATCGGTATAACTGAACTCCTTATTGACGAACGCCGATCCTGCTGCCGGCAAGGTGACCATCGCGCCTACATGTCCTTTCAATTCACTAGGCGCGATCGGTATGGCCACGGAGTCTGTCGCCGCCTGCGCGCTTGTGGTCCAATACGTCAGGCAACTCAATAAGACGAGGATGAACAACATCTCCTTCTGCATAAATAGCTCGATCATCAAATTAAAACCTCCGCCCGAAAATGTGATCAATATGAGATTGATCATTTACTTCTTCGCCAGAGCCTGGATTATCCTTCCCGACGATTGAAACAGAATGCCCTGTTTTGCTCCGTGAAAGGAACTGGTTGGCGTTGGAAACGCGTGCGTCCAGCAGCAAAAAATAAAACTCTACCGTTTGATGACGGTAGAGTACGATGGTGGAGATGAACGGGATCGAACCGATGGCCTCCGCCGTGCAAAGGCGGCGCTCTCCCAGCTGAGCTACATCCCCAGACAACGCAATATGTTATCACGAGGCGGCTAGTCCAGTCAAGTGGTAGAGATCGCCAAAAATACTCCGGTTCCTCTTGTATCTCAAGAAGAGCCTTCATCGTAAAAACTACGGCTACATCGTTCCAAGCATCATCTATCACGAACTCGAGCTTGATCACTTCCTGAACAACAGACGTCGCCATCAACCCTTTAAGTACAACTCTGAAGCCATCATGCGGCTTTTGCTTTTCTGCAGGCTCTTGTACCCGGGTGCGAAAGAAAAGACCCTTGAGCTCAAGGATCGCTTCTTTGATCACTTCGACTTCTCACTCGACGACGTCTCCCATTGCCTTTCTCACTTCAGAAAGATAGCCGGAGATCTTCAGGAGCATTTGCATGAACGGATCGTCGATCAATACGCACGCGACACCTCCTTGGTCTATTACAATGTGACGAACCGCGATATCGCAATCGACCAAGAAGAGGATCCCCGGAAAAAAGACCCTGCCAAGGAAAAGAAACTCAATCCGATCGTGCAGATGGGCCTGGCCGTTGACCGAAACGGCATTCCGCTCACCTACAAGCTCCTACACGGCAATACCCATGACGCGCTGACCTATCGACCCGTGATGGTGGACATCAAGAAAGATTTCCATGTCCGGCGGATCGTGGTGGTGGCCGATAAGGGGCTGAACAGCGGCGACAGCATCGCCTTCAATACCACCCCGGGAGACGGATACATTTTCAGCAAAAGCATCCAGGGCGCAGATCGGGAGTTCAAAGCGTGGGTTTTGGATGAGTCCGACTACATTGTGGGCGATGGATACCAAAGAAAGTCCCGGATCAGCGCGGCCGACTTCCAGGTAAGCGTCAACAACAATGGAGAGACGACGAAGAAGGTGCCCGTCCACCAAAAACAGATCGTTTTCTACAGCGAAAAATATGCGCTGAAAACCAAAAGAGAACGCCAAGAGATGCTGCATAAAGCGGCCGATCTGATAGCCAATCCGAGTAAGTTCAGGAATCCGCTGCGCCCGGCGCCGCGAGGTACGTGAAGAACCTGGTTTTCGACAAGGATACGGGTGAGATCTTCGACACGGGGCGCACGCTGGCAACCGAAAAGGCAGGTGAAACCCGCCGGGCATCGGCTTTCATGCATGCGCCATTACCGGAGGCCCCTATTGATTCCCAGCTATAGGTCAACAATCGCCCCTTGCTCGTGCAATCTTTGCCTGACGGCCGCACCTGCCGGCTCATGCACCGCACAGCCCCCTTGCTCCAAACAAAGCGCAACCGCAGTGCCGGCCGCCTCTCCCAATGCCATGCATTGCGCCTGTACGCGTATGGAAGCAAAGGCCTCCGCAGTAGCCCCAACGCTGCCGCCACCGACTAATACGTTTTGTGATCCGCGCGGCGCTAATGCCCTATAAGGGATGTTATAATCTTTGCTAATGAACCGTACCTCTTGACCTGAATCAGCGTATTGATGCACATCTATTGGATGCGCTCCCTTGGCGACGGTATCCGGGAAAGGTTTGGGCTGTAGAATATCATCCACCGTCATGTTATAAAGGGCGGTAATACTCCTGGTTTCGCGGATGCCCACCTGTGTCGCCGTATCGATGAGATAACTTTGCTTCAGTTCGGGTAATAACTGTCGCAAAAGCGGCACGATCCGGGCGATATCCTCTCGCAAGCGCAGTTCGGCTGCGGTCAGGTCTTTTACATCAGCCCCGCTGCCGGGATAACGGGTCATATTCACGGTTACCTCACCTCGCCGAATAGTACTGCCGTGAATCAACCACGGTCCGCCGAACAACATTTTCCGTCCCAGTTCGCTGTTTTCAAAAGCAGTCCGCAACCTACGGTTAAAGTACTTGACTCCTTCTTCCTTCATTTGCGTGTTTTCCAGGTGATCCGTATCCACGCCGCCTAGCCTAAACAGCAGAGACATGGGCTGAAGTTGATTCTGCGCCTTTTTTCGCAATCGCCACGGTAGTCCGGCCTTGACCACAACGGCGCCGATGCCGGTACAGTCGATTACATACTTAGTCTTGACGGCATGCCTGCCTGAGGCGTTCTCAACAACCACATAATCGACTTTCCCGGGACGGTTTAGAAGACAGTCCGTAACACGTGTGTGCAGCAATAAGCTCACTCCGGCGTTCTCCACCATTTTTGCGGCTATCCGTTTATAAACCTCCACGTCAAAGGGCACGGCGCCGCTGGGCCAATCAATAATGGCTCCGTCGTGTTTGGCCAGTGTTTCTACAAACTCCCATGGAATACCGCCGACAATGCGGCGCCCTTGCCAATTGAACTTCACGATGGGCCCCACAAGAGCCGCGGTAGCCATGCCGCCTAAGAACCCATACTGCTCTATCAAAAGGGTGCGCGCTCCTTGTCGCGCCGCCGCGATGGCGGCCACGAAACCGGAAGGGCCGCCCCCGCATACTACTACATCCACTTCATCCAGTACGGCGATTTTACTTGCTGGTACGGTAACCGTCCTATTCATCCGGATATCCCTCATTCTACTCGTTGCAAACAGGTACCAAAGCTTATTGCTCACCAAAATACTGCGGATACGTCGCGGCTACCTCCGGGTGCAGAAAACGCTCTCCTCCGCGCAAGAAGGTTCTATGCGCAGCCACGTTGCGCAGATTATCCGTAGTCGGTTCGAAATGGTCGGATCGCGGCAATCGGAGCAGCAGATCCGGATCGCCTAGTTCTGAGAAAGCCGCATGACTCGCTCTAAAGATGTTAAAGGTGTAGATGCCCGCTGCTCCGGCTTCCCAAGCCCTCAACGCTTCGGCTCTCCACGGCAGAATATTGTCCGCCGGAAAACGCGCCGCGCTGACGCAAGCATAAACCGGCACGCCATAGGGCTCTACAAAGGAAACGATGTGCTCCCAAGGCTGCAAGCGAAAGTAATCGCTAGCTACGACCAAATCTACCAAGTCTTTTTCCAACCATGTTCCTAAATCCATGCCGCTTTCATAGTTGTACTCGACCGAATCGTGAACACGTACGGCGATTAAGATGGGTCTGCCGCGTTGCGCCGCAACTGCATCAACCATCTCTCGTACTCGTTGCAGCCATTCGGTCATCAGCGCCCTTTGAGCATCCGTAACCGGTTCTCCCATCATCTGGGGTTTGAAGAATACCGGGAAACGGAGAAAATCGAGTTCCAACCCATCGATATCGTAGCGTCGCACAACATCCTCTATGATGCGAAACGCCTTTTCACGTACGGCTTCGTACTCGTAATTCAACGCCGTATAGGTCCAGGAAGGGCCGTGCGCCCAGCCGTAAGGGAATTGCCGGCGATACGGCGACATCATATAGTGCGCGTTATCCCGCTTCCACTGCGATAACTGCCAGTCTTGGCGCGACGATTGATTGTCATGGGTGTCGTTCATGCGAAATGACCAAAACACCTCTAAATCGTTAGCCTTAGCATACTCAATGACCAATTGCAGCGTGTCAAAACCTTGCCGCTGTAGTTCCCAAGCCCACGGTTCCCATTCCGGACGCGTGGTTCCGGGGCCGTTAAGCAGTTCGGTTTCAGTACTAGTATGGGTATATAAGTTAAAGATGCCGTCACAATAGAAGATGGCGTCAACCATGGTCTTCTCAAAACCAACCGTACGGCGCGATAAAAACGTTACCGGATTGATTTTCGTCCCGGGGTTATCCAATCCATCGTTGTTGTAAATCATGCGGCGTTCGCGCTGCGCGGCGGCTTTACGATCCGCATAGACCACCGTAGTTGCCGGAACTTCCTGGGCTGGCTGCGCATAGTACCAGGCTTCCTGAGAGACGGTACTTACGGCCAAAGACCCACTGGCTACATTCACTTGCGGGCTGAGCGTCAAACATACCAATGAGAGTTCATCAGTCGTGATAACAGGCGCCGGGAAGCTGAAGGGAACTACTTTTTCCGTTCCGGTAGATTGAACCACCTCTGTCCATAAGTTTGCCCGTTCTCCCAAAGAGTTTGATAAGGCGCCGCGAAATCGCCAAGTAGATACGGCAGCGTTTAGGGAGATCCGGATATCACCTATAACATCCTGCGCTTGGATAATCAACATCCCTTCAACCTGTCCATCAATAACCCTTACGTCACGAAAGCCGACATGTACGCTTCCAGCCAATACAGCCAACTCCTGTAATCCTAGCGGCCAATAGAGATCGCCTTGCTCTGCGTACTCCAAGCAATAGGTCCGTAATCCATATGCGAGGTCTTTAACCGGTACGATAGGTGGACTTTCTACATCACCGGCCGGAAAACTAAACACCGTGGTTCCATCAGCTACATCAACCAAACGAAAGGTACCGGATGAAACCCGGCTCATTGCCTGCGTTACTATATAGATCTGATCTGAACGCACTACCCGGTTCACCTGTCTATAGCCGTCATCAGGTGAATCAACTGCGAAGCGCCAATACTCTAAGGGTACGGATACCGGCGTCTGCGCTATAACCGTATGTTCAGCAGGAATATGGTAGTCGAAATTGACTCCGCTATTGCTTCCAATATGAATCACATCGCTTGCTACCTCTTTCACCGCCGTACGATCGATGATCTTAACGGCGATGTCTCCCAGTAGAGCGTCATAACTGGCCAAAAATTCGTATTCATGACCGGCCGTAGGTACCTGCGTCCAGATTTGCTCGGCAATCAGCCGCCCATTCAGGGGGACTGCGGAACGAATACGCACATACCAGGTGACGCCGAACCAAGATGACGCATCCTCTTCCCACTGTAACGATAACAGCGGTTGAGCATCACTGTGAATTTGGATTAATGGCATCACGCCTGAAGCTAAGGACGCATCGCTCACACGGAAAGTCGTCCAAACCGCCGCTTGGCCGGTATTGGAGTCAAAATCCGCGGCCATCACCGGCAAACAGAGTAACGATAAGATCAGCATACTGCCGATCAGTAAGTGCCTATTACGCCTGAACATAGTCCATACTCCTTGCACTGTGAAGATGCGAGAGCGGTCCCGAGAAGTATCGGAACCGTTCTCATAAACGCCCTGATCAAAGAGTTCGTTTCCTCCGCTACAAGCCGAATTTTTGCAGTAAATAGGCTTCTACCTGCATGCGAGTTTTATCATCCAAGGCTCTATCGTAGATGATTATCTCAGCGATTTTACCGGTGAAATGAGCTTCCGCGGTGTGTTCGCGCTTACCGATGAACAGATGATGGGTATTTGGCGTCTGCGGCGCATTCACCGGTAACACAGAGATCACTTCTCCGTTCTGTAGTAGAGAAAGCGTTCCGGCTTTCGCATTGAATACAGCCGTGTGCGCCAGGAACTGCCCGGCAGCAAACAGATCTTTGCTCTCGCGTGCACTGGCTACGGCAGCTCCCCTGGCAGGCGCGACATACCAACCATCGACGCCGATACCGACGGCATTGCTCCTTTTTTGCATCAAGCGGTTCAGCTCAGAGCCTTTTTCATAGAGATAAACGACAAAGATGGTCAATTCGTCTCCGGCATTTAAGCCATTGGTGTGCGGTACAACCAGAAAATCTGATTTCCCGTCGAAAACCAAAACCGGCAGGCCGTTTAACGCGTTGTATTCAACAGTGGGCGCAGTGCCGATCTCACCCAGCGCATGATGATTCTGTCCGGATTGATCCGCCCATCGGACTACTTCGGCATTTAGCAAATCTATACCAGCGTCCGCACGCAGCCACAGTTGCATACCTTCTTGCGGAACCGCGGCACCGGCTATGCTCACTACGCCGGCCACGAACAACAGCATGAACGCGATCGTCCTATATAGCCTATTTGACGGCATGTCTTCATCCTCCTCGTCATACCTGGTTGTATTCCGGTAGGTGCTGAACTACTTAATTCGGCGGCCAAGGTTGCGCCAAAGTGTTGTTGATTAGGCGATCCATCTCTACCAAGGCGTTGCGTACGGGCATCTGCGCTTCATTCTTCAGGTTGAGCAAACCATCGCCCAGGATTTGGTTTACAGTAGAGTAATGCGGACCGGCTAGTAAAGCCAAAGAGTTCACATTTGCGCTCATAATGTTTCGCAGCAGTGTAGACTGTACCGACTTCGGCAGCGTAGCAAACAGGTTGCCTTCAGATACCACATCTTTCCGTACGGGAATAAACCCATGATCAGCCGCGATCTTTTGCGCTTCATACGAAATGGTATATAGGAGGAAGTCCCATGCTTCAGCCTTGTTCTTACCGGCGCTTAACATAGCCAAACCCACATCGTACAAACCGATGCCGTGACCGTTTTTCTCTGCCGGCAGTGGTGCTACGCCCCAGGTAAAACTAAAATCGTAGGCAAGCATAGCGGAATTGAGGTCATACCACATCGCCAACTGGGAAGTGCGTTGTAAATTTTGAATAGCCGTCGTACTAAACGGCGGTTCATACCGCCTAAAGATGTCGAAAACATTTTCGAACATACGTACCGTATCGGTTTGCAGTAGAGAGGAACCTGAGCGATCCGGGTTAAAGATGGAACCGCCGAAGGCATGTAACAGAGGCATGAAATAGGTCGGCGTTCTATACCAACCGCGCATCCAAAAACCGAATTTGTCGAACTTACCATCACCATCGGTATCCTGAGTAAGGTTGCCTACGGCTTTGGCAAAATCGTCCCAGTGCGTACCATAGCCGGGCGGAATCATTCCGCGTTCGCTGAACATATCGGCGTTATAGACCATGGCGTGATGTAAAAACAACCGGGGCATGCCCAGCAATTGACCGGGATAATACATTTGATAACCTGCCAGCGCTTGTGGATGCAGTATGCTTAAATCCGTACCGGATATCTCCACCCAAGGCCACAAATCTTCCACCGCGCCCACTGCGGCAAAGGCCTCCAGCGCCGTCGGACTCATATACATCAAGTCCGGCGCTATGCCCGCAGCAATCATCGTCATCGCCTTTTCGAGAGTCTGACCTGAACCTACCACATACTGAAAAACGATGTTCGTACTCGGATGTTCCTTCATATACCGCTGTGCGATTTCCTCATGCATCGCTCGTTCGGCATCTCCGGCGGGAAGGAGAACAACAACGTCACCGGCGGCTACGCTTGCATAAAGACCTAAAAGAAGAAAAACCAACAGCAGCCATGCGCGTTTACTCATACCTGTCACTCCCATCTTTCATTTTTATCCGATGATCAGTAATAAAAACTCCGGCTCGACGACCTGATTGCTGCTCCTAACCGCATCACATCCTTATCTTCTCGTTTTTGCACTATGTGGCGATACTGCGGCCGTGCTACCCGGTTGCCTAAACATGTATGTTGTCTTACATGTTAAAACACAACAATCATTAGTCGGTACTTCGTTGTCTCCATCGCATCTCCTGCAAATCCCTAGATATTTGCGCTAACGAATTTCACATGAAATAAGCGGTGTGTGAAACCTTATCGGTTATCATACAGGAATAACCACTGCACTGCCGGCAATACATAACTTACCTGCGGCATATGGTGATAACAAAAAAAGCAACCAACTCGGTGTTTGCACCGAGTCGGCTGCCTTCTACCTCTATTTTATTCGTCCTCTTCGTTCGTCACTACGTGAGCCAAAGCAATCAGCTCATCGTCCTCTTCCAGCTTCATGAGGCGGACGCCTTGAGTAGCCCGGCCCATCACGGATATTCCCGCGATCTCCATCCGAATAAGGATACCTTCCCTGGTGATGAACATAACCTCGTCATCGGCGGAGACAACCTTTATGCCTACGATATAACCATTCTTCGGCGTGATGTTCAACGTACGTATACCCTTGCCGGCTCGACTGGTTACCCGGTACTCGCCGATCGGCGTGCGTTTACCATAACCGCTGGTAGTCGCCACCAGCAAATCTTTATCGGTATCGGCGATGTCGAAACCCACAACGGCATCGTTTCGTTCCAGCGTGATTCCCTTCACCCCGCGAGCCGATCTGCCCATAGCCCTTACTTCCGATTCATGGAAGCGAATAGCCTGTCCCAAACGCGTGACCATGATCAAATCGCAGTTGCCGTTGGTGACGGCTACTCCGACCAGCTCATCATCATCGTCAATGGTTACGGCGATGAGGCCGTTGCGTTTGCTGTCGTACTCAGACAGCAAAGTTTTCTTAATCGTGCCGTTGCGAGTAGCCGTGACGAGGTAATGTTTATCATCCAGCTCATCTACGTGCAAGGTGGCTTGTATTCTCTCGCCTTTTCCAATCTCCAGCAGGTTGACAATGGCCGTACCCCGCGCATTACGCCCCGCGTCGGGAATTTCGTATGCACGTAACCGATACATTAAACCGCGGTTGGTAATAAAGAGCACGTTCGTATGCGTTGAGGAGACAAACAGATGCTCAACAAAGTCTTCTTCCTTCGTGCTCATGGCGATAATACCGCGACCGCCCCGCTTTTGACTGCGCCACGAGGACAGCGGTAACCGCTTGATGTAACCGGTATGGGTAAGAGTGATCACCACATCTTCCTCGGCGATCAGATCCTCGATATCAATGTCATCTTCGCCCGCCACAATTTCCGTCCGACGTTCGTCGCCGAATTTCTCCCTTACCGCGAGCAGTTCCTCACGAATGACGCCCATCAGTCTGCTTTCGTTGTTGAGAATCTCTTGCAATTCCGCAATAGTCTTCTTCAGCTCGGCATACCTGATTTCCAGCTTGTCGCGCTCTAATCCGGTGAGCCGCCGTAGTTGCATATCCAAGATGCCTACCGCTTGTCGCTCGGTAAAGCCGAAACGCGCGATCAGCTTCTCTTTGGCATCTTGATCGTTAGCTGAAGATCGAATGATGGAAATGATCTCGTCGATATGATCCAGAGCCAGTAGGTAACCTTCAACCAGGTGCGCGTCATCTTGCGCCTTATTGAGTTCAAACTGAGTGCGACGCGTCACCACGTCGCGCTGATGATCCAGGTAGTAACCGAGCATCTGGCGGATATTCAGGATCTTCGGCTCGTTATCCACCAAGCACAGCATGATAACCCCAAAGGTCGCTTGCATCGGTGAATGCTTGTAAAGCTGGTTAAGCGTCACATGGGGGTTGACGTCTCGCCGCAATTCAATGACGATGCGCATCCCGTGTCTGTCCGACTCATCGCGCAAGGCGGCAATGCCTTCCACTTTTTTCTCGTTGTGCAGCATCGCGATCCGCTCTACCAACTGCGCCTTATTCACCATATAAGGAATTTCGGTAACTACGATGCGTTGCCGATTGTTCCGTTCGGTTTCAATGTTTACCCGCGCGCGCATCACAACGCGACCGCGTCCGGTGTTATAAGCCTCTTCTATCCCATCGCGACCTACAATTACGGCCCCCGTTGGAAAATCGGGCCCCTTGATCACCTTCATGATCTCTTTAATGGTGACGTCGGGTTTGTCGATCATCAGCACTAACGCGTCGATCACTTCGTTCAGGTTGTGCGGCGGGATGTTGGTCGACATGCCTACGGCAATGCCCGTAGCGCCGTTAATCAACAAATTCGGGATTCGCCCCGGCAACACTCGAGGTTGTTCAAGCGACTCATCAAAATTGGGATAAAAATCCACCGTGTCCTTGTCGATATCACGCAACATCTCCAGCGCTAGTCTGGATAGCCTGGCCTCGGTATAACGCATGGCGGCCGGCGGGTCACCGTCGATACTGCCGAAGTTGCCGTGCCCGTCTACCAGCATGTACCGGTATGAGAAATCCTGCCCCATTCTCACCATAGCGTCATAAATCGCGGAGTCGCCGTGCGGATGGTATTTACCCATACACTCACCGGTTACGCGCGCCGATTTCTTATGGGGACGATCGGGGCGTAACCCCAACTCGAACATGGAGTAGAGAATGCGTCTTTGTACAGGCTTTAGTCCGTCTCGGACATCAGGCAGGGCTCGATCGACAATGACGCTCATTGCATAGTTCAAGTAAGAACTGCGCATCTCTTCTTCCAGTACGGTAGGGATAACCTTACCTATCGGGAAATCCACAGACATGCCTTCACTCTCCTACCTACATACAGAGCCTATGGTACGGTAAAATACCACTTACCTTTCACCCGGCGCATATTGAAAATGTAGCGTTCACCAGCATGTTGGCCGGCATGAATCGAAATATATACGGAAGCTTCATCATCAACCGCGGCATAATGCTCAAAGCGGTAATCCGTAGGTACGCCGTGCGGGAACATGCCTGTCAATGCGCCGCAAACCGCCTCGGGACGACCGGCCAACGTACTTTCCGGATCGATATACGCGGCTGCCGCAATTAAATCCGACCTACTGCATAACACGATCAGGTTGCGCAGACGAACTACGATAGGATCCGGAGGTTTCTTCTGGAATGCGGGACCGCTAAACGCAAGCATAGGAGGCGCTGCCAACAGTGTGTCGGGTTCCGTTCGGCGCGGAGTGAAGTATAAAGCGCCGACCATTACGACAACGGCCCCCAACACGCCCAACCAAGCAACCACTGCAAACTGCCGCCTGTTTTTGCCGTCCCGCTCGTCTTCGCGCAATACAGGCACCTCCGCTTGCTCGCCGTCGTTTATATATCCAGCTCCGTTACCTCAGCGGCATGGGCCTCTATAAACTCGCGGCGCGGCTCCACTTTTTCTCCCATCAGCGTGGAGAAAACCTCTTCCGCCGACGCGGCGTCGTCTACCGTAACCCGCTTAATGGTACGCGTTTCAGGATTCATCGTGGTGTCCCACAATTGATTGTAGTCCATTTCGCCAAGACCTTTGTAACGCTGAATGTTCACTCCCTGCCGTCCGATCGTATCCAAGATTTGATCGAGTTCTCGGTCGGAGTGACAATAATGCACCTGGTTCCGCTTCTCAATTCTATAGAGAGGCGGCATCGCGATGTAAATCATTTCGCGTTCCAACAACTCGCGCATCATGCGATAGAAAAAAGTCAGAAGCAAGGTGCGAATATGCAAGCCGTCCACGTCGGCGTCGGTCATCAGCACCACCCGACTATAGCGGCGTTTATTGATGTCGAAGTCTTCGCCCATGCCCGTACCCATGGCTGAAATAATGGCGCGGATTTCCTGATTGCTTAGGCTGCGATCCAGACGAGCGCGCTCGACGTTGAGAATTTTGCCGCGCAAGGGCATAATCGCCTGGAAGCGCCGGTCTCTCCCCTGCTTTGCCGTACCGCCGGCAGAGTCTCCCTCAACAATGTAGAGCTCGCATTGGTCGGGATCCGTACTGGAACAGTCCGCCAGCTTACCGGGCAACGAACTGATTTCCAAGGCGTTTTTACGTCGTGTGAGTTCACGCGCCTTCCGCGCCGCATCTCGGGCACGCGCCGCCTGAATGCATTTCTCGATGATGCGTTTGGCTTCAGACGGGTTCTCTTCTAGAAATGTGGATAGGCCTTCGTTGATGATGGTCTCGGCTATGCCGCGCACTTCACTGTTGCCCAACTTGTTTTTAGTCTGCCCCTCAAACTGGGGTTCAAGCAACTTCACGCTGATAACCGCGGTGCACCCTTCACGCACGTCGTCACCCGTCAGGTTCTCATCGCTTTCCTTGAGCATGTTGTTCTTCCGAGCATAGTCATTTAAGGTGCGCGTAAGAGCGGCCCGAAACCCGCTCAAGTGGGTACCGCCTTCATGCGTGTTTACGTTGTTGGCAAAACTGAGCACGCTTTCACTATACCCATCGTTATACTGAATAGCCGTTTCCAATATCACATCGTCTTGCGTCTTCTCAATATAGATAATGGTGGGATGAATGGGCTCCTTCGCCTTATTCAAGTGCTCTACGAACGATATGAGTCCGCCATCATACTGGTAGACGGTCTCTTTATCCGTATTTTCGTCTCTAAAGACGATCTTGACGCCCTTATTGAGAAACGCAGACTCGCGCAAGCGTGTAAGGATTAGTTCAGGGCTGAACTCCGTGGCTTCAAAGATCTCAGGATCTGGATAAAAACGCTGCCTGGTACCGCTCTCATCGGTTGGGCCGACCGTAATGAGTTCGGTAATCGGCACACCTTTGCGATACTCCTGCCGATACATAGTGCCGTCTCGGCATACCTCAACGATAAACCGGTCTGTAAGTGCATTAACCACCGAAAGGCCGACACCGTGCAACCCACCCGAAACCTTATAGCCGCTATCTCCGCCGAACTTACCGCCGGCGTGCAGAATGGTCATGACGGTTTCCAAGGTAGACTTCCCCGTTTTGGGGTGTACTTCGATGGGAATGCCGCGACCGTTGTCGCCTACTTCAATGGAGCCGTCCTTATGAAGTACCACCCAAATGGTATCCGCATACCCGTTTAGAGCTTCGTCAATGCTGTTATCGACCAGCTCTTTTACTAAATGATGAAGACCGCGGCTATCCGTACTGCCAATATACATACCGGGACGCTTACGAACAGGTTCCAAACCTTCCAGCACCTGAATTTGCCCGGCTCCGTAGTGGACACGGTCGTTATTTACCATGCAGCGCAAAACCTCCGTTCAAACACAACCATATCGTGCCATGTCAGCCTCTCCCCCACCAAACACGGCCGGTAACCTGGCTAAGCGGGCCTTAAAGACACGCTAAATCAACTTTTGCTAGTGATACTATCTTAGTATAACCAGGACAACCTGTCAAAAAGAGAACGATAAGTTGACGCAATAGCGGCACTGCTTACTTAACTGTTTTCCTCCCCCATCGCTGGTAAAAAACCGGCTCGCTTTTTCAGCGTAAGTGAAGAGACCGGTGACCCATACACCTTATTTTTTGTAATAACCCAGGCGTTTATTTCCGCATCACCGTTTAACTCTACGCCGACTTTTTGCATAAAGTTGCGGTTGTCTGTGCTGCGTTCCATGCTGTCCGCTGCGATAATGGCCACCAAATCGGCCAATGCTACAACAACATCGTCGCCGATATGCAGATACATACGGCACCTCCGAAAGCGTTTCGCTCTTTATGGAGCTTGCAGCACCCGACCTGCCGCGATGCGCGCTACTTGCGCTTCCTTTAGGAACGATGCGGAGAGTTCTTGGTGCGCGGTAGTAGTAATAAAAGTATGAACCAAGCCGTTAACCATGTTGAGAAAGTAATGTCGGCGTTGAGCATCAAGTTCGGACATGACGTCGTCTAATAACAACACCGGATACTCGCTTATCTCTGAGCGCATGAACTCGATCTCCGCAAGTTTACAAGAGAGTACGGCGCTGCGTTGCTGCCCTTGCGAACCGAAAGAGCGCACATCATAATCGTTCACCAGGAACTCCAGATCGTCGCGTTGCGGACCTACCAAAGACTGCCCTCGTCCCATCTCAGCCGCTCTCAAACGCCGCATTTCTACACGAAAACGGTCTTGGACCCTGACCAAGCTCTCCCAAGCGCCTTCTTCGGGCGCAAGTTCCTGAGGTTTGGCGAAAAACGGCCGGTAACGTATGCTTAGCGTCTCTTTCCCATTCGTAAGATCGTGATGCACGTACCGCCCCAACTCCGATAACCGTAAAACAGCCTCGGCTCGCTTCACCATCAAGCGACTGCCCGTTTCGATCAGTTGCTCATCCCATACCGCCAGCATATCCGCACTGCCGCGCTGTTCCGCCAAGGTGCGCAAGAGATTGTTTCTCTGCTTGAGAATGCGGTTGTACGCCGCTAAATCATGGCGGTAAGTCGGACTAACTTGCGTCAACTCCATATCTAAAAAGCGACGTCTTTCCGCAGGACTCCCCTTGATCAGCTGCAGGTCGTCGGGAGTAAAAGTCACGACGTTCAAGTAGCCGAAGAGATCGCCGTGCCTGCGCAGATGCTGCCCGTTTACCGTAATGATCTTCGGCTTGTCGCGTTGAAGACGTATGGAAATATCTGCCTCTCCCAGCTCTCGCTCCACACGACAAGCTGCCTGCGCCTGTTCAGCTTGCCATCCGATCAGGTCTTGGTCGTTGGCCGTGCGAAACGAACGCGCGGTAGCCAGGTAGTAGATGGCTTCAAGCAGATTGGTTTTTCCTTGCGCATTGGCTCCGACGAAGATCACCAAATTGGCGGTTATGGGCAGAACCAGCTCATGGTAGTTGCGATATTCATGTAAGCTGACGTGGGTTACACGCACCTACCGTCACCTCTCACCCAAAACCACCTCAAACAACATCTCTCCGGCCACCTCTATGATGTCGCCTTCATGCAGTTTGCGGGTGCGGCGCGTCTCTACTTGCCTATTCACCCGTACTGCGCCGCTTTGTATAAGGCTTTTGGCCTCTCCCCCCGACATAACGACGTTGGTTATTTTCAGGAACCGGCTGAGTTCAATGGGTACGCTTCTGATCATAATCGGTTGAGGTGACGCTGCTTGGTTTTCCACCATCATCTTATCCTACTCGCACGGGCATGAGCACGTATAAGTAATCGCTTTCGCCCACCGGTCGCATGCTTCCCTGTCGCAAGCCTTCGCCGATCTCCATGATCACTTCTTCGGTATCCATGGCCCGCAGGGCTTCCATGATGTAAAAGGCCTGGTAGGTGGCTTCTCCCGGTTCGCCGTCGTTAACGCCGCCTACTTCGTCATACACCTGACCTACCTGTGCTTCTTGCGAACTGACTGATAGATTGTCGGCTGTGGCGACGAGCTTAACGACCGGCGGTACGCTGCGTCTGGCTATCAAAGAGGCTCTTTCCACAGCCGCCAAGAATGCTGTGCGATTCACCCGGAAGCGTGTAGGCTGCGTTTGCGGAAACGCCCGTCGGTATTCCGGGAATTCCCCCTCGATCAGACGCGAAATGATTGTGACGGAACCCGATTTGAACACCACTTGGGTACCTGCAATCATGAATTCCAGCTCGCTGTCTTCTTCCCCGGACAGCAACCGCGTGAGTTCCTGCAAGGTGCGCGCCGGGACGATATGCTTTGTCAGCGCTTCGGTAGGCTCGGCCAACTTCGCTCGCTTAAAAGCCAGCCGATTGATATCGGTCGCCACCATACGCAACTCATCGTTTTCTACTTCCAGCAACACGCCGTTCAGGCTGGGCTGAGCTTCGTCGGTGCTTACGGCAATGATCGTCTGCTTCACCATGCGTTTAAAAACATTTTGCGAGATCCGCCAAAACTTCTCGTTCGGCAGTTCGGGTAAGGTGGGGAACTCATCGGCATAGAGAGTATGTAGGGAAAAGCGCGCTTTTCCGCCTTCAATGCGCCCCATGGCGGCGTCTATAGAGGTATAGGCCACGTCCTCGCTATCCAGCTTGCGCACAATCTGTGAAAGCACCTTACCATCCAGCACGGTCTTGCCGGGTTCTATAACGACGGCAGGGACATAACACTCAATGCTAAGCTCTAAATCCGTGGCCACCATCCGCAGTTGGTTGTCCTTAGCTTCCAGGTAGATACCGGCTAGTACCGGTCTGGGACTGTTGGAGGCCACAGCTCGTTCCACGGCTGTAAGCCCTTGCATGAGCGCTTGATGTCGGCATGTAAATTCCATGAAGCGATAACCTCCCTAAGCCTTGGTTCCTATTACTGATAATAAAATAGATCGATATATTTTAGTTAGTCGTAGTAGTACTAGTAGAACCTGTGTACATTGGGGATTACGCGGTTTTAAGGCTTCGCATAAGGTGTTTCGGCCTGTGCACCGTTTGTGGAGGGTTTGTTCCATGTATCCACGGTCTCCCCAACGGCCCGAATTTATCCCCAGCTTATCAAAGTTGTCCACAAATGATCAACAGGCTATAAACCTCTATACACAGCCTTTTCCACCTATTATGCACCTACTTATCCACAGGCCTCTGATAGCATATGAAGCCGTTTGTCCTAATAGTGAGCCTTCAACCGCTCTTTCAGCTCGTTGATCAAAGCGGCTAAGCCCGTATCGTAACTGCTCTCTCCTTTGATCTTTTCACAGGCATGAATGACGGTCGTATGGTCTCTGCCACCGAAGTACTCTCCGATTCTAGGTAACGAAGTGTCGGTCAGCTCACGTGCCAAATACATGGCGATTTGACGTGGAAACGCTATTTCGCGCGTGCGTTTTTTGGAGCGCATTTCGCTTACCTTAATGCCGAAGTGATTAGCTACCACTTCCTGAATATTAGGAATGGTAATTTGTTGGAAAGCGGTGGGACTCACTACATCCTTCAACGCTTCCATGGCCAGTTCCGGATCCGGGTTCTTGCCGTGCAGATCGGCATAAGCCATAACGCGGATTAAAGCGCCTTCCAGTTCACGGATGTTGGACTGTATGTGTTTGGCAATGAAAGTCATCACTTCGTTGCTCGTGTTATACCCTTCAGAGATGGCTTTCTTTTGCAGAATAGCCACGCGCGTCTCTAAATCGGGCGGCTGAATGTCTGCGGTAAGCCCCCATTCAAAGCGCGATCGAAGACGGTCTTCCAGGGTGGGAATCTCTTTTGGTTGGCGATCGCTGGAGAATACAATCTGTTTATTCGCCTCATAGAGCGCATTGAAGGTGTGGAAGATCTCCTCTTGCGTCTGCTCTTTTCCGGCAACAAATTGGATGTCGTCGATCAGCAACAAATCCGCCTGGCGGTATTTAGCCCGGAACTCCTCGTTGGTTCTATTCATAATGGAGTTGACCATATCATTAGTAAAGCGTTCGGAAGAGACGTAGACAACCTTCATATCTTGATGATGCTCTAATGTGTAGCGGCCAACTGCGTGCATCAGGTGCGTTTTACCTAAACCGACGCCGCCATAAAGGAAGAGAGGGTTGTAGACGCGACCCGGCTCCTGCGCCACTGCTAATGCGGCTGCATGCGCAAACCGATTGCTTGCTCCCACAACAAAAGAGTCGAAGGTATAGCGTGGGTTGAGCATACCGGCAATCGATTTGGCGTCGGTTTGTACCTTTTTAGCAGGCGTGACGCTCTGAGCATTGAAGGAGAGACTCTGCTGCTGCGGAGCCTTGGACACTTGTATTTCCACGTGCTGTTGTTTGTTTGCACCATTTGTTTGCGCTTTGTTTGCGGCATCTGACTCAACAACCAAGTCCAGCTGCCACTGGTGACCTGTAGTGGTACTGAGAATCTCCTCTAGTTCCGGTCGGAGACGGGCCTTCAGCCAATCACAAGCAAACTGCGTCGGTACGGCGACCCGAAAGGAATTGCCTTCCGCTTGTATTGCATAGGTCCCTTCGAGCAAATAGTCGTAGTTCGGGTTGTCTAGCTCTTCTCTGACACGGGTAAGAACCTGAGCCCAGATTTCAGTAGCGCTGTGCATCATCATTATGAAAAGCTCCTTGTAGCTGAATGCTGATGATAAGGAAAATGCTGTTCCTAAAAAAGCCAACACAAAACTAATCCGCGGTTACGAGCGGATGTTCTCTAGCCATAGAGAAAGAACGAGCCGTCAGTGGGTACCTAGCCGAGTAGGAACATGACGGTGGCATGCCACCTATTTCTATAGACTTTTCCCCTTCTCCTTCAGAGGCTTGAGCGACGGAACCGGTGCAAAAAGGGCAAACTATGCACAGAATCCACAGGTTATCCACAAGTGATACTCTGCCGCTCCCCCGTTGATAAGGGAAAAACGGGCTATACGGGGTCCAAGCTTATCCACACGGGCATGTGGATAATAGTATGGCATGCAAAGTCCGTAAGCAAGCCGGTTACATGCATTTCTTCCTCAGAGCAGACGCAAGTTATACACAGGCAGTGGATAAGTAATATCCGCAAAATCCACCGCCATAATCTTTTCTCAACAACTTATGCACATGGTTATCCACAGGCTGTGGATGGAACGGGTGAAGTTTTCCCGGCATGCATGATAATAAGGCCAGCTAAACCCAGCACACCTCTGGGGATAATGAGATAAAGAAGGCATACGCGCCGTTTTGTGGAAAACAAGGCAAGGTAATGAATGCGCAAGCCCGGTTGTTGACAGTCGGCAGGAGCGTTTGTTAACCTGAGTACACTTATTCGGCAGGTCTATCCGCTGCGCATAGCGTAATAACGTAGCGGTTTGCTTTATACGACGACATAGGAAGTACAGCGTGGGTTGCGGGCACAGCCCACCTTAGCGAAGGAGGAGGCAACATGCCTTCTGATAAGGATTTCGTAAAAGATATCACGCCTCAATCAGTCGATTTTTCCCGCTGGTATATCGATTGCATCCGCAAAGCCGAGTTGATGGATTATTCACCGGTACGCGGCTGCATTGTGTTCAGACCGGATGGTTATGAGCTCTGGGAGCGTATCCAAGCGGGGTTGGACAGACGTTTCAAGGAGACCGGGCATCGCAACGCCTACTTCCCCCTCTTTATTCCGGAAAGCTTTTTTGAAAAAGAGAAAGAGCATGTGGAGGGGTTCAACCCGGAACTGCCCTGGGTAACCGAAGCCGGCGGCGAGAAGTTGGAGGAACGCTTGGCGATTCGTCCCACGTCCGAAACCATGATCGGTTATATGTATGCGCAGTGGATCAAAAGCTATCGCGACCTACCTGTGCTCATTAACCAGTGGGCAAACGTGGTCCGTTGGGAAAAGCGCACCATGCCCTTCTTGCGGACATCGGAATTTTTGTGGCAGGAAGGTCATACCGCTCACGCTACTGAAGAGGAAGCACGCGAAGAGACCATGCGCATGCTTGAGGTGTACCGCGAATTTGTGGAAACTGAGCTGGCCATTCCGGTATATACGGGCGAAAAGACGCCCAGCGAACGATTTGCCGGCGCTGTCGACACCTACTCGGTGGAAGCGATGATGAAAGACGGCAAGGCGTTGCAGGCGGGTACGTCGCACTACTTGGGAGAGAACTTTGCGCGCGGCTTCGACATTCAGTTCTTAGATAAAGATAACCAGTTGAAATATGCGCATACTACATCTTGGGGAGTTTCCACTCGCTTAATCGGCGCATTGATAATGGTACACGGCGACGATCGCGGGCTGGCGTTTCCGCCCAAAGTAGCGCCGATACAAGTAGTCTTTATTCCCGTCGGCCCCGTAAAACTGCGCGAGAAGGTTATGGCCCGCTACGACGCCTTAGCCGCGCAACTGCGGGCAGCCGGCATCCGGATTAAAGAAGATACGCGGGAAGAGTATAGTCCGGGCTGGAAGTATAACGAATACGAGATGCGCGGCGTACCGCTGCGTATTGAGTTGGGACCGCGTGACGTAGATAACAACGCCGTCGTCGCCGTGCGGCGCGATACGGGCGAGAAGTTGGTGCTATCTCAAGACAATCTGGCCGAGCAAGTCCTTAAACTGTTGAACGACATCCAAAGCGCCATGTTTCAAAAGGCGGCGCAATTTCGTGCCGAACATTCGCATCAAGCGGCAACTTTGGCCGAGTTGGCAGAGATCATCAGCAATAAGGGCGGCTTCGTGTTGGCCGGTTGGTGCGGCGATGCTGCTTGTGAGAAGCAAATTAAGGATGAGACAAAGGCTACTGCGCGCAATATCCCCTTTGATCCCCCGGCGCAAATGCCGCATTGCGCGGCATGCGGGGCGCAGGCGAAGCATACGGTGTGGTACGCACGAGCCTATTAGGGGCTTGTATAGCCGATTTGCGCAAATTAAGGATTGCTTGACCCAGGTTTATCCTATCCCTTATAATCGAGAGGGTGTGCGCGCCTGCAGGTTTGTGATATTATAGTCAGCATGAGTTGTGGGCCGGCGCTCATTTCGGCACAACTAAAAGAAGACGAGTGTTCTCCGGTACTGCTGGGCAGTCCGGTGGAATGAGGGGGCAACTTTAGTGAAACGCACTTTTCAACCGAATCGCAGAAAAAAGCTGCGTACCAGTGGTTTTCTCGTACGCATGAGAACTCCCGGCGGTAGAGCCGTTATTAGGCGTAGGCGCGCCAAAGGGCGCAAAAGGTTGGGTGTTACAGCTTAACTGTGTGGAGTGCCGCGCTTTCCGCCACCCCACATAGCGACCAGGGCCGGTGCCATGGGGTACAGGCCTTGTGTACTCTATAGGGGATAGTATAGTGAAGAGAATCGAGCGTCTAGCCAAATCGCGCGACTTCCATCTGTGTTACAGCCAAGGCCGGGTGTCTAAGGGTCGGTATATTGTGGCGCATGTTAGACCCAACGGTATGCCGCAAAGTCGAGTAGGCTTTTCAGTCAGCAAAAAACTGGGAAAAGCGGTCTACAGAAATAGGGTAAAACGGCGGTTACGTGCGATAGTCGCTCACTTGTCCCATCAGATGGCCGACGGTTTCGACGTGGTGATTTCCGCTCGGGTAGCCGCTGCGGATGCGCCTTTTCAGGTATTGACCGCCGGCGTATACGATGTGTTATGTAAGGCCGGAATTCTGTCGGCCACTTCACCGGTGCGAAAGCTCAATTCCGTATCCGAACCGCTCAAGGAGGAGACTTCTTCCTGATGATGAAGCAACTGGTACTCATGCTCATCCGGTTCTATAGAGTAGCGATATCGCCGCTTTTTCCAGCTACATGCCGATACTATCCCAGCTGCTCCGCATATGCGCAAGAGGCTGTACGACGCTACGGCGCCGTTAAAGGCGGCTGGATGGCCGTGCGGCGAATCGTGCGTTGTCATCCATGGCATCCGGGCGGATTCGACCCGGTAAGATGAAATTTTTTACGCAGTGCCTGTAACGAGAATGCCGACAGGCTCCAGATCACAGCTAGAATCGTTGCTGGCAACTCGGTAGACCTGAGTCGAAGTCGACTTCTCCTCCCATGGCGTACCTACCGGGCAGCCTCCTAGTAGCTTTCTAGTCATCCGCCTTTGAGGGGGCTTATTTGCTGACATGTTAGGGAATTTGATGCGGGATACGCTGGTTTTCTTTTATAACATTACCGGTAATCACGGATTGGCCATCATTTTGTTGACCATAGTCATTAAACTCATTCTGCTACCGCTGACCCTTAGCCAATCGAAGTCGTTGTTGGCGATGAAAAAGGTGCAGCCGTTGCAGAAAGAGCTGCAAGAGAAGTATAAGGACAATCCGCAAATTTACAACGAGAAGTTGCTGGAGCTTTACAAGAAGCACAACGTCAATCCTTTCGGGGGTTGTCTGCCCCTGGTTTTACAGTTGCCTTTTATCTATGCCCTATTCGGCATATTGCGCACCTTCCCCGAAGGGACGTCGGAGGTTTTCCAGCAGGCCTTTTCCCCCGGGTTCTTAATTTGGGATCTGTCTCTAGCGGCGAATACGGCCTCAAATTGGACCTACTATATCTTGCCGGTCATCTCAGCCGGCACAACGTATTTTCAGTCGCTGCAGACGACCTCGAACGATCCATCGCAGAAGTCTATGACTCTCATGATGCCTCTGGTCATCGGTTTTCTCAGTACCACGTTTTCGAGCGGACTGGTTCTATACTGGATTGTCAGTAATCTGTTCTCCATTGCGCAAACGTATTTCTTGAATCGCAGAGCCGTCGGCAAAGGAGGTGGCGAGGCTGCATGAAATCTGTGCAAAAAAGCGCTCGCACCGTTGATGAAGCTATAGAAGCTGCTATACAAGAGTTGGGCGTATCGCGTGAAGAGGTAGAAGTTACCGTACTGGAAGAGGGTAATAAAGGCTTTTTTGGGTTGCTCGGCGGCAAGTTGGCCAGCGTGCTGGTTACGGTAAAGGAGCCGGAAATTGCAGAGGCCGATGCACAAGTGGAACAGACGGAAAAGGTCGCGAAAGCAAAGCAGTTCCTAGAGGGCGTGCTGGAGCGATTGGAAGTTGATGCTGAAGTACACGAGACTGCGCAGGAAGATGGCACTATTTTGTTGGAGATCACTGGAGAAAACTTAGGACTATTGATTGGGCGTCGCGGCCAAACTTTGGACGCGTTGCAGTATTTAACCAGTGTCGTAACCAACAAAGGCGGTGCAGATTGGATGCGCATCGTACTGGATGCCGCAGGCTACCGCAAACGCCGCGAACAGACTCTCCGGCAACTCGCGTTACGAATGGCTGACCGAGCCAAGAAGCAACAAAAACGGGTCTACCTGGAGCCGATGTCGGCGTTGGAGCGGCGTATAGTGCACATGGCATTGGCTGAAGATACAGGTATTGAAACGCATAGTGAGGGAGAAGATCCCAACCGCCGGATAGTGATTTCACCGAAACAGAGGTAAAGCTTCCTGGCGCATGTAAGGTGAGACCTCGGGAGGCCGAGGTCTTGTTGTATTCTTGCGCCTAAGCACCTGGCTAAAACCGTCCGAATATGGTGGTGAGACAGAGATGCTGACGGATACGATAGCGGCGATTGCCACGGCCCCGGGCGTCAGCGCCATTGGTGTGGTGCGTATAAGCGGGCCGGACGCCGTTGCCTTGGCGGATAAGGTTTTTCAACCAAAGCATAAGAGACCGCTGTCTCAGTTTCCTACACATAAGATGATTTACGGCAGCATGATGTCGCCTAGCGGCGCTCCCATCGATGACGGCCTATGCGTGGTGATGCGGGGACCGCATAGTTACACAGGTGAGGACGTGGTGGAATTTCACTGCCATGGCAACACGACGATCCTCCAAGCTCTACTGGCGACGTTGGTAACGCACGGCGCCCGCCTGGCCGAAGCGGGCGAGTATACCCGGAGAGCCTTTGTTAATGGTAAACTGGATTTGCTGCAAGTAGAAGCTGTGGGCGATTTGTTACAGGCTCGCTCTACCGCCGGGGTGGAACTGGCCGCGCAGCAATTGACAGGTAACCTGCCCGACCAATTCGCAGAGATGCGCCAGGTATTGGTCGGTTTTCTGGCTCACGTGCATGCAGCGATTGATTACCCGGAAGAGGTCCCTGAGGTATCCGCGGAAGAGTGGGGTACCGAGGTACGGGCGGTCCTGAATCGCTGCGAAACTCTGTTGGCGCATGCGGCCAGTGGTATTCGGTTGCGAGAAGGTGTCGATACCGTCATTATCGGTAAGCCGAATGTGGGAAAATCCAGCCTACTTAATGCTTTGTTGCGGACGCAAAGGGCGATCGTCACCGACATTGCCGGTACGACCCGCGATGTGATTGAGGAGAGCGTAGAAATCGCAGGTGTGTCGTTTCGCCTCAGCGATACGGCGGGTTTAAGGTCGACGGATGATCCGGTGGAAAAAGAAGGCGTTTTGCGTACCCAGCAGCGTTTAGCCGCCGCCGACTTGGTTTTGGCTATCTTTGACGGTTCTCAACCGCTTACTGCCGAAGATAAGGATGTGTTCACTCAGGTACGGAAAAAGCCGCAAAAAACCCTTGTGGTTTTGAACAAATCAGACTTGCCCCAAGTACTTACCGCCGCCGATTTTGGCGATCCACCTGTGGTTAAGGTAAGTGCAAAACTCGGTGACGGCCTCACCGAGTTGGAGGAAATGATGGCGGATGCCGCCGGGGTCGTGCATGCCAGGCAGGTGCAGAGTACGGAGCAAAACTTGCTGAGCAGGCCGCGGCAGGTGGGAGCGTTACAGGGTATGGCCGCCGCATTGCGTCAGGCTTTGAACGGCATGACTGCAGGGGTTACGCCGGACTGCCTGGCCGCTGATTTAGAAGAAGCGTTGTGGCATTTGGGGGCGCTTACCGGCGAGACTACGCCGGATGAGATTGTCGACGAGATTTTTAAGCGTTTCTGCGTAGGGAAATAAGGTGTTGTGAGACTAAGCGCGTTGGATCTGGTTCGCCAGCCGACCAAGGCGGCAATTGTGGGAGGTCTACTGCACTGTTTGACGAGCAGTTTGATTTAATAGTGGTGGGCAGCGGACACGCCGGGTGTGAAGCAGCTTTAGCGGGGGCACGCATGGGGGCGCGCACCGCTGTGTTTACGACCAGCCTGGATTCAACCGCCATGATGCCGTGTAATCCCTCCGTGGGAGGTCCGGGTAAGGGGCATATCGTGCGTGAAATCGACGCCTTAGGCGGCGAGATGGGTCGTTGTACCGATGCGTCCGCCCTGCAAATGCGTCGCTTGAACACGGGGAAGGGCGTAGCCGTGCAGTCGCTTCGCGCTCAAGTTGATCGACAACGCTATCATTGGCATATGCGACAGACGCTGGAGCGCCAAGCAGGACTGTATCTGATCGAGGCCATTGTGGCCGACCTCATTATCGAGGGACGACGCATCACTGGAGTGAGGACCAAGTTAGGCCGCTGTTATAGGGCGAAGGCGGTAATTTTGACGCCCGGGCCCTATTTAATGGGACGTATTCACGTAGGCGACGCGAGCTACGCCGCCGGGCCGCGCGGCCAGATGGCCGTAGAGGAGTTGGCCAATGCTCTACGCCGGCTAGGATTGCGCATGTTGCGTTTTAAAACGGGAACGCCGCCGCGTATACATCGCCGTTCGATCGATTTCTCCAAACTGGAGAGGTTGGACGGTGACCCCGTCACACGCGGATTTTCGTTTGACAGCACGGTACTTTGGCGGCGAAGCGAGCCTTGTTGGATCACCTATACCAATGCTCGTACGCATCAGATTATCCAAGAGAATCTACATCGCTCAGCTATGTACGGGGGAGGCATTACCGGGCCGGGACCGCGCTATTGTCCATCACTTGAGAGCAAGATCGTGATGTTTCCCGATAGGGAGCGGCATCAGGTGTTTATTGAGCCCGAAGGCTTGGACACGCAGGAGATGTACTTGGCGGGCATGTCTACGAGTATGCCCGAAGACATACAGCTTGCGATGGTGCACAGCGTAGAGGGTTTGGAAAAGGCGGAGCTGACGCGCTGCGGTTATGCCATCGAGTACGACTGCTTGGATTCGTTGCAGCTGACGCATGCATTGCAGGTAAAAGGGATAGACGGCTTGTTCACAGCCGGTCAGATCAACGGCACCACGGGTTACGAAGAGGCTGCGGCGCAGGGCTTGATTGCCGGCATTAACGCAGTCAAGTACATGAGAGGCGAAGAGCCCTTCGTATTGGCCCGTTCGCAAGCTTATATCGGGGTTTTGATAGACGATCTCGTGACTAAAGGCACCGGTGAGCCGTATCGGATCATGACTTCGCGTGCGGAATACCGATTGTTGTTGCGCGATGATACCGCTGACCGCAGGCTGTGCGCTCTGGGCAGGGAACTTGGCTTAGTGAGTCAGGAGGCGTTTGAACGTTTCGAGGCAAAACGCATGGCGATAGAACAGGAGAAAAAACGGCTCCGGCAAGTGATGATTACGCCTGGGGAAGAGTCAGAGACCGTGTTGAAACAGATGGGATCTACGCCTTTGGTTACGGGTATTACGCTTGCCGAACTGTTGCGTCGGCCTGAGGTGACTTATGCGGGGTCGGCGCCTCTGGATCTGAACCGTCCGGACTTGCCTGAAGAGATTATCAGAGCAGTGGAAACGGATTTACGTTATGCCGGATATGTAGAAAGAGAGCAGCGGCATGTGCAGGCTCAGCAGCGGATGGAGAGCCGAAAGATTCCTGCGCCGTTGGATTACGGCGCGAT
>DUQB01000234.1 GCA_012838035.1 Bacillota bacterium | reverse complement strand
GTTGGCCGCAGTACTGGAAGCCATTCAGCAGGAGTCTCCCGATGTGGTAGCCTTTTTGGGTGATGCGGTTCTTCGGGTCCCCATGCCGGCAGGGACTATTGCTTTGCTACGTTCGATACCGCATATAGCTGTGCGCGGCAACTATGATTGGATATTCACCGGTAACTTCCCCAACAAAGGTAAGCGCTTTGAGGTCGAACCATTCTTGCCGACCGAGATTGCTTGGGTACGTGAGCAACTGACCACGGAGGAGATTACCTATCTGGAGCAACTGCCTATGACGGTGCATCTTTTCCAGGGTACGCCCCAAGAGATCGCCCTGTGTCATGCTTCGCCGGGCAGATGCTTCGGCGGGTTGTTTAAGGTAGATTCTCACTACAAGCCCATGTCGGATGAGCAGGTTCTTGCTCTATTGGAGGGCGAATCCGCTCCATTGATTGCTTGCGGCCACACTCACAGTTGTATGGATCGAACAGTGGGTCGTTATCGCATAATCAACGCCGGTTCCGTTTCTCTGGGTTGGAATCCCCAGGACGTTACCGATGATCGAGCTTGGTGGGTGCTTATGGATTGGCAGCATCAAGGTTGGCAGATACGGTTTCGTTCAGTGAGCTATGACCACAGACGTGTATGGCAAGCATACCAAGAGTGGGAGTTGTGGCCGTTGATGCAAGAATATACAAAGCCCCGGGGTTGGGGCAAGGCGGTGCAGAAGTGGGCTCTGCGCCAGACTGCAGAGGTAACCTGATCTTCGGCTCAGGACCGGGTCCGATCTCGAGAATTAAGGTTTTTCTAAGCTCTGAACCGAACAGCCATTAGTGTCGGCATTGAAGTTGCAGGCTCTTGTATGGTTGGTCAACACCTACCATACAAGAGCTCTAAAACTTCTGCCACAGTTATCCGGCCATCTTAACGATAGAACTTACCGAGCGTCTCGAAGTGGTATGCCATCTGGTTCATCAACTCCGCAGGCTTCTTCCCGGTGAGCAGTTCCAGCTCCTGCTGCAAGCGCCTTATCTCCATGGGGTCGGTAGTCTGTCGGCCAATTTGATCGACTCGATTGTAAACAGCGGTCCAATGTTGCTTCGTCTCTTGTAGCTTCAGCAGATTGGTGGTATTGCCGCGCAGCGCTTCTTGCTTAATGCGAGCGTCTACAAAGGGCAGTACTTTGCTTCGCAGCTCCTTTTCCAAATCGCGTGAGACGGCCTGGACCTGGCTGATGCTGTTATACTGATGTGAAGTCATCGACATCTGCGCTTTGGTGCGAAACACGTCGCCGGCCTGTTGAATATGACCGGGGTCTATACTGGCAAAGTCGATGTTATTCCGTAATAACGCGGTATCTGCAAAGGCTTCGGGGTGAGCCAATGTGGTGATGTGAATGTCTGACTGCACGGCACTGTAACCTGTGCCGGTGTAAAACGATGTGTTCCAGGCTTTCTGAGCATCCTGCATGAACTCAAAGCGACTGACCACTTTTCCGTTTTTCATGATCGTCACTCGGGTATCCTCAATCAAGCGTAAATCGTAGTCCATACCTACACTGTTGCCGCTGGAAGCATTGCGAATCGGCGCAAACCGTAGATTGGCGGTATCGTAACCCATCGCTTGCAGGTTGGCGATGTACGCAGGCATTACACCCTCATACATCTGGGCGATTTGAGCGTTGTATATTTTCTGGACATTGATCGGCATCTGGTGCTTTAATATCCACTTGGCATGGTAGTTCGCGTTAATTGAGGCCGCTAACTGGTTGACTTCCTGATTCAGGGCGGCCACTTGGGCTCCAGGCACTCCGGAAGAGGCTGCGGCAGCCAGTTGAAATTGTTTATCCTGCCATTGTCTTACCAATGCTCTACTGCGCTCGATATTCTGCTGGTAGTCGGCCATATCGAATTGATCTTGTACTGAAGGGCGATAACCTATACCGAATATGGGTGTAGTGCTCGCTTTACCCAGTACCTTTACAAGCGCCCTGCTGCTGAGGTTGATGCCATACTCGAACACTTTGCCATAAAGATAAGCCGTAGCGGTACGCCATGCCGCTTCGGTGAAGCCGCCTTTTTGTCCATCCTGCATTGTAGTGTTATAGCCATCATAAGCTTCGGTAGCCAAGTAGCCTATCTGGTGCGACCAAGCTATGGATTGCTTGAGTGCTTCACCGGGTCCGCCTTCCATAAACCCCGTTGTTCCGCCATAGGCGATCCGCACGGCTGTAGGAGCCCAAGCTACAACCTGAGCTGATGCTCCTAACCCGGCGGCAAGAGGTGCTGCACCGCCGGTGACAATCGCTCCGGCAGCCATTTTGGTCATTTCCGCCCAGAAGATTCGCTCGTCAGCAACAGCAGCCTGGTACTCCGCTTCGGCAACAACGCCTGTCCAATACCCCTGCACTTGGTTACCTACGGCATTGACCAACTTGCGCATCTGTTCGGTATCCGTGACATCCAGATTGCGATCAACAAACTTCCTTAGGTTTTCTTGGTCTTCCTCAGGCGCTAACGCAATTAATTTGGGCAACCCGTTCACAATTCGTTGCCGCAGGGCGATCTCTTCCGCCGCTTCTGCGCTCTGCTGCACCATGCGCAGTTGTACATAATCATCATAGGGAGTACGCGTTCGTACCCATTGTCCGGTCTGCACCATTTGGGCGTTATCTAATTCACCTTGGTGATTAGCTTCCAGCACCATGAGCTGCCAAGCCAACGCTCCGGCCGCTTGGGGGTCGGTGGTGTTTTGCAGCTCCTGTCGTGTCTGCTCAGCCTGTTCCTTAAAGTACTGCGCTTGTTCGGTATGCAGCGCCAGTGCATCGATACGCTGTTGCGCCTGCTCATATTTCTGCAGATACGCCTGGGTATTCATCTCCTCCATCTCGGCACGCGGGTACTTTTCTTTCCGATCTTGCGCCATCATCTCATCTACTGTGTCTGCATCGAGCTCGGTCAACTTGTAAGTGTAGGCATAGGTGACCATGCCTACAGGAGTTAACGCCGTGAATACCAGCCGGATCTCATCGTCATTGACGCTCCGTAACTCACGGATCGGAATCGATAATAAGGTGTCGATATTCCAACTATTGCGGGCCGGTCGATTCCCTTCAGCCTGACCGTTGACCTTCCAACCCCAGTACGATTGGCCCCCATTGCCTATGCCGAGTTGAGAGCCTTGAATGGACATCAGCCAAGTGTCGGGCGATGCCGTGAAGCCTAAATCAGCTTGGAAAGGATAGTTAAAGCTGTAGCCATCGGGCACGATGCTGGGCGGCGGCGTCCAGCGCACATAGCCGCTCGCCGTATAGGTGTTGCTCCCGAGATCGCCTCCGGTCGCAATCTCCGATCCGGCAATCATCCCCTCGCCGGTAGTGAATGGCACCTGAACGGTAGCGGCACCGGCCCACTATAATGGACCCATAAAACTGGACAGAAAAAAGCGGGTCCGTAAGCTACAATTATGCTATGGGAAACATAAGAAAAAACTATTCACCAGCTTTTAAAGCAGAAGTCGTTTTGGAACTGCT
>DUQB01000233.1 GCA_012838035.1 Bacillota bacterium | reverse complement strand
TGCGGTTCGGTCATGGATCGTGACCACAATGCAGCCTGCAACATAAGGAGTTGGGGCATCAACTCCGGGCGAGGAGGCGTAAGACGGTCTCAGACCGCAGCCTCTGCTTGAACCCAAGAATCTCACGACTTTAGTTGTGGGAGTATGTCAACTAGAACTGCGCCTTTAAAGGGGGAAAAGCGACTGTGATAATCATTCCTGCGATTGATCTCAAGGACGGTCAGTGTGTCCGTTTGTTGCAAGGACGTGCCGAAGATGCTTCGGTGGTGGCGGACGATGCTGTTGAGACGGCGCTGCGTTGGCAGACTGCCGGAGCCAAGCGTTTACATATGGTCGATTTGGATGGCGCTTTCGAGGGCAAGCGGCGGAATTTAGCCGTAGTCGAAGAGGTGACCAAAGCTATCCGGATCCCGGTGGAGCTGGGTGGGGGCATTCGCGACATGGCTGGTATTGAGGCTGTTTTTGCAGCAGGCGTACAATGGGCTATTTTGGGTACGGTAGCGATTGAGCAGCCTGAGTTTGTTGCTGAGGCGGTGCGCGTTTACGGCGATCGGATCCTGGTCGGTATTGATGCTCGTGACGGTATGGTAGCCGTGCGCGGCTGGCTAAAAGGTACTGCGGTGAGCGCACTGGACTTGGCTAAGCAAGTACGTGACGCAGGCGTACGAGAGATCATCTATACTGATATAGCCAGAGACGGTATGTTGCAAGGCCCTAATCTGGAGAGCTTGAGCCAAGTGGCGGCGATTTCCGGATTGCAGGTGATTGCCTCCGGCGGCGTATCGTCGTTGGTCGATCTGGAGCGGATCAGCCGGATTGCCGGCGTGAGCGGAGCCATTGTGGGCAAGGCGCTGTATAGCGGACATGTGGATCTGGCAGAGGCGATCGCATGCATCGAGGACCGGCAGTGACGGATGAGGGATTAAAGTCTGCCTTTGAAGAGTATAATGTATACCTGAGGTTAAAGAAGGTGTCGAATATGAAGGCATTTGCCGTAGATCAACTGAAGTATAATGCTGACGGTCTAATCCCGGCCATCGTGCAGGACGGCGCCGATGGTCAAGTGCTGATGCTGGCCTATATGAATCGAGAGGCGCTGGAACGCACCTTGGCGACGGGCCAAACATGGTTCTATAGCCGCAGTAGAAAGCAATTGTGGCACAAAGGCGAAACGTCGGGCAATATTCAGTTAGTCCGGGCGATCTACACCGATTGCGATCAAGATACGCTCGTGGTCCAGGTGAAGCAGACGGGTGCGGGCGCTTGTCACGAAGGCGACTACACTTGTTTTCATTATGCCGTCGCCGATACCGAGGGAAAAGCCTGGCGGCCGAGCGAGCACGATGCGGTCAAGCCGCATGAGCGGAAGGAAGGCACATCTTAGAACCAGGTTATGGCGACATCAGACAATACGGCGCGGCGAGTTCTGCCGCCCAAAACATTAGTGAGACCGCAGAGTCAAATACTACCTGCCCGTATAAAGAGAGTTCAATGTCCTTTTGCAGAATGACTGAGAAAGGATCGGCAAGATGAGCGCAGCTATTCGCTGCGGCTTGGCCGGGAACGGGTCCTATTGTATGTGTGCGCAAGCCTGAAGACCGACGACTGTCTGAGGCGCTTGGCATCCCTTGGCAAGCAGTCTGCCGCCTAAGCGTGCGGAGGTGTAGACCCGGCAAGACTAGGAGAGGCTTTGTAGAGGGCTTATTTACATCCTGACACCGCATCGGCAGGGTCTATCGGCGCTACAAAGGCATACCCTGGTTGGAGGGGTGACGTTTTGTTCGGTGTTTGCAGGCAAAATAACGCAGTGCAAGTACTAAAATCATGTTGTGCCATAACTCTTCTTATCTTGATTTGTCATATCATGGTCGGGTCTGCTCAGGCTGCCGCCGCTAAAGTAGGTCAAGCCGTCAGTCCTCCTGCGCCGCCCGTTCCATCACCCACAAGTCTGCCGGGGGCTGTCGCCCAAGCGGCATCGTCAGCCGCAACGCAAACAAGAACTTCATTCATGTTGTCGGCTCAGGAAGCTGAGCGCGCCAGAGCACAGGCTGCCTCCCAAGCGGCAAAGGCCGCGGAGTTGCCTAAAACACCCGCGTTGACTGCCGCTGCGGCTGTGGTGATGGATGCCGATACGGCTAAGGTGTTATGGGCGAAGAACCCAAATGAAACCAGAGCGCCTGCCAGTCTCACGAAAATAGTGACGGCATTGGTCGCTTTGGAACAAGGCGACCTGGATTCCGTAGCTGGCATCAGCGCTAATGCCGCCGCCGAACCGCCGGTGCGCATGGGTTTAGCCAAAGGCAATCGCATTCGCCTCTCTAAATTGGTCCAAGCGGCTATTTTAGGCAGTAATAATGATGCAGCTACGGCTATCGCCGAGCATGTAGGCGGTTCTGAGGCTAAATTCGCTCAGGCGATGACTCTTTTGGCTCATAAAATAGGCGCGACTAATACCAACTTCAAAAATGCGCACGGCTTGGATGCCAATGGCCACTACAGCACGGCATTCGACATGGCGCTGATTTCGCGCTATGCACTGCAGAATAAAACCTTAGCGCAGCTTTTCCTGACTCCGGATGTACATCTCACTTGGGAAGGCGGGCAAGCCTACGTATCGAACATCAACTCCTTCATTCGGCGTTACGATGGCGCCCTCGGTTTAAAAACCGGGTATACCAGCGGTGCCGGCCATTCGGTTTCCGTTGCTGCGCAGAAGGGTAAAAGGACTCTAATAGTGGTAGTAATGGGATGCGGATCCAGCGAAAAACGCTGGCAAGAAGCGGAAGCTTTAATGGACTACGGTTTCAAACACTACGACGCACTGATGGAAGCGGCGAACAAGGCACCCCAAATTTACACAGTCAAAAAGGGAGACACGCTGACAGGCATTGCCGGCCGCTTTGGCGTCAAGGTGGCGGATATCATCGCGGCCAACAGCGGTTTAGTAAAGGATCCCAATAAAATAATTGTTGGACAAAAACTCACGATCCCATGATATACTATGGTACTATAATCGGGGCATTAGTAACCGGGTAACAGGTAGTGTTACCATTTAGTTAACGGAAGTCGGGCGCATGGTTGCAGGAAAAAGCGTGGATTGTGCGAACTAATGATATGTGCGCCATAGTAGGCTCAGTCAACAGACCGCGTTCGACGCGCGACAGGCGCACAAAGTTGAACATGCAACCGTTGTAACCAGGAGCTCGTTTCATTAAGGTACTAATACCGTAGCGGTAGAAAGCATACAGTTATTAGTAATATTACCACCAAGAAGGGAAGTCGAGATGGACGACGCCGGCAGTAGATGGCGGCTTATAGCTGCTATCACATTAATCATGTTAAACGCTTTTTTCGTTATCGCCGATACAATGGTAGCACGTCTGCGTGCCAGACGAGTACAAGCCGGTACCAGTAACGGTAACGGAAAAGTACCCTCCGTAGTGCACATCACAGAACACCTGGAAGAGTATCTAACCGCAATACAATTTGGTACCTCCTCTGTTTCGCTGGCATTAGGCTGGGTAGGAGGACCTCTACTTGCGAACGCGCTGGGAACACTCGCCGCATATTCCAGTTTTACCACAGCAGTAGCTTCCGATATTGCCGTAATACTAGGCGTCGCTATAGCGGCAGTCGCTCATGCGGTCTTCGGGGTACTCATACCAAAAGCTCTCTCTACGCAAAGAACCGACTCTATGAGCTGGTGCGTCAAGCCTCTGCGAGCCGCGTATTGGCTGCTTTATCCCGTGGCATGGCTCCTCAGGCGAGGTATAAACACAATGTTGAGCGCTTTGCGCTTGGGCTCCATTGCCGATGCGGAAGCTTTGGCCCACACTGAAGACGAAATCCGCGCGATTGTTTCATCGAGTCAGGAGCAGGGGATTCTTGAAGAACACGAAGCCGTGCTGGTCGAGAATGTTCTCGATTATACCGATCGGGTGGCCCGTGAAATCATGACTCCGCGCAGCGACACGATGGTCCTATATACCCACCAAACAACAGCGGAAGCGGCGCAGTTCGCTTTGCAGCAAGGCTACACTCGTTATCCGCTGTGTCGCGACGACAAGGATCACGTCGTCGGTCTCATTCACATTCGCGACATTCTGGCGCTGCATTACGAGGGTAAGACGAAAACCCTCGAAGAGCTGGCCAGAGCGGCGCTGTTCATACCGGAAACCTTACCGCTGAACGAAGTGCGGCAGGCGTTCCAAACACATGGTACCCAATTGGCCGTCGTTGTGGACGAGTATGGTTCCATGTCTGGGATCGTCACCTTAGAGGACCTGATAGAAGAGGTGTTCGGCGAGTTCCGCGATGAGTTTGACGAACAGGAGCCCGCTCAGGTACAGACAACAGCCGACGGTTTAGAGTTAGATGCCGGCATGTTGCTGGAAGAGGCGTTGGATGTACTGGGGATTGAAGAAGAGGATGTAGAGGTCGAAGGCGTAGATACTTTGGGAGGCTTAGTATTCAGCCTGTTGGGCGAGCGTCCCGAAGTAGGCGATGCCGTAGTTGTCGACGGCTATGTTCTGCAAGTCATCGAAGTTGAGGGCCTGCGCATCACCCGTGTAAAAGCTTGTTCCGACGACGCATCGAAGCTACAGGTGTTCGATGGACTGGCAGAGCCCGGGGTGGCCGTCTCTTAGCAGCGTGTAATCTGGGCGCGCCTTCAGAGTTGTGGGCTTGCGCCCAATTAGATATAGATACATGCAGTAGAGTACTCGCGTTGCCGGGGGAAACGCAGCCGGGAATTGTCGCGTTCCTCCGGTGCGAGAACTCGTTACCCTGTTTATCTATAGCCGAGGCGATCCTCGGCTATAGAAGTTGATATGGCGCATGTTGATGTGTTCTTAGTAGATCTTAGTGGGGCGGATGAGGAGTGACCGGATGAATAGGTATAGGTTGCAGGACTTGAACGAAGCGCAACAGCGAGCGGTGCGTCATGGTGATGGACCGCTTTTGGTCATTGCCGGCGCCGGTAGTGGGAAAACCCGTGTGCTTACATATCGGATAGCGTATTTGCTGCGAGAAAAGCACATACCGCCGCATCAGATTCTGGCCGTAACCTTTACGAACAAAGCCGCCAAGGAGATGAAAGAGCGTCTGGTAGGTTTAGTAGGGCCAACGGCGCAGCGCGTGTGGATGGGTACGTTTCACTCTACCTGTGTGCAGATTTTGCGCAGTTTTGCCGATCGCTTGGGGTATACGCGGAACTTCAGCATTTTCGATACGTCTGATCAGCTTGTGACGATGCGTGAGACGCTCAAAGAGCTGAATGTAGATCCCAAAAAATTCGAACCACGTGCGGTGTTGGGCAGCATCAGCGCCGCTAAGAACGAGTTGATCGGGGTGGAGGAGTATGCTTCCAACAGCGGCGATTTCTGGGAGCGCAGCGTGGCGCGGCTGTATGCAGCATATCAAAAGAAGCTGCAGGCTAACGACGCCATGGATTTCGATGATTTGATAATGCAAACCGTCCGCCTGTTTGAGACGCAACCTGATGTTCTGGCCTTATATAGAGAGCGTTTTCGTTACTGTCTGGTAGATGAGTATCAAGACACCAATAAGGCGCAGTATCACCTGATCAGTTTGTTGGCGGGGGAATCGGCGAATATCTGCGTCGTAGGCGATGCGGATCAGTCCATCTATCGCTTTCGCGGTGCCGACATCCGCAACATCCTGGACTTTGAGCGCGATTTTCCCGGCGCCACGTTAGTAAAGCTGGAACAAAATTACCGCTCCACCAAAAACATTCTCGAGGCCGCTAACAGTCTGATCAAGAATAATATGGATCGACCCGAGAAGACTCTCTTTACGGAGAACCCGGCAGGTGATCCGGTCACCCTGTACCGTGCTGCGGATGAGCGGGGAGAAGCCGGTTTTGTCGCTGATGAAATCGGTCGGTTGGCGGATGAGGGGGTAACCCTGGGCGATATCACTATTTTATACAGGACGCACGCCCAATCGCGCACTTTTGAGGAGGAATTCGTACGACGCGGTACACCTTATCGCATAGTGTCGGGCGTACGCTTCTACGAGCGTAAGGAAATAAAAGACATTCTGGCATATTTAAGAGTAGTGGCAAACCCGGCGGACAATTTCTCCATGCGTCGTATCATCAACGTCCCAAAGCGAGGGATTGGCGATACCACCATCGCTCGGTTGGAAGACTATGCGGCGCGACAAGGCATTTCTCTGTATGAGGCGATGGCGCATGCGCGTGATATTGAAAAGATAAGCGCAAGCACGGCCAAGAAAGTGTTGGAAGTGTGGGAATGGCTTGCTGCCTGCATTTCTCAGCGTGATAAGGTATCCTTAACCGAACTTACTGAGCACCTGATGCACAAGAGCGGGTACATGGCGGCATTAAAGAGTGAGAGATCCTTAGAGGCAGATGCACGTATTGAGAACTTAAGAGAGTTCCTTTCGGTTACCAAGCAATTTGAGACTGCTGAGTTGCAGGCGATAATGCTGGCGCAGGAGCTCGGCCCGGGCCTGGTCCAGGAGTCGGATGAAGCGGCGTCTCCTACGCCGGAAGCGGTGATCTTGGCGTTTTTGGAGCATGTAGCATTGGTCTCGGATGTAGATGCTTATGATGAGGATGCCGCAGCGGTGACTCTGATGACGTTACATTCAGCCAAAGGGTTGGAGTTCCCGGTTGTCTTCTTGGTAGGCATGGAAGAAGGCGTCTTCCCTCATGCCAGAGCGCTTTGGGATCACGCCGAGCTGGAAGAAGAGCGCCGCTTGGCATACGTGGGCATGACTAGAGCTATGCGTCGACTCTATTTGACTTGCGCCCGGCAAAGGATGTTATACGGACAGATTACGGCGGGAGAGCCATCTCGCTTTATTGGTGAGGTTCCCGAGCATTTGATTAAAGATCTACAGGTAGAACATCATAGCCGGTTGGCAAGTGCCCATAGGCGGCTGGTGAAGATGGGCTTAGGCAGTCTGGTCGACTCATCCGCGTCGGTCGCCCGGAAGGCACCGGCTGCGGATGAAACCTCAGCGTCAAAACCAGCGCTCACCTACACGGTGGGAGAGCGTTTGCAGCATGACAAGTTCGGCATAGGGACCGTAGTGAGCGTGGCTGATTCACAAGACGACCAGATTCTCACCATAGCGTTCCCGGGTGAAGGAGTAAAAAAGCTGATGGCGAGCATGGCGCCGTTAGTGAGGATAAAATGAGTTCCGGTTGGTTTTGCGCGGTGACGCTTTAATGTTGTCGGCATAAAATGAGAAGGAAAAATGGCTACCCTGGTGTGGGTAGCCATTGCAGTTGTTGCTCAAAACGCTTGCTCTTTAGTTGCCGAAGATTTCGGCATAACGGATTTCCATTACCCGCTGTATATTCATGAGCTCTTCTTGTGGTTTGGATTGGCCGAGAACCACGCGGTTCATTGCCGGGTTCAGCTGGTTGACGTAGTATTCGATCCAGAGCGGTATGCGAGGTCTGGCCTCCGGGAACTGGTCGAGCAACGGCAGCCACTCCTTGGGAAGTCTTTGGCCTACGCGCAGTAGAGCTTCCCAGTTAGCCGGCATGGTGTCCGGTGCCACTGAAAAGCGCTCTATCTGGGCCTCGGTTGACCCAAAGAACTTAGCGACACGCAGTGAGAGTTCGGGGTTCGGAGCATTGATGGGTACGCCGATTGCGGTTCCGCCGCCCCATGTACCGTTGCGGCCGCCGGGCGCATTGGGAACCCGACCGGTAGCAAAGGGAACATTGGCTGCAAGTAGACGATTGACGGAACTGGTAGATTCGGTACTCATGGCTACCGTACCGTTTAGGAATCCGGTGTGGCCGCCGCTTACCGGTGATTGGTTACCGAGCGACTGCGCCCAGTTATGAATCCACTCGAAAGCAGCCAAATTCTTAGGATTATCCGCCGTGACCTTAATCTTGCTGCCGTTGACCTCAATGAGGTCACCGCCGAAGGCCCAAATCCAACCGGGTGCGCCCCAGTTACCGACCCAAGGCATCATGCCCACTCGATTGTAACGGCCGTCGCTGGTGACATCCGTCAGCTTCAGGTGCCACTCATACATCTGTTCCAGAGTTTGTGGATCGTTATTGGGATTTAAACCGGCGTTCTCAAAGTAATCAACACGCTTGAAGAGACCGCGCGCCGCGGTATGATATGGTACGGCGTACATGCGTCCGTTATAAGTCATTTCTTGCGTATCGGCAGGTGCAAAACGCATACCTCTTAAAGTGTCGGTTACATCCATTAGTAGACCTTGCGCGGCAAACTCAAGAACTGCTGAGCCTTCTACCCAAGAAAGATCCGGGGGAGCGCCGCCGACGATAGCCAGTGCCAGTTTCTGCATGATCTGTCCTTGACTGCCGGACTGCAGTTGCAACTCGATCTTAATGTCGGGATTCAGCTGCATAAATAGGTCTGCCATAGCCTGATACTCTCTTAGACGAACATCACCGTCGCCAACCCAAATGGTGACGGTTTCCGCGGCAACAACAAATGTGGCTGTCAATACGATAACTAGCGAGAGAACAACTGAGGAAAGCCTGTTAATCGTTTTCGTAGTTAGGTTCAAACGTTATCCCTCCAACCAGTTTTTAAAGACAACAACTTTGACAAACCGGATGGATGCATGACGCTACAGTATGTCATAGTTGTTACCTTTATCTTAATGATAAGTAAAGCCAAGCCATGGGTCAAGTGATTAATTGACTAAAATGGAAGGAAGCAGTTTTACAGAAGTTGGCACAGTCACAGCTGTTGGTGGTTTGTTATACAAATGTGGGACATAGCGGACATGCCCCTTTGGACCGGCTTACTTTCGCTTTGTAATCCATCGCGTCAGCATTCTCCATAATGTAAGACGCCCTACGCCGTTTGCCGCCCGGAGAGGTATGGAGGCTAATGTCGCGGTTCCCGAGTAGACCTCATACGTGCCTATTTGCGCGCCTTTTTTGATGGGCAGCTTGATTGGTGCGAGATGCAACTGCGTACTTATATCTGCCGAATTCTGATCGGACACAATGACTTCGATATCTCGGGCAGGTACTATCGCTAACGGCTGTTTACCGTGCGGTAGGCTTACCTGAGCCAGGAGAGCGCCTTTTTCAGCAACGACGACTTTGTCGAAGTTGTCGAAGCCATAGTCGAGCAATGTGGTGGTGTCGCGCCAACGATTCGCGCTTCCCAACACAACCGTGATCAGCTGCATGCCCTCGCGTGAAGCCGCAGCAGCCAGGCAGTTGCCGGCTTGCCCCGTCGTGCCGGTCTTTATACCTTCCGCACCTGTATAACTCCATAGCAGACGGTTGGTATTTCGCCACGTGATGCCTTTTTCCTCGTAGGTGTGATCTACAGTGCCGACTATTTCGGCAAAATCTTTGTGCCACAGGGCAGTTCTGGACAGCATCGTCAGGTCGAAAGCCGTGGAGTAGTGGTTATGCGCATCCAACCCATGAGGGTTGGCGAAGCGAGTATTCGTAGCTCCCAGTTCGTCGGCCCGTTGGTTCATCATCCCTACAAATGCGGAAACGGATCCGGCGATGTGTTCGGCGACTGCAACGGCGGCATCATTGCCCGAGCGGAGAAGCATGCCGTACATCAGCTCTCGCAGGGGAATTTGTTGGCCTTCTTTAAGATAGAGCGAGGAGCCGCCCAAGCCTGCGGCACGACGTGAAATGGTAACTGTATCATCCATACGCCCACTTTCAAAGGCAAGTAGAGCGGTCATAATCTTAGTAAGGCTGGCAGGGGAGCGTCTTACATGTTCGTTCTTGCCATACAGCACAGTACCTGTGGTGTTTTCGAACAAAATCGCCGCATGAGCGGTAATAGCCGGCCCTTTATCTTTGTGAGCGTAGTGCAAGACGTTTAACTGGGGTTGGATCGGTAGCCAGACGACTGCGCTCGGTTCAGGGAGGCGAATTTGCATAACCAACACGAAGGCAAGGGCGGTTACAGCGAACAAGAAAGCATGTTTTGGCGTAAGCTTATTGTGCATTGTCGAGTTCACTCCAGCTACAAACCTACTTGGTGGAGAAGGCTGCCGGGTAGGAGGGTTCGTTTACATACGTATCGTGTTGAGAAGACTACCATAGGAATTATGTCGACTCGGCATTTAAATGCGTAACCGGTCTGATCAGCCTTCTGCTCCTGAATATATGCAGCAGAGCTGTGAGATATTGCTGTGACTGCTCCTGATGAACGCTAAGAAAGGGAGTGCGAGCTTGAGGCGGTCTGGGTATGCCGCCTTAATGCAGCTCTCGGTCGGCGGAGAGGTCTTGACGCTTGGGCAGGATATGGAATACAAAACGTAGAATCTAGCTTCGTCCTAAGCATAGACATTTTGGAGTGTTCGCCAAGGTAGGCATTGATCATCTCCCGGGTGAGAAAAGCCGGCTTCGGACTGCTGAAACTCTCGGATCAACTTAGGCCGATATTCCAGGATCGACCTGGTCTCCTGAAGTCGATTCAGCGCGTGCTGGACGCACCTTGACGAGAGCCGGCCTCTACGTAGGTCGGAGAGTGTCCGAGTGCCGCATCATCCGTGTACAAGCTGCGTCTCTTGCTTATTGTAGGCTCACCCTGTACCGGTGGAGGTTGTGATGACATGGACGAGAAACAGGCACGACTGACAATAGAGCAATTGCGCTCAGAATTGGAGCGGCACAATTACCTATACTACGTACTAGACCGGCCTGAGGTAAGTGATGCGGTGTATGACGGCTTAATGCGCCGATTGCAAGAATTGGAGGCGCTGTATCCCCAGCTCGTCACGCCGGATTCACCTACGCAAAGGGTAGGTGGAGCTCCGTTGAGTAGTTTTGCGCCTGTCCGACACCGCACGCCCATGATGTCGCTGGCGAATGTGTTTAACAACGGCGAGTTGCAGGCCTTCCACCAGAGGGTGTGCAGAGCGCTGGGCACGTCTACAGTCGAATATGTGGCCGAAGTGAAAATCGATGGGCTCGGCGTATCGCTCACCTACGAGGCGGGGATATTGACCCGTGCGGCTACGCGGGGCGACGGTGAAGTAGGTGAAGATGTCACTGCCAACATTCGCACGATACGCAGCGTACCGTTGCGGTTGCGGTTCCCCATCACGTGCGAAGTGCGGGGCGAAGTGTTCATGCGCAAAGCAGAGTTTGCGCGTCTTAATGCGAGCAGAGAAGAGAGCGGCGAGCCGGTTTTCGCCAATCCGCGCAATGCTTCCGCCGGTTCATTACGCCAGCTCAACCCTCAAGTGACGGCATCTCGCCCTCTGGACATCTTTCTCTATCACTTGGGCTTCCTTGCGGAGAACACCTTGCCGGATGTACTGAGCCTACCTACTACTCATTGGCAGGCGCTCACCTTCTTGCGTGAAATTGGGCTGCCTGTAAACAAGCACTCTCGTCTTTGTAGCGATATGACTGAGGTGGAGACCTTCTGCAAACATTGGCAAGAACAGCGCAATACCCTGGATTTTGAGATCGACGGCGCAGTTATTAAGGTGAACGACTTGGCGGCGCATGAGACGCTGGGAATGACGGCAAAAAGCCCGCGTTGGGCTACCGCGTTCAAGTTCCCCGCGCAACAAGCGACCAGCGTTATCCGTCGCATTCATGTGAATGTAGGTAGGACAGGCGCGGTTACTCCCTTAGCCGAGTTTGACCCGGTGCAACTTGCCGGTACCACGGTATCCAGGGCTTCACTCCATAACGAGCAGTATATCAAGCAGAAAGACATCCGGATCGGCGATACGGTCGTCGTGCAAAAGGCTGGAGATATCATTCCCGAGGTGGTAGAGATACTGCCGCATCTGCGTCCGCCGGACAGTCAGCCCTTTGTGATGCCCGCGCATTGTCCCGCTTGCGGTACGGAGCTTGCTCATCTGGACGCAGAAGTGGTTTTACGTTGCGTCAATAGAGCCTGCCCAGCCCAGGTAGTGGAAGGGATAGTGCATTTCGCTTCCCGAGATGCTATGGACATTGCGGGATTAGGTCCGGCTGTAGCGCAACAGTTGGTTGACGCCGGTCTTGTTCATAATCCGGCGGATCTATATCAACTCTCCAGTGAGCAACTCGTCAAACTCGAACGTATGGGTGAGAAATCGGCCCAGAACCTTGTTCAGGCGATAAACGACAGCAAGACTCGCGGCCTCGCCCGTTTGCTATACGGATTGGGAATCAGACATGTTGGAGAAGGGACTGCCCGGGACTTGGCGGAATACTTCAGGAGTGTGGACAAGCTAAGCGAGGCAACGCTTGATGATCTCCTCGCGGTTCCGGATGTCGGCCTAAATACTGCCGAAAGCGTACGGCAGTATTTTACCCGCCCGGAGAACTTGGCGCTCATCCGACGATTGCGTGAGCTGGGTGTTGTATTGGAGATGGAAGAAAAGCTAGAATTAGGACAGGCATTGGCAGGCAAAAGGTTTGTAGTAACCGGTACCCTGGAGCAATTCTCTCGTAAGGAAGCAGAGGAGGCGATCCGGGCCCAAGGCGGAGCGGTCTCCGGTTCCGTCAGCCGTAATACCGACTACGTCGTCGCGGGCGAAAAACCCGGCTCAAAGCTGACCAAAGCCCAGTCCTTAGGCATAACCATTCTAAACGAAGACGAGTTTCGCCGACTGCTGCAAAGCGGGCGGTCAGACGATGAATAAGTTGCGTTGCTCAGGCAAGCGCGTCGCTAAATTCTACTAGAACTTGCATGGAAGAAGCACGTCTTTTTCCCTTTGTGATTTACTTTCCGAGGAGGTTCCAACTTGAGCAAGGTCACCCTTGAACAGGTAGAGCTACTTGCCGACATGGCTCGGCTGACTCTTTCCGCCGCTGAAAAAGAATGCTACACGCAGCAGCTCAACAACGTTCTGGCTGTTGCGGCTTGTTTGGATGAGATCGATACCACGCAGGTAGAACCTACTACATATCTTGTACCTCAACGTAACGTAATGCGGCCGGACATCAGCCGACCGGGGTTACCGATCGAGCAGGTCATGGCCAATGCTCCGGCTGAGCAAGACGGCTTCTTCCATGTACCTCGGATCTTGGCCGAGTAGAAGAATGGCACAAAACGTGAACCCGACCGATCATGAATCACACTGATTCAGAAAGCGGGCGGATCGTAACATTGATCCCTGCATCACGCCGGACCTTGATTTGAAGGAGTTGGATGTTTTGGAGCTTTGCGAGCTTACAGCATGTGCTCTGGCTCAGTTGCTGGCCAAACGCGAGATCAGCGCTGAAGAGATTACCTCTGCCGTATTCAAACGAATTGCAGTATCTGAAGAATTACTGCACTGTTATCTGCACCTGGATCATGCGGGCGCCGAAGCTACGGCCCGTGCCGTCGATGCGAAACGCCAGAGTGAGGGGTCAGTAGGCGCCTTGGCCGGGATTCCGGTAGCCGTCATGGACAACCTCTCCACTGCCGGCCTACCCACAACCTGCGCATCAAAAGTGTTGCAACAGTATGTTCCGCCTTTTGACGCTACTGTGGTCGCTAAAATCAAAGCAGCGGGACTGCCGCTTCTGGGTAAGACCAATCTGGACGAATTTAACTTGGGCGCATCCACGGAGAGTTCCGCTTTCGGCCCCACACGTAATCCTTGGCGCACCGAGTGTGTTCCGGGCGGTTCCGCCGGCGGCGCGGCGGCGGCAGTAGCTGCAGGTGAAGCCATATGGGCGGTGGCCAGTTCACATCTGATACCCGCATCGTTTTGCGGCGTAGTCGGATTAAAGCCCACCTACGGACGCGTATCGCGTTTCGGTCTGATCTCCTCATCTTCATTGGATCAAGTCGGTCCGTTGGCGCGTGACGTATCCGATTGCGCTTTGTTGCTCAACGTGATGGCAGGTTACGATGCGTTGGACACAACCTCGCTGAACACCGAGGCGGTCGATTTTTCCGCCGAACTTGCTGCAGGCGTTAAGGGGGTTAGGGTAGGACTGCCGAGCGAATACTTCGCAGCTGATGCGGATCCCGGCGTTAAGTCGGCCGTCATGCAGGCGATCAAAGTGCTGGAAGATCAGGGAGCGCAAGTAGTCGAAGTATCGCTGCCTCATTTTCGGTATGCTCAGGCGGCCTACACTATTCTGGCCGCCGTTGAGGCGAGCTCCGGTCTGGGCCGCTACGACGGAGTCCGTTATGGTTACCGCAGCGCCGATGCGCCGGACACGAATACGATGTTCAGCAACACCCGCGGCGAGGGATTCGGCGCGGCAGTCAAGTTACAGATTCTCCTGGGTACATTCTCGGTTTCTACCGGACATTTTGCCGACAACTACCTGAAAGCGGCCAAAGTGCGCACCTTAGTAAAAGATGACTTCGCTCGGGTGTTCACGCAGTGTGATATCTTGGCTGCGCCGACGACGCCGTCAACGGCGTTCCGCTTAGGCGAAAGGTGCGCCGACCCGGTAATGATGAGTCTGGTGAATACCTTCCGGGCGCCGGCGGACTTGGCCGGTCTACCTGCTATCTCCATACCATGCGGACTGGGTAACGGGCTGCCCGTCGGTCTGCAGCTCATCGGTCCGGCAATGGCGGAACAGCGCCTTCTACAGGCGGCGTATGCCTACGAACAAGCAGCCGGACTCGAATTATCTTTGCCGCCTATGGAGGTGCGATAATGGGTTACCCCGAGTATCAAGTCATTATTGGTTTAGAGATCCATGCCGAGCTAGCCACCGAATCGAAGGTGTTTTGCAGCTGTCCTACGACATTCGGCGCCGCACCCAACACGCAAGTGTGCCCCATCTGTCTGGCATTACCAGGCGCCTTGCCCGTATTGAACGAGAAAGCAGTTGAACTGGCGGTAAAGGCTGGTTTGGCTCTAGGCTGCGAGATTCCGCCGTTCAGTCGCTTTGATCGGAAGCACTACTTCTATCCGGATCTGCCGAAAGCGTTTCAGACTTCACAGTTGGATCATCCGCTGTGCCGGTCAGGCATAGTGGAGTTCCGTGTCGACGATCAGACGTATCAAGTGAGAATCAACCGGGTACACCTGGAGGAAGAAGCCGGCAAATCCGTGCATTCCGGCGAACGGTTACAGGGGTCGCATTATTCGTTAATGGATCTCAATCGCGGTGGTCTTCCCCTGATTGAAATCGTTACGGAGCCGGATTTGCGCTCCGGTGAACAGGCTAAAGCTTTCCTGGAGCGTCTGCGAACCATATTGCGCTACATCGAGGTTTCCGACTGCAAAATGCAGGAAGGTTCGCTCCGTTGCGACGCCAACGTCAATTTGTCCATAAACGATAACGGCAAAAACGTGCGCACCTCGATTGTTGAGATAAAGAACCTTAACTCGTTCCGGGCTGTAGAGCGGGCGATCAACTATGAGGCCCAAAGGCAGTATGAGGATTACCTCGACGGCAACATGAGCCTCAATGCCGGGAAGATCACCGCCGGTTGGAGCGATGCCGAAGGGCGGACTTATGTACAGCGCCAAAAAGAGCAGGCTGATGATTACTTCTACTTTCCGGATCCGGATTTGGTTCCGATAGAGATCTCCGCCGAACAGGTGGAAAGCTGGCGCAGTCAGTTGCCGGAATTGCCGGCTGAACGCGAAGCGCGGTTCGTCACCCAATACGGGTTATCTGCATACGATGCGGGCGTACTCACTGCGGCCAAAGGGATTGCCGACTTTTATGAGACCGTTGTGGAGAACTTCGATGGCGACCCCAAAATCGTCGCCAACTGGGTCATGGGCGAGGTACTACGAATGCTCAAGGATGCCGGCGACGAGGCGGAGCAGGCCTTGGCCGAAGCGCCGCTAAAACCGCACATGCTGGCGGAGCTCCTGCAGTTGTTGCAGTCGGGCGCCATCAACGGTAATCAGGCTAAAGAAGTCTTTGCCGAAATGTGGACGAGCGGCAAGGATGCCGCGGTGGTGGTTAAGGAGCGCGGCTTTGAACAGATCAGCGACACTGCTGCGATTGCTGAACTGGTAAACGCAGTGATTGCCGCCAATCCCAAGGTCATTGCGGATATCCAAGGCGGCAAAACCAGCGCCATGGGTTTTCTGGTCGGTCAGGTGATGAAAAAAACCGCCGGCAAGGCTAATCCCAAACTGGTGAATCAGCTGATTCGAGAGCAGCTGAATATCACGTGAGTCATGGGTTGGCGACAACACGCGTACTGAACTCAAGGGCAAGAGGTAGGGAGTATGGAAGGTGAGTTCTGCCGGATAGGTCCGTTTACATTATATTCATACGGGTGTGGCCTGGCGGCTGCTTTCCTGGTAGGTACGACGCTGGTTCTGCGCGAGGCGCGGTATCGCGAGTACGACAAGCAACGCATTTGGGAGCTGGTCATCGGCGTTATCTGCGTCGGATTGGTTGCAGGTCGCATCGGGTACTGCTTGCCTGATCTCTGGTACTACCTGACCCACCCTTGGGAGATTCTGCGCGTACCGCAGGGCGGCATTAGTTATATACCGGCACTGCTTGCAGGGGTCTTTTATGTGTTCCGGTTCGCTCGGAAGTATGGCGAGCACCCGTTTATCATATTGGATATGCTGGCGCCCGGCTTGGCGGCAGGATTGATCATCGGTTTTTTAGGAGCGGTAGAGGTGATGCCCTACCAGGGAGCGCTGCAAATAGGCTCCACATACTGGGCTCCTCCCGTTTTGGCCTTCTTTGTGATAGACTATGTGGGTCTATGGTATCTCTCTACCTCTAGGCGACGACTCATTCCCGGACGGCGCTTTATGCAAATCATCGCGTTGGATGCCGCTGGGCGCACCCTGAGCAGCGTGTGGGCTTGGGCTCTCTACGGTAGTGCGGTGCCGCACGCTTTCTCCGCCGCCTTCAGTTTTGCGCTGCTGGTGAGCGCCTGCTGGGTCTATCGGCGACTACTGCCGCGAGTGGCCGAAGTCACGTCGGAGGATGCGTCAACGGCTGTTACCGGAGCAGGATTCGACTACCTATTGCATACTCGCAAGCCCAGGCGGAAGCGATTACCGGTAAGGCACCGGTTGCTGTTATCCGGTTTTTGGTTCATGGTGCTATTGGTTTGCATTTTCATTCTGGGTCAACCGGTTATTGTGTAGCGTAAGGTTGAGCATTGGCGCGTTTGCCGTGCTGATGCAAGATAAAGGAGGGGTGCCGGGTGTTCAAGGACGAAAGCCAACGGCCACACATTAATGCGGTGCGTGAAGTATTGGCCGAGGCCGATGCTCGCCTCACGCCGCAGCGAGAAGCGGTTTTGCGCGCCCTCCTGACCAATGCGAATCAGCACCAAAGCGCTGAGGAAGTGCATCAGGCGGCACGTAAGTATCTGCCGGAGATTGGTCTGGCTACGGTGTACCGTACCCTGGAGCTCTTCGGTTCTTTAGGCGTCGTACACCAACTGCATACTGCGGAAGGCCAATCGCGCTTTGAGTTCAATGCGGCTGCCGATGAGCATTATCATCATCATGTCATTTGCATATCGTGCGGCGCCATCTCTGAATGCAATGAAGACCTGCTGGAGGTGCTTGAGGAAAAGGTTATCAACACTACGGGGTATCAGGTGATCGATCACTGCCTGCAGTTTTACGGTTACTGTCCTCGATGCCAAGAAGAGAGGACGCAAAGGTAGTCGCGGCGGCATCCGTCCGATTTCGGCTTGACACAGGGCATAGAGTCGGATATGATGTCAAAAAGCTGATACTGACCGGCGATGATGGGGAAGAGTAACGTACGGCACCGTACAGAGAGGGCTTCAGCAGCTGGAAGAAGCCTCGGTTAACATACGCGAACGTCGCCCCGGAGCTGTCTGCCCAAACGGTTCTATGATGGTTGTGCCGATTAAGCAGGCCGGGCGTGCCCGTTATCGCACCTGAGCGCACCAAGCTGATCATAAGCTGCGGTGAACTAAGGTGGTACCACGCGGAAACTTGCGTCCTTTGAGGAGGCGAGTTTTTTTGTTTTATCGTATGTCTCTTTAACCGCACGGAAATTATTAAGCTGGATTGGCCAAATTTGCAGTAAGGGTGAGGAGAGTATGGCAAACGAAGAAAAAACGGCTCAGGACGTCAACCGGCCTACAGACGGGGTGGCGCCGGGTGCGGATCTCCCCAAGGTGTATGATCCTAAAACGGTGGAGAGCAAATGGTATCAACGTTGGGAAGAGGAGGGTTACTTCCATGCCGTAGCACGCCCGGGCAACCGCCGCTTTAGTGTGGTCATACCGCCGCCGAACGTCACCGGCGCTCTGCATATGGGCCACGCTTTGAACATCACCCTGCAAGACATTTTAGTGCGTTGGCGCCGTATGCAAGGCTACGATACGTTGTGGGTTCCGGGTACGGACCATGCCGGAATCGCAACACAAATTAAGGTGGAAGAGAACCTACGTAAAACGCAAGAGAAAACCCGTCATGATCTGGGCCGGGAGCGCTTCTTGGAGCTCGTGTGGGAGTGGAAGGATCATTACCACGCTAATATTACGAAACAGATCAGGCAGATTGGCGCTTCGGTAGACTGGCGGCGTGAAAGGTTCACTTTGGATGAAGGCTGTTCCCATGCCGTGCGCACCGTGTTTGTCGATCTGTATGAGCGCGGTCTCATCTACCAGGGCAGCTATATCGTCAACTGGTGTCCGCACTGCCACACCACGCTGTCCGACCTGGAAGTGGAGCATGAGGATGAGACCGGTAAACTATGGCATTTACAGTATCCCTTTGCCGACGGCAGCGGCTATGCCGTGGTCGCCACCACCCGGCCTGAGACGATGTTGGGCGACACGGCGGTGGCTGTTAACCCGGACGACGAACGTTACGGTCACTTGGTGGGCAAGACGGTCATACTGCCTTTGCTAAACCGGGAAATTCCCATTATAGCTGATGAGTATGTTGATCCGACATTCGGTACCGGGATGGTGAAAGTGACGCCGGCCCACGATCCCAACGACTTTGAAATGGGACTGCGGCATAATTTGGCCCAAATCCGCGTCATAGGCGAGGATGGGACGATGACGGCGGAGGCAGGCCCATATGCCGGTCTAGAGCGCTATACTTGCCGGGCGCGTGTTGTGGAGGATTTACAAAAGCAAGGTTTGCTGCTTAGGATTGACGACCACGACCATGCGGTAGGACACTGTTATCGGTGTCACAACGTGGTGGAACCTCTGGTTTCCAAGCAGTGGTTCGTGCGGATGAAGCCGTTAGCCGAACCGGCCATAGAAGCAGTGCGAAACGGCAGTATTCGTTTCGTGCCCGATCGCTTCGCCAAGAATTACATGCACTGGATGAATAACATTCGCGACTGGTGTATTTCCAGGCAACTGTGGTGGGGGCACCGCATCCCGGTGTGGACCTGCCTGGAGTGTCAGCATCAGTTTGCCGCCAAGGTGGATCCCACGACTTGTAGTAAGTGCGGATCTCAGCAGTTGGAGCAAGATCCCGACGTGTTGGACACCTGGTTCAGCTCAGCATTATGGCCGTTCTCCACTTTGGGTTGGCCTGAGCGGACCGACGATTTGCGAGATTTTTACCCAACGTCGGTGCTGGTTACGGCGTACGATATCATCTACTTCTGGGTCGCGCGCATGATCTTCTCCGGCTTGGAACATACCGGCCGGAAGCCATTCCATGACGTACTGGTACATGGTTTGGTGCGCGATGCGCTGGGGCGCAAGATGAGCAAGTCCTTAGGTAACGGCGTCGATCCGCTGGAAGTGATCGCCGAGTGCGGGGCGGATGCATTACGCTTCACCTTAGCGACCGGCGTGGCGCCGGGCAACGACACTCGCTATCATCCTGAACGTGCGGAAGCCAATCGGAACTTCGTCAATAAGGTGTGGAACGCTTCGCGTTTCGCTCTGATGAACCTGAAGGATTATACTCCTCCGGCCGACGGCTTAGCAGGGTTGCAGCTGGAACTGATGGATCGCTGGGTTTTAAGTCGCTACGCAGCTACGGCGCATGAGGTGACTCGCCATCTGGAACGCTACGATTTCGGCGAAGCGGCCAGAGCTCTCTACGATTTCATCTGGAGCGAGCTGTGCGACTGGTATATTGAAATGGCGAAACCGCGCTTGTACGGGCATCACGGTGCCGAACGACGCTGGTGCGCACAGACGGTACTCAGCTATGTTCTGACGCACACTATGGAGCTGCTCCATCCCTTCATGCCCTTTGTTACGGAAGAGATTTGGCAGCATCTGCCTCATACGGAACCATCGATTACTGTTGCCGCATGGCCGACGCCGGACTCGGCGCTGATAGACGAGCAGGCCGTGGCGGACATGACACTGGTCATGGAAGTAGTGCGGGCGATCCGCAATGTGCGCTCAGAGAAAACGGTACCGCCGGATAGAGCCATTCAGGCTATCGTGCATGCAGAGTCTGCACGCCGGCGCATTTTGCAGGAGGATGAGAGTATTATCATCTCGCTGGCGCGCTTATCGGAATTGACGCTGACGGATGTATCTGCGCCTAAGCCGGATAGAGCCATAGCCGTAGTAGCCGGAGGAGTGGAAGTGTACATCCCTCTGGCGGGTATGGTGGACCTACAGGAAGAGTTGGAACGCATCCGCAAGGAATTGGCGGAAACCCAAGGGCATTTGCAGCGAACGCGAGATAGACTGGCAAATCCCAGTTTTGTCGATCGAGCTCCGGCCAAGGTGGTAGAAGGAGCGCGTCAACAGCTACAGGCGCTTGAGGAAAAAGAGCGCAAACTGTCTGAACGCATGAAGGAACTGAAGTAACGTATTGCAGCAGATATAGGAAAACAGAATTAACGGGGCGGTCGGCAGGTGCTACCGCCCCGTTTGCCGTATTGCCCAGAGAAACCTGTTTTAGGTTCGACTAGACAACTGCGCAGCCGGAAGTACCGGCACGCTTGGAGGAGCAACTTGGTGGACAAGGCAGCAGAGATTAAAGCAGGCTTGGATTACTTAGCCGGTTTGGACAGGTTCGGCATGAAACTCACTTTGGATCGCATTCAGGCGCTAATGGAGCTTCTTGGTCAACCACAACAGGCCTTTCCCGTCGTACACATCGCCGGTACTAACGGTAAAGGCTCCACAGCGCGGTTCATTGCCGCAGTTATGCAAAACGCAGGACTAAACGTCGGCTTATTTACCTCACCTCACCTAATACGTTATAACGAGCGCATACAAATTAACGGCGAACCCATTAGCGATGCCGCATTGTCGGCTTTGATCAATCAGGTGAAACCGCTTGTACCTCAGGTAACAGCTGAACACGGACACCCGACGGAATTTGAGATCAGCACGGCAACGGCTTTCCTTCATTTTGCCCTTGAACAAGTAGATTTGGCGATTATTGAGGTCGGCTTAGGAGGCATGTGGGACAGCACCAATGTCGTGCAGCCGGTATTAAGCGTCATCACGCCGGTGAGTATGGATCACATGTCTCGCTTGGGAGACACTTTGGCGGAGATTGCCGCACAAAAAGCCGGCATCATCAAGCACGAGACGCCTGTCGTCTGTGGGCCGCAGCAGCCTGTGGCGGCGGAAGTGATCGCCAAAGCGGCCAAAGCCGCAAACGCCCGGGTCTACTGGGTGAAGGAGGCGGACGTCACAGAACATAATTGGGAAGACCCGGATAATGGTCAAGTCGCGACGCTCTATCCGGTAACCTGGAATAAGCAGGGAGGCGTGTTCCACCTGACCGGACCGCTAGAGCAATGGAACAACATCGCCATTTCCCTTTTGGGTAAACACCAGTTGGTCAATGCGGCTGTGGCGGCAACCTGCTGCCAAATTTTGGCGGAACTGGGCTTTCCGGTGGGCGAAACGGATGTGCGTGAGGCTTTTGTAAAAACAACCTGGCCCGGGCGGTTCGATGTCGTATCGGAACATCCGATGGTGATATTAGATGGCGCGCATAATGTAGCCGGAGCCCAGGCGCTGCGCCAGTCTTTGCAGGAGCTGTTTCCACATATGCGCAAGGTGCTGGTGATGGGCATGTTGGCGGAAAAACAGATCACAGAGGTTCTAAGTGTCTTATTGCCATGTGCGGATCAGCTGGTATGTACAGCGCCGGCCGGAGGTAGAACCGCTCCTGTTACAGCCGTAGAACTTGCCGCTTTAGCCAAAGACATCGCGCAACGTCAAGGATTGTCCTGTTCGATCGAGTGGCAAAACGATGCTTACGCGGCGCTCCAAACAGCCGAACAAGCAGCCGGACCGGATGGGTTGGTCTGCGTGTGCGGCTCCCTCTATCTGATTGGCGAATTATTGGAAAATCCCGAGCTCCGCAACTAATTGTCGCCGGCCAGGATGAATGGGCTGGTTGAGCAAACCTGGGCGGAGGGAATGACGCCTTAGGTGGCGTAAATGTTAGGTGACGTATGCGCATATCGATAGATGAGCGCCAAAGGCTGATGAACTCGGTGCTGATAGGAGTGGGTTAAATTGGCGCGCAAGAAAAAACGCAAGAGTAAGGTTCTCGGCGGTGTGATTACGCTGCTGCGCTACGTACTGATAGCGGTGACGGCGGTCATGCTGGGTTATGGCGCAGGACAACTGGTAATACAAGTCATTGCGGCGCGGCTGGGGAGCCCGCCTGTAGTGCAAACCGAAGGCGACAGCCGTACCGGCGCACTTGAGCAAACAGCTGTTTCCGGAGCTGTGGCAAGTACGGCGGTTACATCAACGGGTACCACGGACATATCCGGCGCATCTGACGCATCCGGCGCTACGGAGAGTGATTCTCAACCGGTAGGCAGTCCCGTTCCCACACCGACTAGTGCCGTGCCCCAACCTACGGATAAACCGCAATCGCCGCAGACTGCCGCGCCGGAAGCCGTACCGGCTGTCGCAACACCGAAACCACTGCCGGAGGAGACGCAACCGAATACCGCGGCCAATCCGATCGTCGGCGAGTTGTGGCGGGTAAGGTTAGGTAGGTTTGCCACCAGGGAGGAAGCAGAGGCCGCACTGGCGCAGGTGCGAGAATTCGTACCACAAGCTTATGTGATATTCGCCGACCAGTACCAGATTCAAGCCGGCGCCTTTAGTGAACGCTCTCGTGCGGTGGCCTTCCTAAATGAACTGGGGGATTTGCACCTATCTGCTGAAATCGTATCTTCAGCACCTTAAGGCCGAATGTAGTACGCAAAGCAATGTACGGCAAGTTGATGCCATGGCGTGTGGTTGACGTCGCGCGATACCGCCGGGTTGCGTTCTACGGCTCGAGCCGACGCCATAAGATAAATACCCGTGCAAAAACATACGCGGAAGGGTGGGGCGCTCTTGTTGCGCCGGACTGTTGGTTTTTATCGTTGGTCACCTATTCAGGCGTGGTGGAATCGGTTTCTACGGACGCGGCAGACTTGGTCCCGCGGCTATCCCCGGTTCAGTGCGCGACCGCGGTGGGGAGTCATACCCGGTTCAGCAGCAAAACCGGTTGAGGCGATAACGGCCTTGGCAGCGGTTATTTGCGCGTGGCTCGGAAGTCTATCGCCACGCCGGGTATTGCACCTATTGTTGTCGGCTACGGCCTTATACTTCTTTTCCGGTTGGTTCGGCGGGTTGCAGGCTAATCCTACTCCGCAAGCGGAACCTTTTTTGGTGGCCGTATGGCGTACCGATCTAAAGAAAACGGTAATGATGGATCTGGAAGAGTACATTAAGGGAGTGGTAGCTGCGGAAATGCCGGTCAGCTTCCACCCGGAGGCTTTAAAAGCGCAGGCGGTCGCGGCGCGTACTTATGCTCTGTATACCTTAAAAACCAGGTCCGGCGTACCTGGTTATCCGGATGCGGCACTCATCACAGACCATCGAATTGATCAAGCGTGGATTTCCCAAGCCGAGTTCAGAAAACGGTACGGCTTCTTGGAATACTATTGGCGCTGGCGTAGAATCAGTCAAGCGGTGGAAGAGACGCGCGGGCAGGTACTGACGTATCAAGGCAACCTAATCTTAGCCGTATACCATTCTTGTAGCGGCGGCGTCACGGAAAACTCGGAGAACTACTGGGTATCAGCTTTGCCCTACCTACGCAGCGTACCGGATCCGGCGCCGCCGAGTTCACCTTATGTTTCTACGCAAATAGAGTTTACCAAGACAAAGGTGTTGGACAGCCTGCTTAAGTTACCGGCAACAGGCGCGGCGCCTGCTTTGGCACGGACTGGGAGCAGTGGATCAGCCATTGAGGTTTTGGAACGCTACGAGTCCGGCAGAGTGCGTACAATCCGCATTGGCGAAAGGCAGTACACCGGTCGCCAGGTGCGCGAAGCACTGGGCTTAAGATCCAATTGGTTCGACGTCATTGAAAATAATAATGAGATCACCTTTGTCGTGCATGGCAACGGCCATGGCGTCGGGATGTCCCAGTACGGTGCGGACACCTATGCCAAACAGGGCGCTCGTTACGATCAGATTCTCAAACACTACTATTCCGGCGTGGAGCTGACGACTATGTTATAGCGCCGGCTCGACATGAGGCCGATTCGTGGTATATTACACTCAGAGGCCTGCGGGATTAATACGTTAAGGCTTCGAGACGCACCACATCACGGTCTAGTGTTTCGGCCGGCCTTTTAACGCACTGGGTTGCCGAGCACAGCGTATAGGAGGACAAGCGTTGGATCGTAAGTTGATAATGGAAGCGCTGTCTCAGGTCAACGACCCTGAACTGCACCGTTCACTTACATCGCTCAATATGATACAGGATGTTGTGATTGAAGGTAACGATGTGACGGTAACTGTCGCACTGACGACGAAAGGCTGCCCTATGAAGACAACCATCGTGCGCTCGGTGGAGGAGAAGTTGCAAAGCCTGCCGGGTATAGGCAAGGTGAAGGTCAACCTTACGGAGATGACGGCAAAGCAAAAACTATCTCTATTTGGCAGTAAACCTACTTCGCCGATAGCGGATCCCAATGGCAAAACACAGGTGATAGCCGTAGCCAGCGGCAAAGGCGGCGTGGGTAAGTCTACCGTCACTGTGAATTTGGCTGCAGCTTTAAAACAACTGGGTTTGGACATCGGGATTCTGGATTGCGATATCTATGGTTTCAGCGTGCCGCGTATGTTGGGCGTGGAGAATGTGAAGCCCAATGCCGTTGAAGGAAGAATCATGCCGGTACCGGCCTATGGCATGAAAGTGATTTCGATGGGCAACTTCGTCAGCGACAATTCCCCTGTCATTTGGCGCGGTCCCATGCTGGGCAAGGTGTTGCAGCAATTCCTCACCGATGTCTACTGGGGAGAACCGGATGTTCTGCTGTTGGATTTGCCGCCGGGAACGGGAGACATGGCACTGGATGTCGCACGGATGATACCGAAAAGCAACCTCCTTGTTGTCACTACGCCGGAAAAACTGGCTGCGGGTGTTGCGAGTAGAGCCGCGCAGATGGCGGATAAGACTAATCAACGCATCCTAGGCGTAGTGGAGAATATGTCCGCTTTCGTCTGTCCTTGTTGCGGCGAACAGACCGCCATTTTCGGCACCGACGGGGGCAAAGAGTTGGCCGAGCAGCTGAACGTACCTTTACTTGGTCAGATACCACTCACGCTGGAAGCGCGCTCCTTTGGTGATCAGGGACGCCCCATCGCTCTGGCGGACGAGTCTGTTACCGCCGCAGCCTTCCGCACGCTGGCGCAGAAGGTCGCTGAAATCTTGCGTATAACGATTGCAGCAAAGCAATAACCGGTCTTGTGGTTACTGCAAAAAACAGAGGCTGTCCGGGATCAACCGGACAGCCTCTTAGGTGTTGCCGCTGCCGCACTGCGCCTAACAAGACTAAGCCTTGGCTGTTTCCTCCAACCAGCGTTCACAGTCCATGGCTGCCTTACAGCCGGAACCTGCCGCCGTAATCGCCTGCCGGTACCGTCCGTCTTGTACGTCTCCGGCTACAAATACGCCCGTTACGCTGGTTCTGCTGTTGTCGTATACTTTGATATAGCCGTCGACGAGCTCCAACTGCCCTTCGAAAAGCTGCGTGTTCGGCGTATGGCCGATGGCGATAAAGACGCCGTCTACCGGCAGCGTCGTCATTTCACCTGTCAGAGTATGTTTCAAGCGCAAGCCGGTCACTCTGTTTTGCGCCGGATCCAAGATATCATCGACGACATTATGCCATTTTATGCTTATCTTGGGGTTGTTCAACACACGTTCCTGCATCACTTTGGACGCTCTGAACTCGTCGCGGCGGTGGATCACCGTAACATGATCGGCCAAACGTGCCAGATACAAGGCTTCCTCAAGCGCAGAATCGCCTCCACCCACAACGGCGACGGCCCTATTGCGGAAAAAGTGTCCGTCGCATGTGGCGCACGTCGATACGCCGCGCCCTTGCAGCAATTTCTCGTTTTTCACTCCGAGGGCTTTAGGTGAGGAACCCGTAGCGACGATGACGGCTTTGGCAGAGTAGATCGTATCATCAATGTGTATTTTGAACGGGCGGTTCTGGAATTCGACCGCGGTTACCGTACCCAATACGAACTGAGCGCCGAATCTCTCTGCTTGCTTATGCATGCCTTCCATCAGTTCATTGCCGTCTATACCCATAGGAAAGCCTGGGAAGTTTTCAATCACCGTAGTCTGCGTCAGCTGGCCTCCCGGAACATCTCCTTCCGTAACCAGAACGTCCAGATTAGCCCTTGCCGCATAAATAGCCGCCGTCAGGCCGGCTGGTCCGGAACCGATAATGATGACGTCGTACATGTTGCGTTCCCTCCTGTAAAGCTCAGTCCTTAACGGCATCATACCACTTAATGATCAATAGATGTAGCTTATCTGCATTACGAGAGCGTAGCGCACTGGCGGCGACATGGTGCGACCATTGCTGGTCGCTGTTTGGGGCTCTCACTGCGGTTACTTACCGTCGCTCTGGTATTCAAGCACCACTTGCGGCGTTGTATCGTAGAATGCTGCATATCGTCTTGTATGGAAAAGCGAACCTGCCGCTATATGGCGGCTACGTCGCTTAGCGAAAGGGGATAACCTGGATGAGTACACAGGCGTCAAACGGCAGTGTACTAATTAATAACGAGGTACAGGGAGAATTGGCGCAGGAATTGGCCGCAAAAGCGCTGCGCTTGCCACAAATCCCGCTGGATACCGTCAACGTTTCCGATGTGGTGCTCTTGGCCACCGGCGCTTTGAGTCCGCTGCAAGGGTTTATGTGTCGGGAGGACTATGCGAGCGTCGTAGAGACGCTGCGTTTATATGACGGCACAGTGTTCGGGCTGCCGATCACCTTGGCGGTGACTAAGGACCAAGCTCGGGACTTGCGTCTGGGCAGTGTGGTCGCACTGCGGGACGCCGACGGACCTCTGGCGGTGATGACCATAGAGGATATGTTTACCATCGATAAACAACGTGATTTAGCCATCGTCTTCGGTACTTCCGACGCCGCTCATCCTGGTGTGGCACGCGGATTGGTTCAAGGCGACGTCTTATTGGGAGGCCCTATCCAGCTGTTTAGACGTCCCATGGATCCCTTTGCTTCCTTTCATCTTACGCCGCATCAATTGCGGGCCGAGTTTGCTCGACGGGGCTGGCGGACCATCGTAGGTTTTCAAACGCGCAACCCCATTCATCGCGCTCATGAATATATTCAAAAATGTGCGTTGGAGATCGTCGACGGCTTGCTGTTGCACCCCTTGGTCGGAGAGACAAAAAACGATGATGTGCCTGCCGCAGTGCGGATGCGGAGCTATGAGGTCATGATAAGGCATTACTACGTTCCTGAACGGGTGTGTTTGGCCGTATTTCCGGCCGCCATGCGCTATGCCGGACCCAGAGAGGCCGTTTTCCACGCTATGTGCAGGCGCAACTACGGTTGCACACATTTCATCGTGGGGCGCGATCATGCCGGAGTCGGTTCTTATTACGGTACCTATGACGCCCAACGTATCTTTGCTCAGTTTACGCCTACGGAACTGGGGATTCGACCATTAATGTTCGAACATGCTTTCTACTGCCGCAAAT
>DUQB01000029.1 GCA_012838035.1 Bacillota bacterium | reverse complement strand
CGATTCCGAGCTGAAACATGCCGCTCCACCGGCACGTCTTGAGGTGATGTCATGAATTGAACACCTGGCAGGTCGGTTTCAGCATGGTGTTCCGATGCATTCTAGCTGGTAGTTTGTCAGCGACGCAAAGTGACCACCTATTCTAGCTGGGGTTTAGGAGATTGTGCAAAATGTGTTCAATCTGTGATGTCGCTTCTTGACAAGCGAAAACTTGACTGGTCGGTGTGACCAATTGTTCGATTCCGAGCTGAAACATGCCGCTCCACCGGCACGTCTTGAGGTGGTGTCATGAATTGAACGCCTGGCAGGTCAGTTTCAGCATGGTGTTCCGATGCATTCCAGCTGGTGATTTGTCGGCATAATGCCTGTTCTATCCAGCGCTGAGTCCACTGAATGATGCGCGTCCAGTTCAGATGCCTCGTGGCCATGACAGCGCACGACTGATAATAAAATGGAGCGTTGCCGTTGTTGCGACAATGCTCCATGCTGGTATCAAGTGCAGGTTGATACAGCACCAAAGGTACTATAATTATATACTTCTTGACCGTTTAGCTTTGCGGAACAACCGCCGCAATCGCGGGCCTCTCCTAATCCACCATGAACCATTTTCATCGCAGAATAGCTCTATGCCAAAAATAGAGAGCGGCGTCCACACTTTTTGCATCGTGATATAAGGCACCTTTAATCCCCCCGGTGAACCACTGCGAATAATTCACCTGCCGTCGGGCAACAGACGCATCAAGCGTAGGCTCCCCCCCAGATCCTACGCTGATGCAGTCAGTCTATAAGCAGGCATTTAGGCTGTACTCTTACGATCCGCCTTCGACTGTCTAGAGGAGCCGTCAGCATGCGATATGGCCTGATGAGAGTCGTCAATGATCGATGTGAGGAGAACGTCCCTCAGCTCTTCTATGAACGGTCCGAGTGTTTCATCTGAGCTCCATGGTTGCAAACGTAACACGAGTTTATATACCATGCTGTACCCGTATACATCGCATAAGCGGTGAAGTATCTCGTATCTATCGATATTCATCACATTCACCTCATACACTTCAGCCGACGCTCATCTTTGCAGACAATCTATCATACCGACCTACGCGGTGCTATGACATTTTTGCGGTTTTGGCAAAAAAAGTGAGGTTCACAGCGAATTTTTGATCCGCCGGAGCTACTGGTTTCCGCCTCACCTCACTCAATGCCACTCTATTTAATGTAGGAAACTAACGTGATGACCGCGTTGATCTGGGTTGTAACCAAACCGGCTTGCCAAATAGGCTCGGATCACCTAATTTGCTCAACAGGAAGAACTTGGATATACCGAATGCGGTATGAGATAGCCATGCGACAGCCGTCGTGTTTTTATCCTGATATACCGAACTGGATACGCCCATGCGAGTGAGTATGCCGTACACTATGGTCCAAGTGGCATTGCCTATACATAGGCCTTTAAGAAGAGGGTGGTCCTTACCCGTAAAGGTGAGGAAGTAGGCGCCGAACATGCCCAAACATGCGGCAATAGTGCTATCGGCAGCCAATCCTATGCATCTGCCCATCTTGGTCCTGATCATGTAATGAGGCAGTAAAAAACCTGCGGCCTTATCTGCGCCGACCTCTAGGGATATTTTCTGATTGTAAGCCGCCCACTCAATAGTCTGTTTAATCAAGTTAGCGGATAACCCGGCCACTACGCCTAGTACAACACGATCTTTGATCTTTTGCATGATCAACGGCCTCCAACATTTTGGTACAGATAGGGTGCGCAATATAGCTGCACAACATAAGTCCAATCTGTCGGCGACATGCAGAAGACTGTGGATACTGCTTAGCGACCGAACGGCTCAAAGCGCGACAAAAGTAAAAAGGCTCCTGTTCGGGAAGGAGGTCTCCAGCTCCCCCTTCCTCCACAGAAGCCTTATGTATCTGGTGTGACTCAGTAGTGTCGTCGCCGGCTCAATCAGACCAGGCTTTACGCAACACCGCCAGCGCTTGCGGCGCCTCAGTTAAGAAATCTCCCCAGTGGCATTCCACCACTATACGACCCTCATACCCGCCTGCCTCAAGACATACTCGCAAGCGTTCGTAGTCATATGAGCCGCAGCCGGGCGCCTTTCTGCCGGTATCGGCAACATGCACGTGTCTCAATTGCCTAGCCAAAGGTATCAGCGACTCCACCGTCTCGCCCATCTTATCCATATGGTATGTATCAGCTAAACCATATACGTTAGGCAGCTGAACACGCTGCGCCCAGGCTGTTCCCTCATCAACCTTGTTGATCACGTTGGTCTCGGCCGTGTTCAAAGGCTCGATCACCAACGTGATGCCATGATCCAAGCATGTGCGCCCGGCAATCTGCAAAAATTCCAGCAGCTCGTCATGCGCTCTATCCAGATCGTAGCCTTCTGGTATCTTGCGTGCAGGTCCGCTGCCAAACACCACCAACGAACCTCCTAAGGCTTTCATCCGCCGACAGGCCGCTTGCAGATACTCTCTTAGCGCCTGAATATCGCGCTGTGGGCCCACCACAGGCAAGTTCTGCGGTATGAAACCATTATATGTAGGAACAGGGATACGACAGTTTTTTACTGTTTGCGCATACTCAGAGAACCGTTCTTCGGGAACATTCATGATCATGCGCACGGGGAACTCGATACAATCGTACCCGGCATCCGCCAAAAACGTCATGCTCCGGGCTAAAATGTCGTCTGCGCTTAGCGACGCTTTTTCTTCTTCACGCTGCGGCACGAACGGATTCACGTTAATACAACAACCAAATTGCATGGCAGAACCTCCAAGTTGATGGTAGTGTACGATGACCCGGCATGATGAGCTGCAAGGCGCTTAATACGGTCGAAATCGCGATAGGCTTTCGCTCAATGTATTAGACGCCTGTTAAGCTCGTCCTTTAATATAACAGCTAATTCTCATATGCATTGGCGGCGGGGCGAGTGCCAAACTGACGCTGATAAGCTCTTTCAAAGGCGGTGATGCTGTCATAACCTACCTCCTGCGCCACAGTTTTTATCGGCAGGCTTATGGCTAGCAGCTCCCGTGCCGCCTGCATCCTTTTTTGCGTCCAGTATTTTGCAGGGCTGATCCCTACCGCTTTACGGAACACCCGGAACAGATGTCTTTCGCTGACATTAAACCGGCGCGCCAATTCGGACAATGTCTCTTTGCTGCCAAGATGATGGTTCATAAAAAAAAGCACGCCGGCAACCAGATCCAAAGGCGTGTCCGCCTCATCTCGGCACTCCTCCAGCGCCCCGGTTACCTCCCACAGAATCAGGTTGACCAGACCCTTCACGCTCTGCAGTGAAAGCCGCGCCGCGCCCGGGTTCGTCTCCAGTTGACGTATAGCCCAAATGCAGCGTTCCAGAGCACTTTGCGGCAGCGCCGTCGCGCAGCCCTTGTGCCAAATCCGGGCCATTAAGGGATGATCATCAACCAATTCATAGGAGACCAGCAGATGAGTGCGCACGTACAATCCGTTTACCGGCCGTGTCCGGTGTGGATGAGATGTCGTTAGCACCACAGCCGTACCAGGACCTGCCAGACACTGCCATTGATCGGTCAAAATCTCCACGGAACCGGAATGCACCAGCGTAACCTCGATACCCGTATGGCAGTGACAATTAGGCCAATAGCCGCGGCTTTTGCTTGTACGCATCACCAGACCGCGCATCTTTTCCAAGCGTAGGTCGGAGTCAGTCTCATATACAACCGTAATGCTCATCTGAACACCTCACTATTCCGGTTGCCGCCATGCTCACCGGTGCCGGGGATATAAACCCATGCGTAAACACAAACTTCTCGTAAAGTCTCCTGGTATTGCAGGCCTTGCATGAAGAGCCGCTCCGGCGTTATACTTTGGCAAGCGGATCGGTTATCCCTGCTCGGCGTTCATGACGCCCTGCACGCAACCGAATAAATTGAGGAAACAAGCATTGTCGTCCGGATAACAAAGGGAAACCGCGTTTATAGGGCGAAGTAGGCAAAGATCTATAACGATCAATAACCATCCATTCCTGGTTGTTCACTATTTAGGAGGGAAGCTTGTTGAGTCAACTACAGTCCATTGCTGAAGCCGTCATCAGTGGAAAATCACCTGAGGTGCAAAGATTGATCAAAGAGGCGTTGGAAGCCGGGACTAAACCGGTGAAAATCATCAACGACGGCCTCATTGCCGGTATGCAGGTCATTGCCGATCGCTTTAAGCGTAACGAAATCTATGTTCCGGAAGTATTGATTGCCGCCAGGGCGATGAACGCCGGCCTCACTATAGTGAAGCCGCTTATCTCGGATACGGATATGAAGCCTATCGCCAAGGTGATCATCGGCACCGTCAAAGGTGACTTGCACGATATCGGCAAGAAGCTGGTCGCCATGATGCTGGAAGGCGCAGGCTTCGAAGTGATCGACTTGGGTATCGATGTCTCTCCCGAAAAGTTTATCGAGGCGGTAAAAGAAAACCATCCGCAGATTATGGCCATGTCGGCGCTGTTAACCACCACCATGCCCGCGATGGCCGAATCCATCAAGTTGCTGGAAGAAAGCGGATTGCGCAATCAGGTGAAGGTAATCATCGGTGGAGCGCCCATTACCGATGCTTACGCTCAAAAAATCGGCGCCGACGGCTACTCACCCGATGCCGGTTCCGCCGTAGATTTGGCGAAATCGCTCGTATCGTAGCCATAGTCCGCACCGCAGCACGACGAACGCAACCAATATGCGAAAAGTACGCTTACCTTACCTGCGCTGCCTGCAATCAACTGTCGGCAGCGCTTGTTTTTCTCCACGAGCCACCTTTAAAGCACCGGCCGCCTGAATAGTAACCAATGTCCGGCAGGCGCATAAAAATCGCCGATGATGCAGGGGTTCAGTCATCAGGAAGGGAACTAATATGTGAACCTGACTGCAATACGACATCGAGAGCGACACGCATTTTCTAGAAGAGCGGAGGTGCCTGTGTTGCGAAAAGTATGGTTATCGGGCATACTGGCACTCATCGTTCTTGCAGGTTGCGCCGGAAGAACGTCCAACTCCTTGCTGCCTTATAATGCCGCATGGACAGTCCCTCAGATACAAGCGCTCATCCAAGCCGGCGCCGATGTCAACGCCAAAGATGTCAATGGCAAAACGCCGCTCATGTTCGCTGTTGAGTCCAATGTCTCATCGGAAGTGGTCCGGCTGCTGATCGCGGCCGGCGCCGACGTTAATGCGCAAGACGAGCACGGTTTATCGCCACTGAGCTTTGCAGCGGCGAATAACCTCTCTCCCGATGTGATACAGGCGCTCGTGGAGGCCGGCGCCGACATCAACGCTAAAAATGCCGACGGTTGGACTCCACTGATGCTTGCGGCACGATTCAATCCATCGTCTGAGGTAACCGCAACACTCATTAACGCAGGCGCTCAAGCTGATCCTGCCGTGCTGATGTTGGCCGTCATCAACAACGTGCCCGCAGTTGTTGCCGCTCTTGTGGCCACAGGTGTAGACGTCAATAAAAAGGACCTCGAAGGTTGGAGTCAGCTGATGGCCGCAGTCATCCACGGCAAACACCCTGAAGTGATTCATATCTTGCTGGAAGCGGGGGCAGACGGCAAAACGTTGTCTCCGGAAGGGAAAACGGCGTTTGAATATGCAGCTAATAATGAGCATATCCGAGGCACGTCCGCCTACCAAGCCCTTGCCGCAGCTGCCGGCGTGTCTCTGGAGTAACGCCGTACGCCTACGGCCGCGTATTTATCGACAAGGGGCATGAACATAGTCTAACGCGCCCGGTGCCCCGGATAATTAGTAAATGATGCGAAAAAATGTCTAACCTAGTGCAGATGTTGAGTTGAACGATCAACCTATATATACTATGCCTTATCACCTTGATTCATATGAACAGGATGGTGTTTCTCCCATGTCCCGTCTACGTCTTCATCGTCTCTTCGGCCTAATCCTACTCTGTACTCTATGCGTCGGCATCATCACCGCCGCGCAAGCGCAGTCTCCCGCGATACCTAATCTCAGCGATTACGGAGCGGAATCCAATCCTACCGGCAGCCCTATTGGGGGCGGTGCCGGCTACCAGCAAATATTCACCTCAGGCGACTATACGGTATCGACTGCTGAGGAACTGCTCGATGCGCTGGCCAAAGCGCAGCCGGGAGACATCATCTACATTGAACCCACGGCAGAGATCGATTTGACCGGCCACGTCGAACTCCCCATTAAAGCCGGGGTTACATTAGCTGGTAATCGGGGATTCGCAGGTAGTCCCGGACCGCTCATTTACTGCAATGAATACGATACCTATGGTCTGTTTACTTTGCTGGGAGAGCGGGCACGTATTACAGGCATCCGACTGCAAGGTCCCGATCCGGATATTCTGGACAGGCCTTACGGGCGACCAAATTCCAAAGCAATCAGTGTGGAAGCCGGTAATGTTGAAGTAGACAACAACGAAATCTACAACTGGAGTTACGCCGGCATATCGGTGGAAAAGCACGCCAAAAACGTACACATTCATCATAACTATATACATCACGTACGCCGCGCCAGTCTGGGTTATCCGATCGTCGTCAATCGCGGTTTCGCACTGATCGAAGCAAATAAATTCGACTACTACCGGCACGCCATAGCGGCCACCGGGTATATCGGCTCCGCTTATGAAGCGCGCTATAACTTAGTTTTACCCAACGCTACCAGTCATGCTTTTGATATGCACGGCGGAGCGGACTTCTGTCCCAAACGCACGAACTCGAGCTGTAGCTTCGTGGAACAGATTATGGGCGGGGAATATGTGATTATTCATCACAATACCTTCATGGCTACGCACACCAAGGCGATTATTCTCCGAGGTATTCCGCGCCAAACCACACAGATTCATCACAATTGGTTCTACACCACCAAACCGAACGATGGCGCCTATTTTCAAAACTACCATGGGGGAAACGTAGAGATTTACGCCAATGCCTACGGCCCCAACAAACAACATATTGTCGATGTTCAAATGACCCCCAGCCGGTTTATTCGCGAAGGACGCAAAGGTACGGATCCCATTGTCGCGACTACGGCAGGTTTTTCACCCGTAGTGTTGCGCATAACCAATCCGGAAGCGGATCAGTCCGTGTATGGCGAAGTAGCGGTGGAAGTTGAGTCTACCCTGGAAGACATACTGGAGATTGCTAAAGTTGAGGGCCGGCTGAACGATCAGGTGATCTATTCGGATGCAAAATTGCCTGAGTCCGGTGAGCTCGCCATCAATACCAGGCTGCTTCCTGACGGCCAACACACTTTTGCCTTTGATATCACAGATCAGACCGGTCAGGTCATTACGCATAGCGTAAGATTCGGCGTAGCCAACTGGTGGTATCTGTTCGACGAAATGCTCGCCCCGGTAGAAATCATTTTCATCGGCACTCAAGATCGCTCCGCAACCTTGGCTGAATCAGCAGGCTGGGAATACGGTACCGACAAATTCGCCGACTTCTTCGGCGACGACAACAGGCGAGTGCCCGTGACGCACGATGCTTGGCTGATATGGGATACGCCCAATCTCAGGGAGGTTACTTTTACCGTCTACAGTCGCGATGCCGATGAGGCCGGCATTAAGCTGGCCATATCCCCGGATCAAGCCGACTGGACCGATTTGGCCGTGGAACAAACGCGCAGCGAAGCCCCCTCGGCCGGGGGATGGTATCAGTATCAGGTGACGGGAAAAGTATCCCAAGATACGCCGGTGCGCTACCTGCGATTACAAGTGGCTGAGGGCTTTGCTAAGCAAATTCAAATAGGCAAAATGGAGAGCGGGGGGCTGAAGTAACCCCGTGTTTAGAGGCGATCCGGTCACGTTTGATCTACTGTAATCGTTAGGCTGTTAAACGAGGAGAAAGCAGTGCTTACTTGCTCCATAACTGTGCGGTAAGGCGTAACAGACAACGTTTATTACCGACTCCGACCAGTGGGCACTGCTTTTTTTAGGATCTCTCTTTCCTCACGGAGAATCCTAACTTCTTTCCGGAGTCGGGCAAGCTCCTCACGCTCACTGGGTGTTAGGCCGCTTGCCGCATCTCGTTCCGCTGT
>DUQB01000232.1 GCA_012838035.1 Bacillota bacterium | reverse complement strand
GGAGCAATGCCTGCCAGTAGCGCTGTGCTGGATATGGCAAAGACGATCAATGCCATTTTGGCGGAAGCGAATGCCAGGTAACCGACGAATATGGGCAACATGGCGGGAGCCGAGGTTGGGAAACAGCCTCGGTTCTCGCCCAAGGCAACGATGGGTAGCCGGCGTGCTCGACTTGATCATAAAGGAGTCGTTCTGATGACCGCATTTATCATTTTCGGCTTGGGCTTGATAACACTCATCGTCTTATCTCTTTTTACCGCTGTCCCGGTCAAGGCGGCTGCTGCGGAAATCACAGCCATTCCCGAGAAAGAACGCAACAAATTCCCACTCAAAGAGTCTCCTTGGGGAAGGTATTGGCAGTTCATCCCCGACGGTCCCATAGAAGACGTATTGGTGGTGGTGCACGGTACTCCGGAAGTGGGGGATTGTAGTTCGGTCAAGCTGTCGTTGACCTACATTAGCCGCTGGCTCGAGTTTGCCAAGCAGCACCAGTTAATCGTGCTGACCCCGGCCTTCGATTGGGACAACTATCAGATGGCCGAAGGTGGTTTTCGCAATCTGTATGGCCGTCATTGTGGAGCGGATGAGTTTGTCATCAATCTGGTTAATCGGTACAAGCATGTTGTAACGGATTTCGACGGCCGTTTTTACTTGTATGGGCATTCAGCCGGGGGACAGTTTTCCGGCCGATTCAGCATTCGCCGGCCACAACTGCTAAAGGGCCTGATACTCAGCGCTCCCGGCCGCTATGCCTTTCCGGACGAGAGTCTGCATTGGCCCTATGGCATGGGTAAGTACAGCACAGGTCTGGATTGGGGAAACGGCTATGTGCAACAGATAGAGATCGAACCGGACCTGGAAGGATGGGTTAAGGCTTCTCAGATTCCTACCGTGATTGTGGTCGGCTCTAACGATTTGTCGTTGCAACCACATTATGGTCTGGAGAACATGACACGGATCGACTTGGCCGTCAAATACACGGCGGATATGAAAGCGTTTGCCGCTCAACACGGGAAAGACTCATTGATAAAATTGCGCATTGTTCCAGGTGCTACCCACGATACGGATACGACGACGCCTGCGGAACACGAGGAACTGAGCGCTTTGATAGCGGCAAACCGCACTAAAAAGCAGCCACTCTGATCTGCAAGACCGTTGGAGGGGTCTTTGTGTCTAAAAGAAGGTACAACTCGGAGTATGTTGGTGAATACGTCAACCGTGTGGCTTACCCTATGGGAGGCATCGGTTCGGGCATGATCTGCCTGGAAGGAACGGGAGCGCTTTCGCACGTTTCTCTGCGCCACAAGCCGCAAATATATCATGAACCTGTGTTGTTCGCCGCGCTGGCGGTTCCGAGCCGCGGCTTCGCCAAGGTCTTGGAGGGACCGGTTCCGAGTTGGAAGCTGTACGGTCAACCGGAAAGTGGTCTGGGCGCACCTGATAAGACATATGGACTGCCGCGTTTTCAGCGCGCATCGTTTAAATCTCGATTCCCGTTTGGCACCGTGAAGTTGGAAGATGGTCAATGTCCACTGCAAGTGACGATTACCGGATGGAGTCCCTTTGTGCCTGGTGACGCGGATGCTTCGAGCCTACCTGTGGCAGCTTTGGAATACATGCTGGAAAACCGTTCGGACCAAGTAGTGGAAGGCGTATTCTCTTTTCATGCTGCCAATTTCATGGCCCAAGGAAAAACCGGCGCCTATGTCGAGCGTTTGGAGCGCGGCTTTGTGTTGCAGCAAGCTGCAGTCGATGAGAAACCCTGGGTAGCAGGTGCGTTTGCCGTGGAAATCGATGACGATGATGTGGCTGTCAACTGCGGTTGGTTTCGCGGTCGGCGGCATGAAACACTGTTGATGACTTGGAGAGATGTGGAGGCAGGAAGGGTTGTCCATCGCAATCCTCCCATCGAAGGGCCGCCAAGTCCAGGGGGAAGTCTATTTGTTCCTTTTGCCGTTAAACCCGGCGAGACTCGTGAGATTAAGCTGTTGCTTTCGTGGTACGTGCCGCACTCTGATTTCTATACGGTTGACAGGAACCATACCCATGGTTCGTCTACGGCTACGGTTTGCAAAGCGGAAAGCGGTTCGTATGCGTATCGGCCTT
>DUQB01000231.1 GCA_012838035.1 Bacillota bacterium | reverse complement strand
GCTGACTTTGTTTTGGCCGATTCCAGAATAGACGCAGCGTTGATTGAGCGGCTGCGGAATCGTCCAAAGAGCAACGGTGGAAGGTGAAGGCGGCTAATCCGCTAGGTACCGGGCTTTCCGCAATGCCTCCGTGTCAAGCGCTGAGAAACCCCCAGTGCCAGGCACCGGCTTTGTTTTGGCCGATTCCAGGATAGCCTAAGCGTTGATTGAGCGGCAGGCGGAATCGTCCAAAGAGCAACGGTGGAAGGTGAAGGTGGTATACCTGCTAGATACCGGGGTTTCCGCAACGCTTCCGTGTCAAGCGCTGAGAAAAGCCCTGCTCCAGGTGCTGACTTTGTTTTGGCCGATTCCAGAATAGACGCAGCGTTGATTGAGCGGCTGCGGAATCGTCCAAAGAGCAACGGTGGAAGGTGAAGGCGGCTAACTGGCTAGGCACCGGGCTTTCCGCAAAGCCTCTGTGTCAAGCGCTGAGAAAATCCCAGTTCCAGGCACCGGCTTTGTTTTGGCCGATTCCCGGATAGACGCAGCGTTAACCTTGAGCGGCGGCGGAATCGTCCAAAGAGCAACAGCGGATGATAAAGGCGGTATACCTGCTAGATACCGGGGTTTCCGCAACGCTTCCCTGTCAAGCGCAGAGAAAACCCAAGCTCCAGGTGCCGGCCTGGTTTTGGCCGCTTCCCAAGAAACCCGCGCCCAAGTCGACAGTTACATCGGCTTGGAGCTCACAGCATCTCCTTCGCTGCACATCCCGGGCCGGGTATCGGCCTTCCTGCAACCACCCCGCAGCCACCGCAGCTGCTTTACACCTTGGAAACCATTACGCAGAAGCTCGTGACACCAACAGGGCATAGGCAAAGAAGATGCCAAAGAGAATATGGAGTACGCTTGTTTTGATAAGAATACTGTTGAGCGCAGACCCTTCGGCCTTGTATAGGACTTTACGCTGCAGAGATATGCATAACGGTAGGGTAAGGAAAGGCCAGAGGATATGAAAACCGTATTCGCTGACCCGCCATAGCAGCAGTAGTACCAAGTAAGGCGCTGCCAGGAGGCCGGCATATTCCCAACGCGTAGCAGCATGGCCGATTTTCACGGCTATGGTCATCTTGCCGGCCAAAGGATCTGTATTGATGTCACGCAGGTTATTGATCACTAGAATTGCCGTAACCAAAAAGGCAACCGGTAGCGATACGACAAAAATAAGTGGATGAACGCTGCCGGTGTGCAAATAGAAGGTACCCATCACGCCGACCGGGCCGAAAAAGATAAACACGAACGGATCGCCTAAACCGTGGTAACCTAAGGGCCAAGGACCTGCCGTATAAAAAATACCGGAAGCAATACCAGCTAAGCCGATGAGCAATATAGGCCAACCACCCAAGTGCACAAGGTAGAGCCCAATTAATATGGCCAGGCTAAACATTAGTCCTGCACATTTAGCTAGTGACCTGGGATTTATCACTCCTGTGCGCGACACTCGCAGCGGCTCAACACGATGAGCGCCATCGACGCCTCTTTGGAAATCGTATAGGTCATTGGTGTAGTTGGTCCCCATTTGTATGAACAGGGATGAAAGTAGAGCGGCAGTCAATACTCCTGGGCGAAAGCAACCTCCTGCGATCGCAGCTGCTGTTCCTACAAGAACAGGGACCACCGAGGCAGAGAATGTGGCCGGCCGAGAGGCCATTAGCCATATCTTCCACCATAATAGTGACCTTACAGTGGGAGTATGCTGCATTTCGGCCTGTATGGCGGTCCGTACATGAGGCGCATAGGTCAGGCTAGCACTCTTCAAGCTGGTATTCTCCTTTTAGAACTCTGATACAAGCAACCTGCTCCGGTTATTCCGGTACTCCGAAGACGGAATCCCTGTGCCGGAAAAGAGTAGGTATGCACTTTAGCTTGTAGTTTATGGGAAAAAAATATGCGTCCGGTGGGCCGTCATGTGCTGGAATCCCTGATGTATTCATGTTCTGCCGATCTGCCGGGTTGCTTTTCCAGTGATATCAAACAAACTAGGCTGTGGCGATAATAGGTTCCTCAAGGATTTTCTGATTGGAGGGCGAAACAAATTGTTGTCACGGTTTTTTTCAGTTGTCACGCTGCGATAACCGCCATTGTGCGGAAGAATTGCTGTAAGTCCTCAATATGGCGGTTCTAGGACTTGAGGGACACTTGCGCATGCGTAGCGGCATGCGAGTGAAGGGCAAAGACTACACTCACAGCATTGAGGAGGTGCGGCGCCTAATCAACATGCTTAGGGCCCGGATCAGCGCCGTTCGTAGATTCGCAAATCCAAGCCTAAAGCCATCAACCGCTTCCAGTAATATGCTCAGGGCAACAATGAAAAAAGAAGGACCAGGTGAAGGGAAGCGCATTAAGTTCTCAATAACCAGAGAACCGCATCAGACTGGGAAAAATATTTAGAAAGGACATCATCAATGGATTTTTAGTCTGATAAAGCCGGTAAACAGATTTCAAAAGGTTTGTCACAAGCAACACATATGTTTATGGGGCGTTTCGCACCTAGAATAATCATCAGAAGAGGTGGATAACGTGCTTTACAAGCGTATTGTAGCCGTCGTATCGCTCATCCTTTGTTTGGCGTTTCCTGTTGCGGCCAAAACGAGAATCGTGGTATGGCACTCTTTGGATGCTACTCATGGTGAGCCGATGTTCAACGGGGTAGCGGACGAATTTCGCAAGGCTTATCCCGACATTGAGGTTGAAGTGATTAATGCGGGCGGTTATGTAGCATCATTGGAAAAACTGCAGGTAGCCTATGCCGGCGGCGCTTCACCAAATATTGCCATGACTGAGCAGACACGCAGCGCCGGGCTCTACTATTCCGGTGCGCTGCTCTCCATTGATGACTTTATCAAAGGTCCCAACGGCATTGACATCGACGATTTTTCTCCCACTATGTTAGGCGCGGTTACCTATGAGGGCAAGTTGTATGGTTTGCCGTATAACACCAGCACCCCGCTGATTTACTACAACAAGGATCTCTTCATGAAATCGGGTTTACAGCCTAACGCACCGAAAACATGGGATGAAATACTCAACTTCTCCAGGAAGATCGCAAAAGACACCGACGGTGACGGTAACACGGATGTGTTCGGCTTTGACTTCTATGCCTGGGGTTGGCTGTTTGAAGCATGGACCGGCCAAAACGGCGGCCGCATTATCAACGAGGATGTAACACAGTTTACTTTCGCAACAGAAGAGAATATCGAAGCTATGCAGTTCGTTCAGGATATGGTGCACAAAGAGCGTGTGGCTCGCTTTGCCGGCGCATCGGGTTATAACCTGTTCTGGGCGGGCACGTTGGCTATGACGGAGCGCTCTACGGCATCTTTGGCCAATAATATCAAAAGCGCCACCTTTGATATGGGAGTCGCTCCCTTGGCATGCAACAAGGAATGCTATGCGCCTATCGGCGGCGGCAACTTCTTTATGATGAATACCGGTACCAAAGAGGAGCAGGAAGCTGCTTGGTTGTTCCTCAAGTGGATCACTTCTCCGGAGAACCTGGCGGAGATGTCGGTAGCCACAGGCTACATGGCTGCTCGCCGTTCTTCCATGAACGCTCCGGCGCTAAGGGAAGCATTCCGCATTGAACCGCGGTACCGCGCCACGTATGAACAGATGAACGTAGCATATACTCGGCCGAAGGTACCCTTCTGGAACGCCGTCGTCGGACCCGCGCTGTCCACCGGCGGGTTCTATACCCTCCAGTTCCACGAGAACGGTAATGTCCGGCAAGGGTTGGAAGAACTCGATCGCATAGCGAATGCTCAGATGAGAGATTGGCTGGCGACGCTGAACAGGTAATCCGGATAAAGCTTGCTGATGATATTATGCAGCCGTCCTGTTTCGGGCGGCTGCTAATATTACGCTGAAGGGTTCTTGCGGATTAACCAGAGTCATCTGCAGGAACCTTCAGGTATTCACACAGGCATGCGTACCGGCAAGGCATGCCTTACGCACTGTACTTAAATACTGAACTTGTCGGTCTGGTTAGCCGCTGTACGCCGCCGTGCTCCAAACAACAGCACGCTACGAAAAACTCCATGCAAATTCGCTACTTCTATATGCACCGGCTTAGCCAAGGTGTTTTGCTCTGATGGATGGAATGGTCGTAGCCATAAAAATTCCCAAGGCTGAAAGGTAAATCCTCAGGTGATGACTAATACTACTGTAGGATTCAGCCTGCTATCCTTTTCGGAATCAATGCCGAACACCGTCGGTCTGTAGGCGTTGCGTTTCACTATAACATCATTGTGTCACAGAGAGGGGAGTTGTGTTTATGAAGGTAAGGAACACACGCAGGAGACTTTTTCTCATCCTGGTTGTAGCGCTGGGCTTATCGGCAGGATGGGCACTGGCGGCATCGGCTGCGACGACCTTAACGGTATGGGTAGGCGACAGTGATGCGCGGTATAGGGAGTACTTGACGGTTGCCAGACTTTTTGAAGAGCAGAATCCGGATATTAAAGTGGATGTTCAGCATCAGGCAGGTTCGCAAATTGAAGTCATGCAGAAGTTGATGGTGGCTATTGCCGCGGGCGCGCCGCCGGACGTATCGTGGATGGAAGGCTCGGCAGTCATTGAGTATGCACTGCAAGGCGTGCTTACGGATCTCACTGATGTCATAAGCGATATCCGCTTTACGCCTGCCGATGTTGTGGAAATGACCTGGAACGGCCGTATGTGGGGTGTTCCCTATCACACTGCAGTGCGCGGTCTGTTTAAGCGCATCGACCTCTTCGAGAACACGGGCTTAAACCCCTACGTCGATCCACAGACTATGGAAGAGATGTATGCCTGGTCGCAGAAGCTCACGAAAGCTAACGATGCAAACACCCTGATCCAGTATGGCGTAGTGCCATGGAGCGGCAACTGGGGGCCTCCGGGTTGGATTTGGACATTCGGCGGCCAACTGATTGAGACTGTCGGCAACCAGATCGTGCCTACGGCTGACCATCCTAAGAATATTGAAGCCTTTGAATGGGCTCGCAGCTATGTAGAGCTTTATAACCGGCGTCCGTTTGTCGCTGGTGGTTTCCAGTCGGGCGGACATGCCATGACCCCAGGCTCAAGCACTCAAGTCGCAGGTTTTCTTGATGCCGGCGTACAGTTCACTACGGGTCGCGTACCTCATCCTCCGGGCGGACAAAATGGTACCTGGGGCGGCGGTACAGCTGTTGTAGTGCCTTATAATGTACCTAATCCGGAGCTCTCCAAGAGACTTGCTCGGTTCTTCGGCGAAGCTGAGGTACAAATCGAGAGATATTGGAATGGCGGCGTAGCGCTGCCTGCCAACTGGGAGGCGCTCATCAAGGTAGGACAAAGTCTCCCCAGAGAGTATGGTCCCTTGCTCGAGCAATTCCCAGAGGCGCGTCCTCGTCCTCCGCTTTGGAACGAGTACTATGTCAGCCTGCTGATACCTGCTCTGAACCAGGTTGTGAGCGGTTCGGTTACGCCGCAACAGGCACTCTCCAACGTACAGCAGATTATGAAAGTCCGCTACGCGGAGTTATTCCAGTAATCACAGCTAAGGCTGCTTGGAACCACTCAAGCAGCCTTTGTTCGTGCGCCCGGTTAAAGAGACTGGGTAATACGGCGACATCCACGTGGAGGGCTCTGAACATGACCTACAGGTGCACTTACTAGATATTGGTCAAGCCGACTGCATCCTCATTCAGACGCTCTTAGGCACGAACGCTTCTATGAAGAGGCCGACTGAGGAACTGCTGTGTTGATCAAACACGGATTAGTCAAGAAACCATAACCTCGAGGCTGCTCCCCGGGCGATGCGGGCTTTTTCATGTCGCAACAGATGCTTGAGAATGCCTTGTGCGCTGAAATGGCGGAATCCCTGCTCTTTGTGGTAGCGAATCATGCAGCAGCTACATAAACATGCACACCATGACGCAAAGCCCTTACAAGCTTTCCGTAACCATCTCGGGTGAGTTTGCACGCCCGAGTATGGCAGACTTGGAACTACATCCCGCAACTGCGGCTTGGGATAAAGCGTATTTGGTCATCGGGATCGCCGATGCCCGTGCCATACAGGCGGCTGAGCAGCTCACGTGGAACGACCGACAGGTAGCGTTCTTGCCCGGGATAGGGGCTTTTGACGCAGCTACAGGAGGCATGCACACCGTAGTGGGCATCCCCTCGAATACGGAACGCTTCAGCTTCCCCTTCCCCGTGCAGATGAACGGCAGCTCCGCCATTTATTTCTCGCCATTCGGCAAAACAACGGTGGTCGACCTGCAGTCGAACTACCCGCATCCCAGTTTCCAAGGCAGCTGGTTGCCCACTGAACGCATCGTGGAAAGCAGCGGTTTTTCAGCGCACTGGGCCATTTCCTACTTTGAGCGTAATTTTCCCCAAGCTTGGCTCGCCCAAAACAAGATGAACATTCCGATCAACGATGCACGGTTTGGCGTTGAACTAGTCAATCCGGTCGATCACTACCGCATGACGGAACGCAGCGTGAAATATGCCTTTTTCTTTATCGTGTTGACCTTCGCCACCGTCTGGCTGTTTGAGGTACTGGCCGGAATTAGGGTGCACCTCATCCAATACTTGCTTTTAGGCGCTGCGCTCTGCATGTTTTATCTATTGGAACTTTCTTTGTCCGAACACATTGGTTTTGTGTTAGCCTATATATTGGCTACATCGGCAGTGGTGGTTATGGTGGCCGCATACGGTAAGGCGGGTTTATCATTCTGGCATTAATAATGTATGTGACCCGGCGGGTGGATCGGTACGCGCTGGGCACGGAGGATGCGTAAGAGCTATTACCATAAGGAGCTGAAGTATGTCAGAGCTTACAACCCATGAACGAATGAGTCGCATCTTTGCGCACAAAGAAGCGGATAGAGCACCTATCTCCGATGTTCCCTGGCGTACTACGCTGCAGCGGTGGCATCGCGAGGGAATGCCCAAAGAAGTGAGCTGGGTGGATTTCTTCGGTGTCGACAACATCGTAGGGATTGGTGTGGACGGCAGTCCGCGCTATCCGGTGCAGGTGCTGGAGCAGAACGATGAATATACGATAAAAACAACGGCGTGGGGAGCGACTCTCAAGGAGTGGGTCCACACCGGCGGCGTACCGGAGTTCTTGGACTTCACCATTGTAGATCGCGTCACTTGGGAGGAAGCGAAAGCCCGCATGACTCCCTCTCCAGACCGCGTGAACTGGCAAAAGCTACAGGTGAACTACCCCGAGTGGCGCAAACAAGGAGCCTGGATTCGAGCCGGACTCTGGTTTGGCTTCGATGTTACGCACTCGTGGGTGGTGGGAACCGAGCGAGTGCTGTTTGCGCTCATGGACGATCCGGAATGGCTGATGGATATATGGAATCACCAGCTGGATGTGCAGCTCGCTCTGTACGACCAGGTGTGGGAGGCCGGCTATCATTTTGATGAGATCACTTGGCCGGATGACATGGGCTACAAAGGTACGCAGTTCTTCTCCGTCCAGATGTATCGGGATCTGCTGCAACCTGTCCATAAACGAGCCGTAGATTGGGCTCATGCGCATGGCGTTAAGGTGCGGCTGCACTCCTGCGGCGATGTACGCCCATTTGTACCGGAGTTTATCAAAATCGGGATCGATTGCCTGAACCCCATCGAGGTGAAAGCGGGGATGGATCCTTTGCAGCTTAAGGAGCAGTACGGCGCTCAGTTGGCTTTCCACGGCGGCCTGAATGCCGTGCTCTACGACGACATGGACGCCATGATCGGCGAGATGGAGAAGGTCATTCCCAAGATGATCGTGAATGGTGGTTACATCATCGGTACCGACCATTCGATTCCCGACAGTGTCGGCATCGAGCAGTTCCGACGGTTTGTCGCCAAGGCGAAAGAGCTGGGTAAGTATTGATCACAATAAGGTTGAAGCTACGGTACCGCTCAGTGTAGTGGGAATGCAAAGGTGGGCTCCGGAGCCCACCTTATCTAATTGGAAAAGGTAAGCGAACATGGCGCTCGGCAGATTCCAAAGCCAGAAGCGCTGCCTCATTCGAGACGATGGCGTCCTCCGTGGTCATCGGCAGGCGCGCCGCACCTTTCATGCCGTGCAGGAACTGGGCGAATAAGGGCGTAGGCTGATCAAGGGCGATCTCTTTCGAACCGGAATCGTCCAGTAACGTAAGCCGACCTTGGCTGATCCGCCCTACCAAGACTCCCTTTGTACCGGCAATGCGAAAACGGTCGTCGCTATGCGTAGGAGCCGCAGCGGGACGCAGGTAGTCGAAGGTGATTACTGCGCTGCCGCCGTCAGCCCGCTCTAAGTGGATGGTACCGGCGGTTTCCACTTCCGGCAGTTCAGGCGCCGTACATAGCTGATGCGCGGATACGGCTGCATATTCGCATCCGGTAATAAAGCGCGTCCAGTCGATGGCGTGAATGGCGACCCAGGGAATGGTTCCCCCATACATGGCTCGATCACTATACCAAGCGGGTCGTTGCCCCAGCTTGTACGATTTCTGCCCGGATGCCAGTACGGGCCGGCCAATTGCGCCGGAGCGCACCAAACGCGCAGCGGTGGCTACAACCGGATGGGCACGCAGCTCATACATGGCTGCCAGCGGTACGCCGGACTCTATAGCGGTCTGTTTTAGGGCGTTGAGTTCTGCAAGCGTCGTGGCCAGGGGCTTCTCGCTATATACGGCGATCCCTTGACGCAAAGCGGCTAAACTGACACGTGCATGCAGGCCGTAGGGCGGATCCACAATCAACACGTCGGCGCGGGCTTGCTCTATCAGCGCCTCAGCTGTCTCATACTCCACCGTATGTGGTCCGTAGGCGGCTGAATTGCGTACGCTGCGGGCATTGTCGTCGGGATGAATAAAGGCTACGGCTACCAGCTGGACGTTCTCCAGCTCGGCGATGACGCGCAGTGCTGCGCCAAAATGCCCGGATGCGCCTACTAGCCCGATACGCAACGGCTCCGTATACGTCTGCTCCGTCCGCTGTGGCACCGGGGAACACTTCCTTTGTTGCACTTTTTGTTCTGATTGCAAGGCTACGACTCCTCTTTCATGTGAACGCCGCTGGACCGCAACGCCGGTAATCCGCCCTATACAGCGCTGTTGTATGTTTGCGCTGGGTCATTTCAGCTTTGAGTAGCCGACGCACGGTCGTCTAAAGGCCCTTGGTACCCCAAGTTGGCTGAGATGGTGGCGGCTGCCTCTTTCGTAGCGTTCAACATGCTCTCAAATTGGCTGCTGCTGATGGGGCCGGTTGGTACGGAAGCGCCGATTGCCGCTATTACATGCCCCCATTTATCATGCACGGGAACGGCAAGGCTGTTTGCAGGACCTGACTCGCCTCGATTGACGGCATAGCCGAGTTTGCGAATTTTGGCGAGTTCCTGTAGCAGCACGGACGCGTTCGTGATGGTATATGGCGTAATATGCTGGAACTTGAGGTGGGAGATAATTTCGTCACGCACCTCGGGTTCTTGGTAAGCCAGCAACAGTTTTCCCATGGCGGTGGCGTATATGGGAGCATCGACGGATTCCCAGCCCTGTTCAGCCTGCTGATCGGTTTGCCACCAGGCTTGATGCAGCTGTACGATGCTGCCTTGCCACATGACGCTGAGATATACCCGGGCTCGCAGCAACTCCACCAACCGGGCGGCTTGCGGTACGGCGCTTTGCACTAGACTCATGGTTTGCAGTTGGCGGCTCGCCAGTTGCACCATACGCATGCCCGACACAAACTGGTAGTTCTGCGTTTTGTGGAGATAGCCGTAGGCAACGAGGTCGTTGAGCATCCTACTCGTCGTGCTGATATTGATGCCCAAGGCGCGCGCGACCTCCGAACATCCCACCGGATGATCTTGTTGCAATACGTATTCCAAGATATCAAGGCCGCGTCGCAAAGTCTGCACCAAGGGTCAGCTCCTTCTTAGGTTTGGAACGCTAAATCTGTTATGTTATTTTGGCGCAACATGCTTGGACCAGCGCACATTGTGCGGTGCGCTTTCCAAACGTTGTTGCAGTTGAGAAACAGAGATGTCCTGCACCAGACAACCTTGTTGCGCCGCCATTGCCGCCGCCAGCCCGGCGGCTTGTCCGATGGAAGTAACCGTAGGCATTACACGGAAACCCGATAAGGCGATGTGCGTAGCCGAAATGCAGCGTCCGGCAACCAGAATGCCGGTTTTACCCTGGGGCAGCAATGCACGCAGGGGGATGTCGTACATAGCCGAACTGCCATAGAAAATTTTGGCACGATCAGGCTCCCAACTGTCCAAACCGCGTTTAGACGAAGTGATGGCGTCGGGAAATCGTCGCCCGGAGGCGCAATCATTCTCGGTAATGATTACTTCGCCTACTATACGCCGCGATTCCCGAATACCCAAACGCGGCGCCATATAAGTGACTACGAAGCCGTTTTCTTGTAAAGTGGCGAAGTTCGGCCGCATGACCTCCCAGGCTGCTTGCTCCGCCTTCCGAAGCTCTTCACTGTCTACAGTATCGGCGCAAGGAACTTGGCAACCCCAATGCAGGTACTCGTTAAAACCGATGTCGCGATTGTAGCAAAAATCCGGTACATACTGCGACTGCTCATCGATGCGACGACTGCGATACATCCAGGTGCACAGCTGTACTTGATTATCAGCGACCGCAGGGGCGTGCGGCTCGTTAAACTCGGCGCTCGCTTCTCGTCCATAACGATATTTACATCCTGCCGCAAAAGCGATATCGCCGTCTCCGGTACAGTCAATGGTCACGGGAGCCAGTATCTCTATTTCAGTATGCTTCCCGGCAATACGGGTTTGGGCTACCACGCCTCGTACTTGGTCTCCTTGCTGCAACACGCCTATGCCGATCGTGTGATTCAGTATCTGCAGCTTCGGCTCACGCGAGGCGATCAAATTGCAGGCGTGGGCATACCAATGGCTGTTGAATTCGCATTTCGTATGCTTATATGTGTAGTCGACCGCGGCGAGTATTTCTCGGATTTCAGCATGAACGCCGCAGATGATGCCGGGGCTGAAACCTTGTACCCCGTAGTCTACGGCGGCTCCCCCCAGTTGGCTATCTTCTTCGAGTAAGACAACATGCGCTCCTTCTTTGGCGGCTGATATGGCGGCGCCGAATCCGCTGGGCCCGCCGCCTACAACAACAACATCCGCATTAATCCGTTCCAAGTGAGGTCCTCATTTCCTGTTTGCTATTCATGCCACTTATTCGACACGGTATTGTTCATTACATCCTCGTTACGCCGTTGCCGGCCCCTGCGTTCAACATTGCGCCTCCGGCAAGCTTACGCTACACCAGCGTAGGATCGGCAGCAAGCCGCGCATCCTAATAAAACAGGAAGCACCGGGCACGTGTTACCAGGCGCCCGGTGCGCACATACACAGGTTACTTCTTCTCAAGTACGCGCCAGTACTCGTCTAGTGCGTTCTGCATGGCCAAATCAGCGTCAGCCAGTGCTTGCTGCAGGTGCTTGGTACCGGATAAAACGGCGTTACCGGCGGTGTCGATGATACTCAAGGCATTGGTTACGGGCGGCACGGCCATTTCGTATTGCAGTGCGGAGATAACCACATGCCAGTAGGGGTTCTTGGCGTAGTCCGGATGGCTGTTCAACCTGATTACCGGACTGGGACGCGCCTGCTCCCTGGCGAAGTAGCCGGCACCTCTTTCATCAAGGGTGAGGAACTGCAAGAACAACCAAGCCGCTTCGAGCTTCTCGGGAGCGATGTCGGCGGGAATACCATACGCCCAAGTGCTGGATACCAAACCGATCGGCTTCGCATCCGGATTTTTCTCGTTAACGGGCGCTAAGGTGGCTCCCCACTCGAAAGGCACTTCTTGGGCCAGCGCGAAGCCGGAGTTGTTGGTGAAGTAAGTGGCTGTCAAACCTTCCCAGAAGCTGTCGCCATACCGGAAGTAGGATTGATGCGCGCTAAAGGTGCCGTAGGTATCGAGAAGAAGCTGGTTGAGGAAGTCGACGGTCTCTTCCGTACGTGAGTTGGAGATGGTCGATTTTTGCCAATCGGGCGTCCAGAATTCGGCGCCGTTCCAAGCGGCGGCAACGCTCAACGCCGGTACGTGGGTACCGCCTTGGGTGATGACACCGGCGTCGGTAACGCGATGTAGCCGTCTGGCCGCATTACGCCAATCGGTCCATGTTGTCGGCGGCCTGTCGGCATCCAGACCTGAATTGGTGAACATATCTTTGTTGTAGAACATTAAGTTGGTCCAGGCAGAGCCGCTCATTGAGGGCAATGCATAGGTATGACCGTTGAGCTGGAACCCGCGTAAGTCGCCCGGGTTAAAGACGTTCAGTCTGATTCCGTCGCGCTCGATCAAGTCATTGAGTGATCTGAAGCCGCCGAACTGCATGAATTGGAAAGCATAGGTGCTCCTGATCATCAGGATTTCGGGGGCGGCGCCGGATACGAGCAGGGTACCCAACCGGTCGGCGGCTCCTCCTGTGGAACTGAACATCTGCTCAATCTCAATCCAGGGATAGTCTTTTTGGAACTCTTTGATCATGTTGTCGATCATGTCGATACGGTTGCCGCTCCAGTGATGCCAGAGCGTAAGCTTAACGGGTTGCGGCTGCGATGCGGCAAAGATGCCGCTTGTGGCGAGTAGTAAGGCTAGAGTAACCAACGTAATTGCTCTAAACATACGTTTCATTGTGAATGAACCTCCTTCATTAACTCGATTTGTGGTGGTCTCGTGACGTCGTTAAGTTCAAATAGCTTTTCGTGGAGCCATCCGTCGCTCGCTACGTTTGTGGAGTTGCTGCTTGGTAGCGACACGGGCGACAGGCTCCGGTCACGCGGCTGAATGCCGGGCGACCTTGTTCGGCCTCCCTCCATACGGTCCTATCCGCTGTTGTTCCCAGGCGGCTTGCGGAAGGATGGCATGAGGGGCCTGAAATTGGTCTCACCTCGCTTTAGAGCGGTAATACATGCTACAAGTCGATTAATTGCCGCGCATCCTTTGCATATATAGCAAATGCCGCCCTGATAATTCTAACAATTAGCTTACTAGTTCTATGCCGATCCCCAACCTCCTGCCATGTCCTTAAAGTTTTGTAAAAAAATCGGCCGGGGTGGTATCGCAGAGGCGTAATGTAAGCGTATAGCCCCGGGCGATCAGCCCGCAACTGGTATTTTCTGCTGCAGCAATACCTTGCGCTTGCAGAGAAGTCGGAAAGAATGCGCCGATTAATCTAGCGCCTGTAGTTTTCACCAAGGCTGCGTACAACCTGGCGACAACACTTGGGAAGCGCTGATCTAATGAGTTACAGGGTTTACTATCGTTAGTCGGCAAAGCTAATGCCTTCTTTTATAAAGGAATCACTAATATATGGCAGAAAAAGTAAATGGATCATCTTGGAGAGGATGCATAATAAGGAGGCTTTAGCGATGAATTTACATGTCAAAAGCATGTTTCGACGTTTATGCCGTTTAGGCGTGGCAGTAGCTGTGGCTGCAACTTTTGTTGCGCTGTTTTCTCTCCCCATTTACGGCGTCACATTAAGACTATGGAACTTCAATGTAAACGCAGAAGTAAGGGACTGGTATCAATCGGTGTTCAAACCGGCTTTTGAAGCGGAATATCCGGACGTCACGCTGGATTTGTTGTTCCCTTCCCAATACACCTACTACGACCAGTTGTTGGTAGCCATCGCGTCCGGGGTCGCTCCGGATGTCTGCACTTCCAATAATGCCCTTTTTTACACGGAAGGATTGGTGATTGACCTCAACGACCTCGTAGCGTCTTGGCCGGTCGCCCAAGAGATGTTTCCTCCCGTGTTAAACATGCTGAGCCATCAAGGTCACTTGTACGGCATACCCTTGGCCATTGCCCCGCGCACGATGGTGGTGAACACGCGGATACTGGCTGAAGGGGGCTATGATCCCCAGAATCCGCCATACACCTGGGATGACATCGCGCGAGCCATACCGCGCCTGAACCGCTGGAATGCCGAGCGTACCGTATTGGAGCAGGTGGGTATGCACGTGGAGCTGCTGGATATCGGCGCCGTTCATGGTTTTATCTACACAAACGGCGGTGAAATCATGAACCCCGACGGCACCGCGGCGTTTAACAGTGCGGAAGGCGTAGAAGCCCTTGATTTCTGGACGCAATTGTATGCTCAGCACCTTCCGTCGCATATAAGCAAGCCGACGTTTGTTCAAGGAAAGGCGGCGATGGTTGCCTACAACAACCCCTCCGTTTTTATCAATATCGCTAGGACAAACATGGATCTGCTGAACGACATTGCGGTAGCGCCGCAACCGGTTACCAATAAACGCTCTGCGGTTTTGCTTATGGGCGCGCCGATTGGCATCACAACCGCATCAAAACACAAGGATCTGGCTTGGGAGTTACTGAAGTTCCATTTCCGCCCCGACATGTCGAGTCAGTACAACGAGCTCTTTGGTCAAATTCCGCCCATCCGAACGGCGTTATCTTCCGGTATCATGCGCAGCGCTCCATGGATAGGAGCCTACCTTAATCTCACCGAGAAATTCGGCGTGCCGTCGTGGGCTTTTCAGTCTACTGTTTTCCAGTTGGTCCGCGGTTATCTGGCTGATGCCGCCGCCGCTGCCTACAAAGGTACCATGCCGGCTAAACAAGCGCTGGACGAGGCGGCACGCCTGTGGAACCAAGTGTTAGGGGAACAAACGCAGTAATGCTCTTGGTCTCGGTCGTATCCTCTCGCTTTGGTCGGTAACATTTATCTAGGCCGGACACTAATAAAATATGCAGGCGGCCAATAAGACCCATTACTGGAAAAAGGCGGCCGATACGGGGGGAGTATGGCCAATGAACGTGATGACGACGGCTTCGCTAGCCATCACCGGTGCACTGCTGGCGATGCTGAATATCACCAGCATTCCATATACGGTAGAGTTGTCACCGGCTACGATAGCATATCAGCAGGCAGGGATTGCCGGGGTATCCAGCGTTACGCAATCACCGTACGAACCGGTGGTAAATCCGTATAGAACAACAGGGAGCCCCATCATTTTGGGAGGCGGAGGCACTCGCGTCTACTTGCAGCCGGAGCTGCCCGAGGCAGTGGTGCGGCTACCGGAATATGCAATCGTCAGCGCGGAACTGATTATTCCCCTGGCGCAGCAGGCCGCATCGTCAACCAGCGGTACCGCGTCGTTCGGCAGCTATCAGATCACCGGCAGTTGGTCACAGTCGAACGGTACATACTTCTCCGCGCCGCCGACGTCTACTTCGCCCTTTGCTTTCGGAAGCCAGTTCTATGATGCGCAGTCCGCCGGGAGCAGCGGGTTCATGCAAACGCTGAGTTTTGATGTTACCTGGCTGGTGCGCGCATGGGTCTCCGGCGCACCTAATTACGGCATCATGATCCAAGAGCTCAACCCTGCTCAAACCGGCAGCCTTTGGTGGCAAGCGCCGTTAGGCGCCGAGCCTGAACTCATCATTACGGTACACCGCGATTACTTATCCGGCGGAGCTTCGCCCGGAGACGTAAGCTACACGCCGCTGGAAACCGCCCCGGATAAGGTCGTTATCCGGGTGCATCCTACACAAACCGGATTAAGCCTGGGCGCAGGCGCCTATACCAAAGCTGTGACCGTACAAACCGGCGCCTTACCGGCGGAGAGCTTTAAGGCTTATGGAATGCAAGGTGAGTTTGAGCTGAAGGTTGATCGATTGGAGATGCGCCTAGCCGGAGGCATAGGCGTTGCCACTGACATCACGGACCCTAATCGTACGTTGCCGCCAACCGAAGGCGTGGTGGGTGAATTCACTCTGCTGGGCAGTTTAGCCTTCGCTATGGGCGATAGCGTAACGATGCTGCCGGGGATAGGCCTGTTTGTCGATGCCCATAGCCTTACCTTCGGCAGTTACCTTGATCGTATCGAGCACAGCCGCACTTTAGGCAGTTTGGTGCTATCCAATGAGTGGCGGTTTGCACCTGCGGAAAATACGTTTTTTAGCGCTCACATCGCCTTATCGCCCGTCGGCGCGATAAGGGAGTCGTTTAAAAGTGCCATTGGCGCCGGATGGGTAAAACAAGAAACCGGCGACATCTACGCTACCTGGATTGAAGGTCGGCTGAACGCCAAACTGCAACTGCTGCCGCATACTCAACTGACGGCAGGATACGCGACATCCGCCGCATTTGTACCGACGCAGCGGATAGAGGTGATCTATACCGACAGTAACGGCAACTATGTATCGGGTACCGACGTCATTGAGCGTACCGTAATCAATACCGGTCGCGCTTATGTAGGATTCGCCTATTTCTTCTAAGTTGATGATGAGCACAAGAACACCAGAGGTTGCCCTGTCGTTACGGGCAACCTCTACTACGCCAACCTGGGGGATGAGTTTGTAACACCTGCCTGAGACGGCATATCACGCAATCATCCGCCACCGGCGCTCGCCTGCCGGGTTAGAACTGCATATAAAACTTCTGAGCGGCGCTGCAAATGGGGCACTTTTCCGGAGCTGCGTCGCCCACATGGGTGTGTCCGCAAACCGAGCAGACAAATACGCTCATTTCGGGGATGTCCTTACCAGCCTTCACAGCCTCCAACGCTTGTTCATACAGATCGTAGTGAATCTGCTCCGCCGCTTCGGCATACCGGAATGCGATAATGGCCTGGCGATTGGTGCCTTCTTTTTCCGCTTCCGCCAAAAACTCAGGATACATGGTTTTGAACTCGTACTCTTCGCCGTTCATGGCATCTTGCAGGTTCTCCGCGGTCGTCTTGATACCGCCCATGGCGCGGAACTCAGCGAGCGCGTGCACTGTCTCTGCTTCCGCGATAGCCCGGAAGAGCTTGGCTACCTGGGGAAAGCCTTCTTTTTCCGCTTGCTTGGCATAAGCTGTGTATTTTCGATTGGCCATGCTCTCGCCGGAAAATGCAGCTTTCAGATTATCGGTGGTCGACATGGTTGAACCTCCTTGTGATGTAATGAAGTCTGCCTGCCTGGGGCTGCCGTCAGCATGGACTGCGGCCTTTGGTTTTATTGACTACTATGCTATAGCCGGTGCTAATTCCTGCTACAAAAACAACGGCTTTCTTTGGTCGACCGCCTCTTGCCGATCGGTGACAAAGCCCGGTGCAAGGGCAAACGCATTTATAGGCGACCACCGCTACGTAAGCATCAATCTGTTTCCAACTCACAGTGACCCAGAGGCTGTCTGATAATGCCCGTCAGCTTAATAGTAGCCTCAACGGTTACATTCACTTCCATGGTGGGAAAGATGATGTTGTTCCAGTCGTCTTGCATTGTGGCCCACAATTTAGGGAAGGTACGGTAGAATTCTGCGCCAAAACCGAACACGTCCGAGGCCAATGTCTGCGCTTGACGAACGGCATCTTCTACCTCCAACCTGATGGTAGTGGCCAGCCGGCGGTTGAGATTATCGATAACTTCTTTGGCATTTAGATCGAGTGATGTATCCTGCACATCCACAAGATGACCGACCACCTCCATATCGACATGGACGACAGGTTTGTCATCCTGCAGCTTTGCCTTAACCTTGCTGTTGGCGGCGACCACTTCAATGGTCACCATTCCCTTTGCGTCCTCTGATTCGATAAGCTCTACGGCGGTATTCTTTACATCACCTGTAACCCAATTGATGCCGCGGCTCAAGCGCTGGTCGAAGTACCCGACTAACCTATCTTTGCAGAACACGGCGCTCCCGGCTAATACCACCTTCGCTTCCGGATCGATCTGCTGCGGCGGATGCTTAGTATCAAACGAGAGTTCCAGGTAGCCGGTAGTCGTGCTTTGCCCACCACGCTCAAGGCTCATTACCATATCGTTGACATTGGCAATGTTTATCAGCCCGTCTGCATAGGCCATCTGCACCAAACCCAGGATCTCCGTCGCCGGAATGCCCGTAAAGCCCCAACCGGCATGGAGGATGGTTTTTGCGGTAACCCCTTTGGCGATTAACACCCAAGCTTGCCGATTGGTTTCGTAGTCGCGGCTGAGGGGGTCCAGCACGGGCTTGATACTGCGGCGAGCAATCTCTTCGCTGATTACAAAGATCTGCAACTGACCCCAATAAGGCTGGCGTGACAGCATATGCCGCGCTTTACGCGTGGCCATAAACAAGGAATCCGCCACGGCTGTTACAATCAATATCGCATCTTCGCTGCCTGAGGTCATTACCGGGTTAATCACTTGCATAGTCAGGGACAT
>DUQB01000028.1 GCA_012838035.1 Bacillota bacterium | reverse complement strand
CGTGCTCGTTCTGGTTTACGGCCTGATCGGGGCGGTCCTCAACAGGCTGCTGCCAGGCAAATCAACCGACCTGATCATTGACCTACCCCCTTTGCGGTTACCCAGATTCAGCAATGTGATGAAGAAGACCGGTGCGCGTTTATCCGGTTTCCTCCTGGAGGCGACACCGATTTTTGCCATCGGCGCTCTGGCGGTATCGATCATGCTGGAGACGGGGATTTTGCAGTGGATTCAGCAATTGCTTGCGCCTATCACCACCGTCTGGTTGCGCTTGCCGGCGGAAGCGTCACGGGCGTTTGTAATGGGGTTAATGCGCCGCGACTTCGGCGCCGCCGGTCTTTACGAATTGGCCATGACGCCGCAGCAGACGCTGGTTGCGGTAGTCACGATCACATTATTCGTGCCATGCATTGCTTCCATGCTTGTGTTCCTCAAAGAGCGCGGTTTACGTGAGGGCCTGAGTATTTTCTTCGGCAGTATCGTATTCTCCATTCTAACCGGAGGCATCCTCACTCGAGTCTTGGCGCTGCTGCCTAGTTTCATCTAAAGTATACGTCTGGCTGGAAGCGATGGCGTCATGGTCAAGGAGGCTTTAACTATGCGTATCGGAAAACGTCACTCGAAGTCAACGCAGAGTAATGCGGCGGAAAATAGCGGTGAACGGCATACGGCGGATACGCTGGAGTGCGCTCGCCCCAGAACCTGTCCCGAGTGTGGGTATACGCTGGAAGCTATGGCAACCCGTTGTCCGCGTTGTTTAACGGCATTACCTGGTTGGTCGTGCTCTTCATGCAGTGCGAAAAGCTTGTGTCATCTGACAAGATAGTCCACAATGATGTTAGAGAAGAACACGGAGTGGGTATCCTAATTTGGACGGTGCCAATACGATGGATGGAGATGGCTAAGCCAGGAGGGATGATCCTATGGATCCAAGATGTCCCAGCGCTCGTGTAGCAGTCATCGGCACAGGCTTTGTAGGTTCAACGTTCGCTTATACGGTGATGTTACGGGGAGTAGCTGCCGAGTTGGTTCTGATCGACGTGAACAAGGACAAGGCGGAAGGCGATGCCATGGATTTAAACCACGGGCTTCCTTTTGCCAGACCGATGCGGATATGGGCCGGCGATTACGAGGATACGGCTGAAGCAGATGTCATTGTTATTGCTGCCGGAGCTTCGCAGAAACCAGGTGAAACACGTCTCGACTTGGTGCGCAAAAACACCGAGATCTTTCGATCAATTATCGGACAAATCATGGAGCATAATCCTAAGGGTATCATCCTAGTGGCGACGAATCCGGTGGATATTCTGACCTACGCCTCGTTGAAGTTGTCCGGATTACCGCCAAACCGCGTCTTGGGCTCGGGAACCATTTTAGATACGGCACGGTTCCGTTACTTATTGGGTATGTATGCCGACGTGGATCCTCGCTCCGTGCACGCTTACATTTTAGGTGAGCATGGCGATACGGAGTTGCCGGTATGGAGTCTGGCAGACATCGGCGGAATGCCGATTCCTGAGTTCTTTAAAACTTCAGGTAAACCTTACGATACAAAGCAGGCTGAGGAATTGTTCCAAGGTGTGCGCGATGCGGCGTATACGATTATCGAGAAGAAGGGCTCCACGTACTACGCCATTGCGATGGGGTTGGAGCGCATCGTGGAGTGTATCTTGCGAGATGAGAACTCGGTCCTGTCTGTGTCTACTTTGTTGAGTGACTTCCATGGCGTCAGCGATATCTGTTTAGGCGTTCCGGCCGTAATTAACCGAACCGGCGTCAGTCGCGTCATTGAGTTACCCCTCAATCCGGAAGAACAAGCCGCATTTCGTCACTCAGCCAAGGTTTTGCAGGAAGTCGCTCGGTCTATCGGTTTATGATGTTTAAATCATCTTTGTTGAGGCTGCCCCGGTGTACGGGGCAGCCTTTTGACGCGTGTTGAAACCGCGACTGGTGTGGAAAAATGCAATTTCTGTGATAGAATCTAGCAGGGAATTGCGAGATTGAACATGAAGGTACCCTCATACACGGGAAGAATACGGACGAGACGGATCGCCCATGAGTATCTGAGAAGTCGTCCGGTTAAAAAAGTGAGAAAGTGGAGTGATGTATCCATGGCCAAGAAGTATGCTCTCTCCGACCTAGCTATAAATGGAGGTACTCCGGTGCGTAACAAGCCCTGGCCACCGCGGCGGCTTTTTGGGTTGGAGGAGAAGGAAGCCGTAGACGCACTGTTTGATGCGGCTATAGCAAGCGGTAATGCTTTCGGCTACGAAGGTCCGACTGAACGTGCCTATTGTGAAGAGTTCGCCGAATATATGGGCGGCGGATATGTAGATGCTGTAAACGCCGGTACGACAGCCGTGTATGTCGGGCTAAAAGCAATCAATCCGGAACCTTATACGGAGATCATTGTGAGCCCGATCACCGATCAGGGTGGTCTGATGCCCATCCCATTACTTAACTGCATACCAGTGGTGGCGGATGCTGCTCCCGGCTCCTTCAACATGGGACCGGAGCAGGTTGAAGCGATGATCACTCCTTATACCAGCGCGATTGTGGTTGCTCACATCATGGGCGAGCCTGCTGACATAAAGGGCATTATGGAAGTAGCCGAAAAGCATGGTCTACCCGTTGTCGAGGACTGTGCACAGGCGCATGGCGCCACCATTGACGGACGGCTTGTGGGCACCTTCGGCACGGTAGGCGCGTTTTCCACCATGTTCGGCAAGCATCATGCCACAGGTTCGCAAGGCGGTCTGGTTTTTGTAAAAGACGAAGCTCTTTATATCAAGGTAAGGCAAGCATCAGACCGCGGGAAACCCTTCGGTATGACCGGCGCAACCAATCAGGTGGCTACCCTGAATTTCAACCTGGGCGATCTGGGTGCGGCCATAGGCCGAGTACAGTTAAAGAGGCTGCCGCAGATTGTCAACTCTCGTCGGGCGGCTGCCGCCAAAATCATCAAAGCCTTGGAAGATATTCCTGCGCTTAGCGTGCCTAAGTATGTAGAGGGTGCGGATCCTTCCTACTGGTTCCTGCGGCTCCATATAGATGTAAGTCAGCTGACCTGTACCAAGCGTGAATTCTGCGCTGCTTTGTCCAAAGAAGGCGTGGTCAACAATCCCGAGTACGCCGCTTTCCCGCACCTAACCGAATGGTTCCGGGAGCGTCGCGTGTTCGGTACTTCTGAGTTGCCCTGGAGCAGCCCGGAATACAAGGGCGATGCTCTGCGTGAGTATCCCATTCCGAATGCGAAAAAGGCTGTTGCGGAACACTTCCTTATCAGTATGCACGAAAGCTTCACTGATGAGGAAGTTGACGAGGTGATCACCGCACTGCAAAAGGTCGCTGAAGCTTATAGCAAGTAGGACGGCGCTAAAGCAAGTAAGTTCTAATGGCTATAAACAGAGGGTCCATAGCTGGAAGCGTGGACCCTCATTTGTACCTTTGACTAATTTGCGTCACCCTGCGACAGTGAGCTGTTCACCGATCTATGCATAGAGACAACATCGTATGGTACAGGGACAGATGTCACAGAAAACAGGTATAATATCAGTGTAAGTGAACCGGGACATCTGAGAAAATGAAACGACCGACATAGACAAGGAGCGCAAGGTTTGCCACAGACAAAGAGGTTGGCGGCAGTGCCTGCGGAACTGCATCTGCGTTATGCTCCTGACTTGCTGACTGTAGAAATAGGAGCAAATGAGTCTTACTCTTTTGATAGAGCCGGCTGTCTGGTACGAGCAGCATGGGACGGTCATCTATATCGTTGGGGTTTTGACGGCAGCTGTTTACAGAAAGCGTTTACGGTGCGCAGCAGTGAGAAGGTGCGCATACGACATGACACGGCAGCAGGGTTGGTCATGGCCCACCATGCATATGATCGGGCAATACGTTTATTTAGTCAGGTTCAGCTAGAGCAGGAATCGTGGCGACCTGTTTTGCAGCAGATTACTGCATACGGGATTCAGCTTCTGCAAAATCGGGCCCGGCGTTTTAAGGAGTTGTACGGCGATGTCAGCATTTTGCCGCCCGATCAATACGGCGCCTTGGTGCTGCAGTTAACGGAAGGGTGTCGTTATAATCGCTGCTCGTTCTGTACTTTTTATAAACACATACCGTATCGGGTAAAAACGCTGGAACAGTTCGAGGCGCACATCCAAGGCGTTTTGGACATGGTGGGACCGGCTATTGATCGGCGGCAGAACCTTTTTTTGGGCGACGCAAACGCCTTAGGGATCCCCTTTGGCCAGCTTCTGGCGGTATTCGAGCTTGTCAATCGGCTGATACCCGTCAACCCAGCGGATAAGACCGCCATCCAGGGGATATATACGTTTTTGGACATATTTAATCGGCGTCCTTATACGGCTGCTCAGTGCAAAGTATTAGCTCAGTTAGGTCTCAGGCGCGTGTATATCGGTGCCGAATCGGGCTCAGAGCAAGTATTACAGGTGTTACGGAAACCAAATCAACTGCACCTGCTGCATCAATGTGTGGCCGCGCTAAAGGAAGGCGGCGTAGGTGTAGGCTTGATATTCCTATTGGGGGCTGGTGGTATGCGTTACTACCATGAACACGCCGCAGCTACGACGCGTTTGTTGTCGCAACTACCTTTAGATAAACGAGATATTGTCTACCTTTCGGAACTAGTGAACGATCCTCATAGCGATTATGCTTTATGGGCAGAACAAGAGGACGTCAGGCCGCTGTCTCCCGAAGATGCGCGCAACCAGGAACAAATGATTCGTCGGGCGCTCAAACCGGTAGACGAGGATGGCCCCCGGGTGTCGCGCTATGACGTGCGCGAGTTCATCTATTACTAGAGCAGGTTCGCGGCCTCTTTGTCTATTGTGAACCTGTTTTGCCATAGGACATAAACACGTTATGTCCAACTAATCAAGAAGGGAGCAACGATCGATTTGAATGCAAGCATAGTCAGGTGGCTGCTTGGCGCTATACTTATCATTTTGCTCTCCTACTTGGTAAGTCGATGGATGAGACAACGCAGGACCGGAGTTCAACAAGCAGCGCGGCGCACTGCGAAAGAGTCGGGGAGCAAAGCCGCTGCGAAGGACGACTTAGCCGCGTCGGCATTTCCGGCCGATAACGCGCAAACGCAACGGCTTCTTTTGGCGGAACGCAAGCGGATAGGGCGCGATTTGCACGATAGTACCATGCAGTCGTTATATGCTATCGGCTTGCGTTTGGAGCACCAGGCAAACAACGCCGAATTGCCTGAGGAAGTACGGAAAACGCTGGAAGAGATACTCGAGGACTTACGGGTGACTATGGCAAGGATGCGCCTTTATGTGGATCAATTGGCGAGCGTTGAGGAGATGAACGTGCAACAACATCTCCAAATGCTTGTAGAGGAGTTGCAACGCCAACTGTTGACTCCCATTTCCTATGAGGTAAAACAATGGCAAGAGCCGAATTTTGGGACACGGACTGTACAAGAGATAGGTATGATCATGCGTGAGGCCGTAACCAATGCGGTACGGCACGGCAAAGCGCAGCGTATAGTAGTTGCTTTGCAGAGCAGTGATCAGAGTGTTCTGTTAAGCATAATCGATGACGGACAGGGCTTTAAGGTGACAGAAGAGAGAACAGGTACTCATTACGGGTTGAAGCACATGCGTGAACGGGCGGCTCTGCTCGGCGGCCGGTTGCTAGTGCATAGTACGGTCGGCAAAGGTACTACCGTAACCTTGCGGGTTCCTCTCCGTTAACTGCATGTTGGTTCCTGTATGTTATGGGAAAGCAGGCAAGTCCAGGTCAATAACCGCGGGTTTCAGGCGTTGCGCGGTCATAAGGGAGAGATGCCTTATGAAGAGAATACGCATACTCATTGTTGATGATCACGAAGTGGTCCGGGCGGGCTTATGCAGCATATTGCGGCAAGTACCGGACTTTGATGTCGTAGCGCATACGGAATCCGGCGAAGTGGCGCTGGCCATCGTGACCGAGAAGCTGCCGGACGTGGTTCTCCTGGATGTGCGCTTACCTAACATGAGCGGTATTGATGTATGTCGCGCGGTGAGATCGCAATATCCTTCCGTGCGTGTGATCATGCTTACCTCCTACAGTGATGATGAGGCATTGATGGCTTCGCTGCTGGCGGGGGCTAATGGGTACGTTCTGAAGGAGATCGATTGCAGACGCCTTATTTCTGCTATTCGCACAGTGGCCGCCGGCGGTTCGCTACTCGATCCCGACGTGTCGGAGCGGGTAATGCAACGGTTACGCGATCAGGTGAATGTCGTAAGCGATGCGGAGGAAGTCGCTTTATCCGAAAGGGAGCAGCGTATTCTGGGGCTGATTGCCGAAGGTAAGACGAACAAAGAGATTGCTGTTGTGCTCAAGTTGAGTGAGAAGACGGTGCGCAACTATGTCAGCAGTTTGTTGGCTAAGCTGAAAGTGAATAACCGGGCGGAAGCAGCTGCCCAAGCCATACGAGATAACCTGGTTTTGTAGAGGCGTCTTCTTACGCTGATAGTGTAAGGTAAATACTGCGCTACACGGAGTCTGCCAAGCTGGACGCTCGATAGCAACGCTTTATGAGGATCTTTGTCCTTAATTCTAGGACACATGTACTAATTCGTCCTGGACGTTCGACAATTACTAGTACCGTCAGGCTCTGCGAAAATGATCAATGGTGCCTATAAGAGGCCTTTTGGTCGCTAAAACACTTCGCGCACCTGTAGGACAGCCCTGCCGGTTGCGTGAGGAGAGGAGATAGTTCATTGGGAAGTCTCAACTCACTCTTTAGGCCGGCATCGGTTGCGGTGCTCGGTGCTTCTGCGCAACCGCAGAAGGTAGGCAACGCAGTACTCAGAAATCTTATGAACGCTGGTTACGAAGGAAAAGTCTATCCCATCAACCTGAAAGAGGAAGAAATCCTCGGTTATCGTTGCTATAAAACGATTAGCGAGGTAGGCCCTGTAGACTTGGCCGTCATCTGTATTCCCACCAAGTTTGTGCTTGACGCGGCAAAGGAGTGCGGGGAAGCAGGGGTTAAGAATCTTGTAGTCATTACGGCCGGCTTTAAAGAAGTGGGTGGCGAAGGCGTTGAACTGGAGAAACAGTTAACTGAGATCTGTGCCGCTTATAACATGACGCTTACCGGTCCTAACTGTCTAGGCGTATTAGATACGCATAGCAAGATGAATGCGTCATTCGGATCTACTCAGCCCGCTACCGGAAGCATCGGTTTTATATCCCAGAGTGGAGCCCTCGGCGCCGCCCTACTGGACTGGGCGGCCGGATCAGGCGTCGGCTTCAGCAGTTTTGTCAGCATGGGTAACCGAGCAGGCTTAACTGAATCCGATTATCTTTCAGCCATGGGAGAAGACCCCAATACAAAAACGATTATTTGCTATTTAGAGAGCGTAGCCGACGGCAGACGCTTTATGGATACGTTGCGTGAAGTATCCGCTAAGAAACCGGTACTTATACTGAAGTCCGGCGTTGGGCAAGCCGGTCAGCGTGCCGCTTCCTCACACACCGGGTCCTTGGCTGGTAACGACAGAGCTTATGCTACGGCCATCAAACAGTCGGGTGGTATCCGTGTCGGCGGCGCCCAGGAGTTCGTTGACCTGGCCACGGCCTTTGCGCTTCAGCCCGTTCCTTCCGGAAACCGGGTGGCAATCGTAACCAACGCAGGTGGTCCCGGTATTTTGGTTACCGACAACATTGAGAATGCCGGCAACTTGGAAATTGCCGCTTTGACGGCGGAGACAACCGCTACTCTAAGAGAGAAGCTTCCTTCAGTCGCTTCGGTAGGCAATCCCATCGATGTGGTGGGCGATGCCGGCGCCGACCGTTACCAAGTGGCGTTGGAGCCTGTGCTCAACGATCCGCAAGTAGATAGCGTCATCGTCGTGGTGTCTCCTCAGTCCATGACCGAACCGATGCCCACTGCGCTCGCTGTGGCCGATGCAGTGAAGAAATTTGCTGACAAGCCGGTTCTCACCTGTTGGATGGGCGGCGCTATGGTTGCTGATGCTGCGCAAAAGAGTCTGGAAGAAAATGTTCCCGCGTACGATGCGCCGGAGCGTGTAGCTTTAGTTGCATCGGGTATGGCCCGGTATGCGGAAATTAAGGCCAAGGGCGACGGTACGCCGATTTCACGCGATACGGCTAATAAAGAAGCTGTAGCAGAGATCTTCGCCAAGGTGCGTGAAGATGGTCGCTCCGCGCTGCTGGGTTACGAAGCGGCTCAAGTGATTGAGGCCTACGGCATTTCCGCCGCACCGGCAGGCTTGGCAACCAGCGCGGAAGAAGCCGCGGAACTAGCTGAAAAGATCGGCTATCCCATCGCCATGAAGATCGCGTCTCCGGATATCCTGCACAAGAGCGACGTAGGTGGAGTAAAGCTGAAGTTGCAGAATAAGGAACAGGTAGCTCAAGAGTTCGAGATCATGATGGAGAGCTGCAAGAAGGTTGAAGGAGCCAGGATCTATGGAGTTGAGATCCAGCGCATGATGCCTCCGGGACAAGAGATCATCATTGGTATGGTGCGAGACGCCGCATTCGGGCCGATGGTGATGTTCGGTATGGGCGGCATCTATGTCAACCTTATACAGGATGTCTCCTTCCGTTTAGCTCACAACCTTACTATGGAAGACATTCAAGAGATGGTGCGTGAAACCAAGGCATACACCCTGTTGAAGGGTTACCGCGGTGCTGCCGCATCCGATATTAAAGCCGTGGAAGATACCATCGCTCGCGTAGCTGCTTTAGTAGAAGACTTCCCAGAGATCGACGAGTTCGACATCAACCCGCTGTTTGTGTACTCCGAGGGTCTGTCGGCCTTGGACGTCAAGATCACCTTGGCTTAGGCTCAGGTTAAACAGAGCTGCGATAAAGGGGGCGCCTGATTAGGTTCAGGCGCCCTTTCGGCGTTGTCGGCAGTAGCGTACCTGGACGAGCGGCATCGTATCAAGTGTCATGCCGAGTGTTGCGCGGCAGCTCAGCAAGGATACGCTGCAAGGCAATCATGTCCACAGGCTTAGCTAGGTGCTGATCAAACTGATGCTTTATTGCCAGTTCCACATCGGCTTGTCCGGCATATCCGGTTAACGCTACCAGGTAAATATCTTTAAGCTCTGGATCCTGGCGAATCACCTGCGCTATTTCATACCCGCTCATGCCTGGTAAGCCGATATCGCAGAAAATAATATCCGGGTGGTTTCTCTTGGCTGACTCTATGCCGGTTACTCCTTCATTGGCCGCATACGCTTCGTGCCCCAGCATGATAAACATCGAACGCAACAGCTCTACCAGGTCTTTGTTGTCATCAATAAGTAGAATCCTGTGTTGAGACATTTTTGCGTTTGACGGAGATTTGGTTATGTCCGGGGCAGTCTGATGGACCACGGGTAAGTACAATATAAACGTGGCTCCTTGTCCTAATCCTGCGCTGTGAGCCGTCACCCGACCATTGTGTTGTGCGATGATGCTTTTGACTATATACAAACCTAATCCCAGTCCGCTGTTGTCGTGGCGATCCAACGATTGATCCGCCTGAATAAAAGGGGAAAACAGCTCCGGCAGGATGTCCGGGTGAATCCCTATGCCATTGTCTCTGATGGTGAGTACCGCATCATTCTCCGCTTGCCGCAAGGAGACCCGAACCGTACCCCCGCTTGGTGTGAATTTCAATGCGTTATGGAGGAGGTTTTCAATACACTGGGTGATGCGTACCGGATCAGCCTCGATATGGATATGTCGCCGGCCAATAGAGCGCAGTAGGCGTAGTTGCTTGGCATCAAATTCCGGTTTGATGTCCGTCAAGGTGTTCATGAGCAATGTGTTAAGGTTGACTTGCTCTTTTTTAAAAAATAGTCTGTTTTGCGTGATCCGAGTTAACTCCAATAGATCGTTAACCAGCTTACACAGCTGTTCGGCTTGGCGTGTCATGGAGGCTATTACTTGGTTGAGTTGCGGGCGGTCATGGTTCCCTTCCAACGTCGAAAGCCCGGCCATAATTGCAGCTAGAGGATTTCTTAATTCATGCGAGAGTATGCTCAAATACCTGTCCTTATTCCGGTCGGCTTTCTCTAGTTTTTTAACCAACGCCAGGGCATGGTTCTCACTGGCACGCAAAGCAGCTGCGGCTTTAGCTCTTTCTACCGCCATCCATGTTCGTTCAGCGGTCTCTTGCACTAGCTTCGTATCCGCTGACGTCCAGGTACGCGGGGTAGATAGCGCGATAGAAAAGGTAGCGACCAACCTGTTCTGATGAATGATAGGCGCGGCTACACACGCCCGAAGGTTACAAGACAGCAGTCTGCGTGCCTCATCAAGGGGTATTCGCTGTGTGGTCAAACTGTCGTTTATAACCAGCATTTCCCCGGAACAAAGGATTTCATGGCACGCAGGATACTCCGAAGCCTGATAGGCACCTTGTAGGTATAGACCGGTGTTGTCGCTCCCTCCTTCTGCCATCATATAACTCGTTTCATCAGTATAAATCGTTTTAAGGGAGTGTTCGGCCCCTAGATGCTCCTTAATCATCAGTAAGGCCGTCTTGGTGATCTCATGCGGGTCTTCCAGCTCCCGCAAGGCATCTGAAAGCTGCAATAAATATGTTTGCCGCTCTCGGCTTTGCATGACCTCCAGGTGAATCTCGGCGCGTTCAAGCGTATCCCATGTACGCTCAGCCGTCTCTTTTACTAAAGCGATCTCGGCTGAGCTCCATTGGCGAGGCGTGTTTTCTGAAACGCTGAGCGTAGCCACAATCTCTGTATCGACTAATATGGGAATGGAAAGAAAAGCGCGTCTACCAGTTGCTTTGCATAACTCTTTTTCCGTTGCGCTCAGGCCTGGAAGTGCATCTACATCACTAACGGCAACTATTTCGCCGGCACCTAGTCTGCTTGCAAAAAAGGGAATGCGTAGGATAGAATCATACTCCGGCGGATTAGGCGCCTCTTGGCGCTGAACAAAGGCATGTATGTTAATAAGATTGTGGTCCGAGTTCAATTCACAAAAACAGACTGACGCCGTCTTCAGATAATCTGCGAGATACTTGCATACTGTTGTGAGGATGGCGTCGGGCGTGTCAAGCGGTCTGAGCGTATCACTGAGGTTAAGGAGATAAGATAGCCGTTCTTCGCTATCACGCAAGGCGACTTCCATCTGTTTTCGCTTGGTGATGTCATCGGCTACGACGAACCATTCATCAATTTCGCCGCTTTGAGCCATTATGGGGACTGCACGAGAGTGTAACCAATGGAGGCTGCCGTCAGGGTAGTAGATCCGTATAGTGCCCTTGATCGGCTGTTTTTTAGTGATCGCTCTATTTAAGGTATTGATTAATGTTGCTCTATCCTGACAGGGTATGATTTCGTTAAGCCAGCTGCAGCCTGTCTTTTCCGTAAACGGTAGGGGCCACGGTGTGCGAATAGGATAGAGGATACGACCATCCGAACTAAGCCTGGCGATCCATTCGGAGCAGGCTAAGATCAACGTACGGTAACGTTCGTCAGGCCTGACATTTAGAACATGTGCTGTTTTTTGTTCCGCAATGTCCAATATGATGCAAGCCGCCATATTGGCGGCAGAATCGAGAGCAAAGCATAGGACGGTAAACCAGCGATCCAGTGCGGAGGAATACAGTTCAAATAGTGTGGGCTGACCGATTTGCAGCGTATGAGCGATTTGTTCCAGCGCAAGCGGGGTGGAAAGCGGACCTGTTCTAATGGGCTTGCCGCCTACATGCTCTTTCTTTACGCCGCCATACTTTTCCCAAGTACTGTTGGCATCCAATAACATGAGATATTGCGGAAGACCGTCTCGGCCGCAGACGAGTCGCACCAACGCAAAGGCCGTCCACGGATGTTCGAATAGTAGGTGATGACAGATCTTTTTTCGCTCGGTAGTAGCATTTTCGACATCCATAGGTTGCCTCCTTTTAAAAGGCACAACCGAACAAATGCACACACTGCGAAACCGATGCTTTTAGAAAGATATGACGTAATATACCACTTTTCCTGCTGCTCAATAGTTTTATTTCGCCGACCTGCGGGATGATTGCCATCGATTGATATCTGCCGAAATCGATTGACAGCATTAGAGCGCCTTCTGCCTGCATTTTTAGGGAATAAGGCGGGCGGATTTATTGCGGAAATTGTGGCGTAATGTCTACAATAGAAGAGCGATACGTTGCTGCCCCTCCTCATCCGTTATGGCAAACAGACCTAACCAAGCCAAAGTTGGTTACACTCATGGTAGATGGTTGATGGAGACGATAGGAGGATGTGTCAGTGCGCACAGAGGACAAGAATAAACGGCCGAATCATTTGCTCCAGGAAACCAGTCCTTATTTACTCCAGCACGCCTACAATCCGGTTGATTGGTATCCATGGGGACCAACCGCGCTAAACAAGGCAAAAAAGGAGCGTAAGCCGATCTTCCTCAGCATCGGATACTCAGCTTGTCATTGGTGCCATGTAATGGAAGAGGAGTCGTTTTCCGATCCGGAGATCGCCGCGTTGCTCAATGCCGATTTCGTGAGCATCAAAGTGGATAGAGAAGAGCGTCCGGATATCGATCACATCTATCAGGAATGCGCTCACCTGCTTGCAGAGCAGGGCGGTTGGCCGTTATCGGTTTTCCTGACGCCGGACCTGCGCCCTTTTTATATCGGCACCTACTTTCCTCCGGAAGATCGCTACGGCAGACCGGGGTTTCGTCATCTGCTAACCTCTCTAATTGAGCTTTATCAGCGTGATGCGGAAACCATACGAGAAGTGGGAGAAGAAATCATGCGGGCATTTGCCCAAAAGCATCAGGATAATGCGGATGGAAAAGAACAGGTCGCGGAAGAGGAGGTGGTTGATGACGCCAGACGTTTTCTCCTGCAAGTGTTTGATCGTCGTAACGGCGGCTTCGGCGGAGCGCCCAAGTTCCCCTGTACGGCGAATTTACATTTGTTACTGCCCTCGCACGCCGCTGCCCTAGGCGACTCACATGGCGGCGCGGTTCTCTTCACTTTGAACAAGATGGCGGCAGGCGGCATATATGACCAAATCGGCGGCGGCTTTCATCGCTATTCCACCGATGCTGAGTGGCTAATACCACATTTTGAGAAGATGCTTTACGACAATGCGCTATTGCCCCCGTTGTTTCTTGCGGCATATCAGATCACCGGCGACCCGCGCTATGCCGAGATCGTTGAAGAAACACTGGATTACGTTCTCCGAGAGATGACTCATGCCACCGGCGGCTTTTTCGCATCACAGGACGCAGATAGTGAAGGTGAGGAAGGCAAGTATTACGTATGGCGACTGGCAGAACTGGCGGCGCTATTGTCCGAGGATGATCTACAGTTATGTAAAGCCTACTACGGCATCACCACAGCCGGTAATTTCATCAATAACGCTACCGTGCTGCATCAAGCGCAATCGCTTGCGCTTCTCGCCCAGGCGACTCAAACCAATGAGACCGAACTCGCCGTCCGCATACGGCGGATCAACGAACGGTTATTGGCTGCACGTAATAAGCGTAGCCGGCCTTTGCGCGATGAAAAGATCCTTACAGGCTGGAACGGCATGATGATCAGCGCTATGGCCCAGGCAGGGGCCGTGTTAAATAAGCCTGATTACATAGCTGCCGCAATTCGAGCGCTCGATTTTATCCGGCTGCGCCTTAGAACCAGTGACGGAAACCTCCTTCACAGCTGGAAAGATCGTCCAAGTAGGCAGCCGGCCTTTTTAGAGGACTATATCTATCTGTGCCAATCCCTGCTGGACGTATATACGGCCACATTCGATACGACGTATCTGCGGCAGGCTCGGGAGCTGATGCGGCAGTGCATAGCCTTGCTTTGGGATGACGAAGCCGGTGGTTTTTACATGAGTCCTGCTTCGGACGATCTACTCCACCGGCCTAAGGATCGCTTGGATCAATCGGTTCCTTCAGCCAACGGCGTGGGAGCGCAGGTATTGTTGCGGCTACATTCGGTTGCCCCACACGAGGGGTACTTGGAGAAGGCAGAGGCGATGCTGCGAGCCTTTGACGGCGATATGCGACAGAATCCCTGGGGTACGGCTTCGCTCATCAAGGCGTTGGAGATGTATCAACGCGGCATAACGGAACTTGTGGTCATTACGCCGCATGATCTAAACGATGCGCCGACGCAAGAGCTTCTGAGGTTGATCCGGGCGCACTATCTGTACGGGGCTATGGTTCACGCTCAGGTACAGACAGATGCGCCTTCGGAGGATCGACCTGCGCCATGTGACGGGAAGGTCCTAGTAGAAGGCAAACCAACCGTCTACATATGTCGCAACTTTACTTGTTCCGCGCCGCTTACTACGCCTACCGCATTGGAGACAGCGCTCAAGGCTTTATAAATGCCATGGAGCAAGTAGGCATGTTATAATAGAGCAGCTGTTACTCTCACTTAGTGGTTACTGGAGTGAGCAATTTGATTAAGTGGCTCGATCAGGGGAAATGGGAACGTCCCAGCGACAAAATGGCCGTATATACCGAAATCAAACCGGGTGAAACATGGGGTATCCGGGTAACGCTGCTCGGCGTATCCGCACGCGTCGAAGCCATTAACGGACCGAAATGCACCTGGTATAAACCTGATCGGCGCTTATCGGCCGACGTCAAACCTGCTTCGTTATGGGAAAGATTGCGTGGGATCACCTTTGAGGACAAGTTAAGACGAGAAGTGGAGGCTAAGCGGGCTGTAGCCGCTACCGAGAACGGTAAACCCGTTATTTTTACGCCGGAAGACGGAGAGGCTGCGCAGAAGACCAAAACGCCCTAGACCACGATCAGCCGCGCAGTGGCGCACTCAACACGTCACACTGCTTGCGTTCGATGCGATTGCGTAGCGCACCGGTATGAAACCACCTCAGGTGGAGGCAGAAAGATTGCAATCCACACAAGCGCAGACGACACAGACGGCCAGGCTGAACCAGGAAAAGATGCCGCTGTTTTCAGGGCTGGTTCGCTACAGTAAACGTAACCCCATTCAGTTTCATATTCCTGGCCACAAGAAAGGTGCGGGCATGGCGCCCGCATTCCGCGAATTTGTGGGTCAGAACGCCTTATCCATTGATTTGATCAACATTGCGCCCATCGATGACCTTCACAACCCGCACGGCATCATCCAAGAAGCGCAAGCTTTGGCCGCAGAGGCGTTTCGCGCCGATCGCACCTTTTTTTCGGTGCAAGGCACCAGTGGCGCCATCATGACCATGATTTTGGCCAGTGTTGGTCCGGACGAAAAGATTCTGGTTCCTCGCAACGTGCATAAGTCGATCCTGACGGCTATAGTGTTTGCCGGTGCGATACCGGTTTTCATGACGCCGGAAATCGACCACAACTTAGGAGTAGCACATGGCGTATCCGTAGCTACGGTGCGCCGCGCTTTAGGTGAAAACCCAGATGCCAAAGCTTTGTTGGTCATCAATCCTACATATTACGGGGTTGCATCCGACCTTCGCGAGATCGTGGAAACAGCCCATCAGTATCAAATACCGGTGTTGGTGGATGAAGCGCATGGCGCCCATCTTTACTTTCATGCCGATTTGCCGGTAGCGGCGATGGATGCCGGCGCGGATATGGCTGCGACCAGTATCCACAAACTGGGCGGTTCTCTTACCCAAAGCAGTATCCTCAACGTCAAAGAAGGCCTTATCTGCTTACATAAAGTGCAGGCCGTGTTCAACATGCTGACGACCACCTCGACCTCGTATTTGTTGCTGGCATCGCTGGATGCGGCTCGCATGCAGCTGGCTACTAAAGGCGAACAGATGCTGACCCAGGCGATTGAACTGGCAAACTGGGCGCGCGATCAGATCAATGCCATACCCGGTTTGTGGTGTTTGAACTCAAATACCATTGGTGGGCGTTCTTCTTCCTATCGGCTGGATCCCACCAAGCTGTGCATTTCCGTCAAGGATCTAGGGTTAACCGGCATTGAAGTGGAGACGCTGCTGCGAGATGAACACAACATTGAGGTGGAGTTGTCGGATCTCTACAACATCCTGGCGATCGTATCCATCGGCGACGCGCAGGGGACTGTACAAGCGTTAGTGGAGGCACTACGAAGCATTGCTTATGCTCGGCACGACAGACGACCGCGCAAGGTGCACGTGCGTGTACCTGATTTACCACAACCGGCATTGACGCCGCGGGAAGCATTTTATCGTCGCTCTGCGCCGATTGCTTTTGCTGATTCCGCCGGTCGCATCGCTGCCGAGTTCGTGATGGTTTATCCCCCCGGCATCCCGATATTAATGCCGGGAGAATGGATTACACAACGCAACATAGATTATATTATGGAGCATCTGGAAGCAGGGTTGCCGGTACAAGGCACGGAAGACTCGACGCTGGAGTACATCCGAGTTGTTGTCGATTAATACACGTGATCTTCATTTGCGGCAGGGAATTCGGATGAACAATAGAATTATCCCGTTGACAAGGCTTCAAAACTGCAATTCGGGAGAGTAGTCATGGTGCCGGATGCTTCGTTCGCATGCACGGTCAAGCGCTCGCATACCTAAGCGTTTATGCATGTACGATGCGCAATACCATTCATTCACAGGTAAAGAGTTCATCATAAGTTGTGCATGTCAGCGTGAAGCCTTGCGCTCAGATCACACCTCATCAACTCTACTAAGGAGGGAACTGGAATGGGATTCTTTTCCAAGCTGTTTGGCAAAGGCGGCAATATGAAGAAGTATGAGGACATCTACCTTCAGGGCCGTTATACATTTAAGCAGAGCACGGAATATGCATTCAAGCAGGCAGTCGATACCGGCGTTAAGGATGGTTTCTGGTCAAGCGCCGCTGAAGGCGCTGAGGCGCTGTACCAAGCTGTGCTGTCCAAAACTGAGCAAGAGGACAAGGCTGATCTTGAAAAAGCCAAGAACAGAATTAAGTAACTTCGTGCGGTTTTAGGCATAAACCGACATATCGCATCAGTTGCCCGGCAGTATATACACCGGTCATCATGGTTTATGGCTCACAGATATGCCGCAGGGCATTATCAACCAGATCTGAGTATGCGGGGGCGAAACGCTTGCGCGATCCACGTATAGAGAAATTGGCCAAACTGCTCATCCATTACTCTGTGGCGCTCAAACCGAAGCAACGAATATTAATCGATGTGGTTGGTTTAGAGATCCCGTTAGCTAAAGCATTGATTCGCGAAGCCAATACACTGGGAGCCAAACCTTTTCTTAATATCCAGGATCATGAACTGCTGGGCGAACTGCTGCGAGGAGCGCAATCTGAAACACTGGCGGAGGTCGCCGCGTGGGAGAAAATGCGCATGTCGCAAATGGATGCCTATATAGGTATCCGCGCCGGCCGTAATACGGCGGAGCTTGCCGGCGTTCCACCCGAAGATATGGAACGCTACCAAACGCTGTGGTTGAAGCCGGTGCATGGAGAGATTCGGGTGCCTCATACGCGCTGGTGCGTTCTGCGCTATCCCAACCATGCCATGGCGCAAGCCGCCAATCGCAGCACCGAAGAATTTGAAGACTTTTATTTTGCCGTATGTACGATGGATTACCCTCGCATGGCAAAGGCCATGGACGCGCTGGTCGCTCGTATGGAGAATACTGACGTAGTGCGTATTGTAGGTCCGGGTACCGATTTAAGCTTCTCTATTACCGGTATGCCCGCCATTAAGTGTTGCGGTTTGCGCAATATTCCCGATGGCGAGGTATATACCGCGCCGATTCGAGATTCGGTAGAAGGCGTCATCACCTATAATACCGCCTCTGTATACCAAGGCGTCACTTTTGAGAATATCTCGTTCCGGTTTAAGCAGGGGAAAATCATAGACGCTCACTCAAACAACGACGAGCGGCTCGAACGCATTTTGGCTACCGATGAAGGGGCTCGCTATATAGGTGAGTTTTCGTTAGGTTTGAATCCGTATATCAAGGAGCCTATGAAAGACACCTTATTCGACGAAAAAATCGACGGCAGTTTTCACTTTACTCCCGGTAATGCCTACACCATTTGCGATAACGGCAATCGTTCCGCTATCCATTGGGATCTTGTCTGTATTCAGCGTCCGGATAAAGGTGGCGGAGAAATTTACTTCGACGGAGAACTGGTGCGCAAGGACGGCCGTTTTGTAGTTTCCGACCTTGCCGGTCTTAATCCGGAAGCGCTGATGTCAGACGAGTAGCCACACCGGGCCGACTGTTCTAATCCGCATAGTTACATCCGCTTAACCATGCATCCATGGTATTCCCACTGAAAGGACAGAACCCGTGCGATCGGACTCTCTATTCCTCTTTTTGCGCAGATTCTGCCCCCAGTTACTCTTAATGGCCTTGCTCGCAGGCATTACCTGCCAACTCCTTTCCTCCAGCGAGCGCGCCGACGCGGCGATCGCAAATCTTATGCCTTTGAACGCGCCCCAGTTTCAGAACAATTGGCCGACCGACCATCCAATTTGGCAGCAAGTGCTTAAAAACTACAATGCAGGGGAGCTGGACCAAACCGCGAAACTGCTGGAGAGCTTAACCATAGCCTCTGATGCCGCGCAGCGGCTGCTCGCCTGGCGCAATTTGGCCGTGATACGAAAAGACATGGGTGACCAGGTCGCGGCTATCGCCGCTTATCGTCAGGCATTGTTGTTGGATCCGCACAACGGTGCGCTGTGGTGCGATCTCGGTTGGGCATTGAATGCTGATGCTCAATGGGGAGAGGCTGAAGAAGCTTTCGAAAAGGCTCTGGCATATACGCCGTATAACGTGCAGGCGATGTTCGGCTTAGCAATGGCGGTGCGAGAACGCGATCCTCAGGAAGCATTGGGTCTGTTTCAGAAAGCGGTAGCTCTTGATGACGGCTATGCGTTGTTACAGGTGGAGTACGGGGTTACGCTAACAATGTTAGGTCGTTATACCGAGGCCGTCTCTACCCTGGAACGCGCCCTCAAGTTAGATAATTCTTATACGGCTGTTCACCCCATTCTTGCTCAACTCTACGAGATCACCGGCGACGTCAGCAAGGCGTGGGCATCATATCAGCGAGCGCAACGCACGCGTCCCAACGACGCCGCCCTACGCGAAAAGGCGCAGCAATTCCTGGCTCAGCATGAAAAAGCATTGCGCTCGGCAGAACAGGCGCAATTGACCCAGCGCAATCAAGTTAAACCGACGACTATCGTGCCTTTGGAGACGCCGGGAGCCCCTCTTATTCGGGTGGGGATTACGGAGGGCGTTCAGCAGTTGCGCATGGCATGGGGAGCCCCGCTGGAGATATGGGAGAGGGACAGGTTGCTTTACAAAGCGCCTGCGGGTACATGGACGTTCCACCGGCAAGGCAACCGAATCACCTTGCGCAGTGAAGACGGTCGCACTGTAGTTACCGGTACGCCGCCTTGGCAACTTAACCCCACCGATCCTGGTTTTTCCTCCGTGGTATATGATTTGGAAACCGGTCAGGGCTACTTCTTTGCCAGGCTGGAACACCGGCGCTATAGAGGTTCTTTTGAATTACTCCTTACTGCTGATAGCAGCGGCATGACGCTGGTCAACATCGTCGATCTGGAGTCGTATCTACTGTCTGTGGTTCCTTCCGAAATGCCTGCGTCCATGCCTACAGCGGCGCTGGAGGCTCAGGCAGTTGCCGCGCGCACCTATACCCTGCGCTCGTTGGGACGGTTCAAAAGCCGCGGCTTTGATGTCTCCGGTTCGGTTCTATCTTCCGAGTACCGCGGCGTTGATGTGGAGCACGTGCGGACGACCAATGCCGTAAAGGCTACAGCCGGCGTAGTTCTAAAATATGGCTCGGCATTAGCGGAAACATATTACACGTCCAATTCAGGCGGCTACAGCATGGCTTCGGTGGAAATATGGGGCGGCGCCCGCAGCTATCTCAGCGCGCAGTTGGATTCTCACGAATCCGGACCGGAATTTCCCCTGGGGCCATTAGCCTTAGAAAACTGGATAAAAGGCGTCCCCAAAGTGTTTTCATCGCAATCTGCCTTTATTACTCGTAGCGCATTCCGCTGGACCTACGTCGTGGCTGCGAGTGAAATTGAGGCGCGAGTAAACGCACGCAAGGATATTGGGCGCATCCGTAAGGTAATCGCCCGCACCAGAGGTCAGGGCGGCCATGTGTTAACCGTAGATATCGTGGGAACCAAAGGTGTTTATACGGTATCGGGCGATTCAATCCGTAGTATGCTTGGCGGTCTTCGTAGCAATCTGTTTAAAGTCGAAACATTTACCGACGGGAAAGGGACGCCTACAGCTTTTGTGTTTTATGGCGGCGGCTTCGGGCACGGCGTAGGACTGGATCAGTATGGAGCATCGGGAATGGCGGAAGGCGGCTATACCATGAGTCAAATTCTGGATCATTACTTTAAAGGAACTTACTTAGACAAGCTTTACTAACAAGAATGGGCCCGCTACCTGCTATTGCGCCATGATGCGTGCAAATGCTCGCTGTACGTGCTTAAGCTTGCCGGATGACGGCTTTCGGCAGGATTATGCCGCGGCGGCGAGAAGTGTGAATCAGATTTGCGTGCTGCGCGTTTTGAGAATGACGGAGGCGAACTCGCATATGTCCAATGCCGAGATGAGTCGTAAGCCGAATGAAGGCTGCATCCTGAGGATTCATACTTCTTTTCCCAGTTTGCGTCAGTCGGAGAAAAAAGTGGCGCAATACATTCTAGATGCTCCTGAGGCCGTGGTAGAGCTCTCGGTAACTGAAGTGGCGCGTCGCAGCGGGGTAAGCGACGCCACTGTGGTGAAGTTCAGCCAACGCATTGGATATACCGGGTTCCAGGAAATGAAGATCAATTTGGCGCAGGAATTACCGTCACTACGGCAACGTATGTATGGCGACATCGGCGTGGATAGTGATGTGCGGAATCTTACAAAGCAAGTGATTACCCTGCATAAACAGACTTTGGACGACACGGCGCGCATACTTGATGAGGATGCGCTGACCCAAGCTATTGAGGCCGTCAAGGCAGGCGACAGAGTGCATATATACGGTGTAGGCGCATCCGGCATCGTGGCGCGAGACCTGGAAACAAAATTGTTGCGGATCAACGTGTCGTGCCATGCATTCTGCGACCCGCACATGGCCGCATCGATGGCTGCTCTGCTGAATCCGGACGATGTAGCCATAGCCATTAGTCACAGTGGTTCCACAAAAGACACCGTCGAGGCGCTGGATGTCGCCGCACAGACAGGGGCGACGACCATTTGTATCACCAACTTCCTCAACTCGCCCATCACTCGAGTGGCGCAAATCGTCTTGCTTACAGCAGCTAATGAGAATATCTTTCGCAGCGCCGCCATGAATTCGCGCATTGCGCAGTTGGCAATTATCGATATGCTATTCGTCGGCACGGCGCAAGCCAGATACGATCATACCGTAGCAGCTTTGGATCGTACCTTGGACGCTGTGGCCAACAAGCGTTATTAGAAAAGGGCGGCAATACTTAGTAGCGCAAGCCGCAACGTAGCTCTGTTTGAGGAGGAGGATCCATATGCGAACCATTGTATTTGTCTCAGGCGCCGTGCTGATGTCATTGGAAATGCTCGGTAGTCGAATTCTCGCCCCTTACTTTGGTAACTCCATATTTGTTTGGGGTAGCCTAATCAGCGTGTTTCTGGCTGCACTCACCTTGGGGTACTCCATTGGCGGCTCTGTTGCCGACAAAAAACCTTACCTGCGCATGTTGGCTCTTATCTTGGCCATACCGGGCTTTTGCATCGTGTTATTGCCGCTGGTCATGGGACCGATCAACCGATTCATTGCCGGTCTCGACTTAGGTTCGCGTCTTGGTCCATTGATCACTGCCGTCGTTCTCTTCTTTATACCAAGCGTATTCATGGGCATGGTCAGCCCGTTTGCCATCAAACTGAAGGTGAAAGGACTCGACACGGTGGGGAATACGGCCGGTTCCTTGTATGCTGTCTCTACCTTGGGAAGCATTGCAGGTACCTTGGGCACGTCGTTCTTTCTCATCACCTGGATAGGAGTCCGCAAGATTCTTTACCTGCTCGGGGCGATAATGTTGGTCGCGGCGGCGCTTGTCTGGCTTTTTGCGCAAAAGCAGGAGTCGCAACCGCAAGACACTGCGCAAGGTCCGCGAAAAGGCGGTAAGAAGAAGGGGAAAAAAGGTAAAGGAGCCGTGATGTTGCTGCTTTTGGTAGCCATCGTCGGCGGACAAGCTCAAGCCGGTACCCTTGGCTCCAATGCCGATACCATAGTCTACGAGAAGGATAGTCTTTACCATCACATCAGCGTGGTCGACAGCGGCGGCCTGCGCTTCTTGAAGTTCGACGCCTCTTGGCAGAGCGCCATGAGCCTTACAAAACCGTTGGAACTGATCTTCCCTTATACCGAATACTTCCATTTAGGCATGCTGTTGCGACCGGAGGCGAAAGAGGTCTTAATGGTGGGGCTGGGCGGAGGCTCAGTCCCTAAAAACTTCCGCGTCAACTACCCCGGCGTAGCTATGGATGCGGCTGATATCGATCCGGAAGTCATTCGAGTGGCAAAAACCTACTTTATGGTGAAGGAAGACGATATGCTGCGTCTCATTGCCCGTGACGGGCGGATATATCTGCACCAGACCAAAAAGAAGTATGATTTGCTGTTCTTCGACGCCTACTTTGCCGACGCGATTCCTTTTCACTTAGCAACGCAGGAATACTTACGCGAAGTATTCAATGCATTGACGCCTGACGGGGTGGTTGTTGCCAACATTATTGGTGCGTTCACCGGACCTAAAAGTCGCTTTTTCCGCTCTATTTATAAGACTTATACAACTGTGTTCCCCTATGTATATGCTTTTTCCGTCGGGGACTTCATCGGTGGAATACCGAACGATGAACCGCAAAATATCATACTCATAGCAGTCAAGGGCGATAAAGCGCCTGATTGGCAGGCCTTACAAGCCAAAGCTAACGAAATGACGGCTACCATGAGATTGCCCAGTAACCTGCCGAAAATGCTGGAGACGCGCATCTCCATGGACATTCAGACGCACGATGTACCGGTGCTCACTGACGATTACGCGCCTGTCGATTATCTTATCGCTTTTTAGGCCGCATGCCGGATTATGGCCAAGTCGGGCAAGATAACGCCGGGTGGATGGTCATGGCGAGAGCGTTGCGTAAGTTGCCGAAACGGCCCGTAAGGAGCTGAGTACATGACGTTTTTCGCTGGTAGGCGACACATGACGATAGGATTGTTGGTGATCGCCGTCATTGTACTTGCCATATGGACAATGCGGCATCTACCGACTGGTAAAGCCAAACAGATCGACATTGACGTGCTGATGCGGCGCATGACTTTAGAGCAAAAAATAGGTCAGATGGTGTTGGCTGGATTTCCCGGCTACGAAGCGGGTGCAGAAGTCAAGACGCTGGTGGAGCAGTATCACCTGGGCGGGGTGATACTGATGACGCGCAATATTCGCGATGCGGAGCAAGTGACTCGCCTAACGCAAAAGTTACAGATGTTGGCCGGCCGGAATGGCGCAGGTATTCCACTGTTTATTGCCGTCGATCAGGAAGGCGGCTATGTCGCACGCATACGCTTTGACCGCCGGTATCCGGGCAATATGGCCTTGGGAGCGGCGCGGTCGCCTGACTTAACCCGTCGTGTGGCGGAAGCTATGGGACGAGAGATGCGAGCGGCGGGCATCAACATGAATTTCGCCCCTGTTGTGGATGTGAACAGTAATCCGAACAACCCGGTCATCGGGGTTCGCTCATATGGCGAGCAACCCCGACTTGTGGCGGAACTGGGCGCAGCATATGTCGCCGGATTGCACGATGCCGGCGTAGTGGCTACAACAAAGCATTTCCCCGGTCACGGCGATACGGCTCAGGACTCTCACATCGCTTTACCTACGGTACCTCATGAACGGCAGCGTTTGGAGCAAGTCGAATTGTATCCCTTCAGAGAGGTCATTGCTGCCGGCACCGATGCCATTATGACGGCGCATGTCACCTTTCCCGCGATCGAGCCGACCGCCGGGCTGCCTGCAACGTTATCCGATAAGGTGCTTACCAATCTTCTGCGTCAGGAGTTGGGTTTTTCCGGGCTAGTGATCACGGATGCCATGGAGATGAAAGCGATTGTCAACAACTTCGGCGTCGGTGAAGCCGCTGTTAAAGCCGTCCAGGCCGGTGCGGATATCGTCCTAGTCGGCTGGCCTGACGACTGGCGCATGGCTGTACAGGTGTTCGAGGCGTTGACGCAGGCGGCCCGGCAAGGCATGATCTCCCCGGAGCGCATTGACACATCCTTGCGCCGCATACTGGAGGTTAAGCAGCGCTTCCAGCTATGGGATGAGGCATCTTGGGCGCTACCGCTCACCAAGGAGCAGCAAACCCAGGCTCAACAGATTAGTGAGGAAGCAGCTCTGGCTGCGATCACGCTGGTGCGTGACCAGAATAAGCGCCTGCCGTTGGAAAAGAAGCAGCGAATACTCGTGGTTGCGCCGTCCATTAGCGGCGTCTCTGCCGCCGAGGATGCTGATCATCCCAGCGTGGTATTGGCTGACGTATTACGTTCCCATCTTGAAACGGTGGGTAAGATCAGCTACCCTAGCAGACCGGATCAGGCTTCTATTACGCAAATCGTGACGGAAGCCGCCCGGTACGACATCGTGGTGCTGGCGACTTACTACGCCTGGGCTACGGCATATTCCGGGCAGGTACAACTGGTACAAGACTTGATCGCTGCCGGTAGGGAGCCCATTGTGATCGCTCTGCGCGAGCCTTATGATCTAATCAAGTTCCCTTCTGTGGGCACCTATTTGGCTGCTTACAGCGCTAATCCGGAGACCTTGGCCGCAGTAGCCGCCGTATTGACAGGTAAAGCGGAGGCTAAAGGTCTGCTGCCGGTCTCTCTGCCGGGTTTATATCAGGCTCCATGATGAAAGGCGTCTTTTAGGTCGATGGGTATAGCGCTAGGTGTTTTTAGCGTAGTAGGGCCGCAGCCACTGCATTGGCCACCAATGGGCGCAGACGGATGTGGTGACTTGCGTCTCGTTTGGGGTGCACGCCATTTGTAAGCAGCACCAAAAAGAGATCCCGCACTGGATCAATCCATAGCGACGTTCCCGTAAAGCCGGTATGCCCGTAAGCTTGTGGTGAGAATAGGTCACCGGCAGAAGAGAAGTGATCTTGACCTTTTACAACCCAACCTAAGCCGCGTGCGGCATTAAGATGCGCCGTGTGATTTTGCGTCGCGAGGTCTATCGTATGCGGTGAGAAGATGCGAGCTGAGCCGTAGGTCCCTAGATTAAGGTACAGCTGACAGAATACGGCTAAGTCCGCCGCTGTACTAAATAAGCCGGCATTACCGCTGATTCCGCCAAGATGACACGCATTTTCGTCATGTACGATGCCTTGTTTAAACAGCCCGGTGCGTGGATCCACTTCGGTGGGCGTCGCGCGCTCACAATGCTCTGGATCCGGTAGATAGCCCGTATCCTGCATGTTCAACGGCACAAACAACTCCTGCTGCGTAAACTCGTGCAAGGTGAGTCCGCTGATCCGTTCAATCGCCAAACCTAACAGAATATAACCTAAACAGCTGTAAACCACCTTTGTTCCGGTAGGATACTCCAGTGGTGTCCTAAACAGTGCATGTATCATCGCTTCCGGGGTAGATGCTCTTTTGTAAAGGGCGCGCCACGCCGGTAAACCTGAGGTGTGGGTGAGTAGGTGGCGAATACGCACGTCGTCGTGTGCGAACTCGGGTACAAAAAGGCGGACGTTGTCATCTAAACGCCACACTCCGCGTTCCAACAGCATTAAGGCGCAACTGGTCGTGGCCACCACTTTAGTAACGGAAGCCAAGTCATACACGGCATCTGGGGAGAGGAGAACCTTTTGGGGCTCCCAAGCCGCATAGCCAAAGGCGCGCGGTCCTATCAGCACTCCATGACGGCCGATGGCAATCACGGCGCCGGGTATGCGCCGTTCCTCAACAAAGCGGTGGATCACCTCATAGGCCTTCTCCAACTGCCCGGGGTGCACATCCGCTTCTGTCGGCGTACCATGTCGCAGCGTCCGCATGAGCCGTAACCTCCAAAAGCAAAAGAACAGATACGTTAATACACAGGCTATGAAGTCAATAGAGCAATAGTGCGTCGTACTTCGCTCGAAAAGCCCTACTCTGATGTTCCCAGTCCGTCAGGATCTCTTCTGCGCCGACTCCTGCGTCGATTTGTCTTCTAAATTGATCCGTCCCGGTTAGTAAATCGATAAAATACCTGCCTCCCCGGCGGTAAGGCGGCCGCCAGTCAAAATGCTCGGGATATAAGCGCTTTAGCGTAACGATCATATGCACGCCTATCATCACGGCTTCTACTGCGTGCGGTTGACCAATATGGATCTGTACGCCGCTACACGCTTTCCCTTGGTGTTTTGAGAACAAAGGTTTAAAATATGCCGGCCTGAACAGGACTCCCGGCAAATGAAGCGCATTGAGCGCTTTTGCCCATGTGGAGCCGTTTACCCAAGGAGCGCCGATGATCTCAAATGGTTTTGTCGTGCCTCGTCCTTCAGATAGCGTCGTGCCTTCGAACAGGCAAGTACCCGGATAAAGTAACAGACTCTCCAAAGTCGGCGTATTGGGGGAACCAGGTACATATGGCAAACCGGTATCGCAGAGTAACATGGCGCGTTGCCAGCCGGAACACGGTACCACCGTCAGTTCTGCATGCAAGCCGTACGCTGTATTGAAGTAGGCGGCTAACTCGCCCATGGTGAAGCCATGTCGTATCGGTAACGGATACAGACCAACGGAGGAGAGAAAGTCAGGCTGTTGTATATTACCTTCAACTCGCAATCCGCCTATGGGGTTGGGGCGGTCCAACACGACTACGGGCAATTGGTGTTCACCACAAGCTTTTATACAGCGCGCCATCGTATAGATATAAGTCCAGTAGCGGGCACCTGCATCTGGGAGATCGATTATTAAGGCGTCGAGATTTTCCAGCATTTGGGCGGTAGGGGTATTGATCTCGCCATACAAGCTGTAGATAGGGAGACCGGTTTGCGGATCTACGCTGCTTTGTACGTGATCGCCCGCCTGCGCATCGCCGCGTAAACCATGCTCGGGGCTGAACAAGGCGGTCAACTGCACGCCCGGCAAGGAAGATAAGGTTTCTATATCATGTTGCAGGCGGGAATCTACACCGGCGTGATTGGTAACTAGACCCAGCTGCCCGCGCATTACCGGTGGTAGATTCTCTCTAGCCACTTCAATGCCCAATTGCACAGGTTTGGGATGTTCTAACCAAGGCCACACGGATGTCACACCTTTATTGGTAAGTTTGCCGGTAGAGAACTGGGGATGTAGGCGATCAGCACGTTGGAGGGCGTAACCGCAAAGAACAAACGGCTGTAATCGTGTGCCGCATTAGTTGCAAGTATCTGCAGGATGTTTTCCCTGGCTAGGGAAAAAGTCCTTGTGAACTTTTTTTATTTAATGGCGTTACGCCTTGAGTTGGTTTTATCTAGGCGGCGACATCGCTGATCACAGGTTGTCTTGCCGGTTTGATTCTAAGAGCAATGAGGTGTAGTGAGTGGCAATAGACCCTTATGTACTCGGCGTTGACGCCGGGGGAACCTCCACGCGCTGCTGGGCTGTTACTACAGCCGGTCTTCTGCTTGGTACAGGCGTAGCAGGGCCGGGGAACTTCTATACCGTAGGCGCGGAAGGTTTGGCCGACCGGATTTGTGAGGTGGTTGCAGCCGCCTTAGGTGAAGTAAGCGGACCGGCGGAAGCGCTGTGTTTGGGCGCAGCCGGGGTAGGACGTTTGCAAGAGGCGGAAGAGGTTTATGCCGCGCTGCAGCGACGCGGCCTAGCGAAGCGGTTGATCATTGAGAATGATGGTTACATATCATTGTATGCCGGCACTCTGGGAAAGCCGGGTGTAGTGGTTATTGCCGGGACCGGTTCCATCGCCGTGGGCATAGATGCCGGGGGGCAGCGCCGGCGAGCCGGTGGTTGGGGCTGGCTGTTAGGTGATGAGGGCAGTGGATATGACATCTCCCGCCAGACTTTAACGGCCATACTCAAAGCGGCGGACGGACGCATGCCCCAGTTGTCCTGCGCTCCAGCGGTGCTGGCGCAATTGGGGGTATCAGGACCGGATTATTTGCCCAGCGCATTGCTGACGCTGCCGGATCGCAAGGAGAGAATTGCGGGGCTGGCGCCGTTGATTTTGGACGCCGCGGCGGAAGATGCGATAGTCCGGGAAATTGTGCAAAAAGCGGCGGCGGAGCTGGTACAACTAGGCTTGCATGTGCATCGCCGACTGAAGCTGCCTACGAGCGCGCCTATTGTAATGGCCGGCGGTTTGTTTAAACATCAGGTGATGCGGACGGCATTTGGTAGGGAATTGGCGCAGAAAGCACCGGCGTTGGAGGCACGCGCGCTCCCTTGGGAGGCCGCCTTAGGCGCGGTGTTCATGGCGCTGAACGCGGCCGGTACCTCTTACACTAAGGAGGATGCGGCGGCCATAGCCGCCCAAGTCGATCGAAAGAAGAATCAATAAGACTCGGTATTAAGGGGCCTGTGCCGAGTTGCGGAGGCGAGTCGGAGCATTGAATGACTTCACTGGATTGACCACCGAAGAAAGGTCGGAGTATGTCGATCTCGATCAGATGAGCACCTTGGAGATGGTGCAAACCATCAATAAGGAAGATGCCAAGGTGGCGGCGGCGGTACGGGAGCAGTTGCCACAAATCGCGGCGGTCATCGATATGATCGTGCCGCGCCTAAAACAAGGCGGTCGCTTGTTCTATGTCGGTGCCGGAACCAGTGGCAGGCTGGGCGTCCTTGACGCTTCCGAATGTCCACCTACCTTCGGCGTACCATCCAGCTTGGTACAAGGTATCATCGCCGGGGGAGACGAGGCTTTGCGTAACTCGTTGGAGGGGTGTGAGGACAACGCCGCATTAGGGGCTCAAGATCTCGCTGAGCGAGGATGCGGCTCCCGGGATACAGTGATCGCCATCGCCGCCAGCGGACGCACGCCCTACTGTATAGGTGCCTTGGAGTATGCGCGTCAGGTGGGCGCGGTTACGGCGGCATTGGTATGCAACCCGGACTCTCCTATGGCCCAAGTTGCTCAGATGGCCATTGTACCTGTAGTAGGACCGGAGGTGCTGAGCGGGTCGACACGAATGAAAGCCGGGACGGCGCAAAAGATGGTGTTGAATATGATCAGCACCGTAACCATGGTTCATTTGGGCAAGGTATATAGTAATCTGATGATCGATGTCGTACCAGCCAACGAAAAACTGCTGGCCAGAGCGGAGCGCATCGTACAGATCGCTACCGGGACGGATGCTCAGACAGCGCAGCAACTGCTGGCTGAGTGCGGGGGACAGGTAAAGACCGCCATTGTGGCATATTCTGCGGAAGTAACACCGCAGCAAAGCGCCCAGTTATTGGAAAAAGCAGGTGGTTTTGTGCGTAAAGCAATTGCACTTGCACAACAGTAACGTCTCCGAGTTACATGCTTGCGCGGAATTCTAAGGAACTCTCTCTGGGATACACTAATACGGTGTAGCAGCAACCTGGGGAGGTTCTTACATGCCCGACAAACATGTCATCATCGTCACGGACGGAGATCAAGCGGCGTTGGCTGCCGTGGAAACAGCGTGCGCCAATGTGCATGGACGTTGCATTTCTCTTTCCGGCGGGCATCAACCGCATGATGGCGATCTATCGGCAGATGAGCTTGTTGCATTGATTCAATCGACGCCTTATGATCCGGTCGTGGTGTTGTGTGATGACGCAGGCGATATTCTGGAAGGAAGAGGAGAGAAGCTCATCAGAGCCTTAGCGGCATACGAGGGTATAGAGTTGATCGGAGCCGTCGCCGTTGCGTCCCGCGCCAAGGGAAGTAAAGGCGTTGAGGTTGACCTGTCGGTGACCCGCGCCGGTAGCGTGACGCACAAAGCAGTGAACAAAGAGGGGATACCCGTTAAGGGAAAGCAGCGCGGCGATACCGTGAGTGTGTTAAATGATATCTCGCTTCCCATTATCGTCGGGCTCGGCGATCCAGGCAAAATGGACTGGGCGGATGACGTAAGGAAAGGTGCCCCCATTACGACGAAAGCGCTGCAGTTGATTATGGATCACCATGCCGGCCGTTTTCGCAATGGATGAACTTAGGGATATCGCCTTTTTACTCTGTTCATGAGATGGATTTGCGTCTGTATTAGCCGCTCCACTTCGTGTAGAGTCGAGATAAGATCCTGATGACGCACCGGATGGCATTCTTCCACACCGGATGCGACGATGCTTTTGGTTTCTTCCAAATGTTCCGTGACTCGCCAGATGATATCTTGTGGAGTCATTTCAGCGCCTCATTTCTTAGTTCTGGATTCTACGCACTGCGCAAAAATGCATTTTGCGCTAGCATAATTCGCTTGGAGGAGCACCATGATGCATACCTATTTCATAATAGGATTAGTAGTCGCCATGTTGCCCCCGGCGTGGGTTTGTCCGCACAGGAAAGCATATCCTTATATCTCGGCAAAGCAGGAGGTTACGGATGTGAGCATGTACGCGGCGCAACACTCGGATCCCAACTGGCAGTGGCAAAGGCGTACGCCTCTGACCAATCCGTGGTTTGGCGTTGTGACCAGTGAAGCTCAGTTACGCCGGGTGTTAGCCGATAGACAAGGCCCGGGCGTTCCTACCATTCCGGACATTGACTGGAAGCGGCACGTACTTGTCGTTGCCGCTCTCGGTGAAGTGCCTACCGGCGGTTGGGCCGCACGCATTACGCTGATCACGGAGAAACCGGACCATGTTTTGGTGCGAGTGAACCTGCGCAGTCCGGCCCTTACCGACTTCGTACCTCAGGTTATCTCTTATCCCACCGATATCGTTTGCATACCGAAGACGAAGTTGCCCGCAAGCAACAAAGAGTGGGTGTTTGAGGACCAAAACGGTTACCGCTTGGCTGCGTTCAAATGGTCGGCATCAAATATGGGTGAACACTACATTTAGTTCCTGGTATTGCCGGGCGCCGACTGCCCGTTACCAGCTATGCTGCCGGATGCATCCTCTGCCGACAGCGCATCGATGACTGCGGGGAGTTCGTACAGACTACCCCGGTAATCCGGCTGGTACAACCGTCGGGTATTGCCTTTCGCGGCGGAAAATGTCCTAAGGGCTTCATTCTCACCATCGAGTCGTCCTTCTACTAGAAAGGTGCGCATGCCGACTCGCTTGGCCGGCAGGTCGTTTACCGGGTCGTTGCCCACCATCAGACAGTTATGCGGCGAAACGCCTAGGTGCAGGGCTGTTTCCAAAAAGTACTCCACATGTGGCTTACAGGTATGCATCCGGTCGCCAACCGTTACGAAATTCCAGGCGATATCATCTAGTTTTGCCCATGCAAGGCGTTTTTCAATGGCCGAGTAGGGAAACAAGGGATTAGTAGCCACTGCTATTTTAAGTCCGTGTGTCTGTGCATACTCTACGGCTTGGCGTGCACCCGGCGCGGGGCGTGCCCACTTTCCCAATTGCGCATACTCATGGTCGTAGAAATCCATGAAGATCGTTAAGTCTGGTTGGAGATCAAGCGTACTGCAGAAGCAGTCCATGAATCGCTCGACAAAGGTGGTATGCGCATCGTTCTTTGCCATCGCTTGCAACGTGCAATTAATCAAAGCCTTGCTAAAGACCTCGGGCGACACGTAAGCGGCGTAGCGCTTGGCCAAACGACGGGTATAATCACGCATCAACTGCTCGTTATCGGCTAAAACCAGCGTGTCGTCAAGATCGAACAACACGGCTTCCAACATAAAAACAAGCCTCCTATGATAAGCAAGCTCGGCGGGAGAAAAGCAGTCTAGAACTCTTCTCCGATATGTTTCGCCCATGTATCGAGGAACTCAGTGAGTTCCGCCTGCGACGGACTGTGTCCATGGCGTACGTAGAAGCCGGATACGCCGCAACCTATCACTAAAGACTCTTCAGGAGAGCATCCCCGCAACCCGCCATAACAAAAGCCTGCATTGAAGTTGTCTCCGGCGCCTGTGGTCAGTTTGGGTTGCGTCGTATACGGACCTTCGATTTCATAATACTCCCCGGCAACGAAGCAGGCTGCTTTGTCCGATGGGTGCACTACAACGCCATAGATGCTTAAGGCCTGAGCGATTGTGCAGGTAATCTGCTTCAGCGCAGCTTGTTCGGGCCGTTCTATCTGCAAGCCTAGCACTTGGGCGATGACCGTCGCTTCTTTGCGATTGAGGCCTAAGATGGCGCGCCCGTATTTGTTGAACTCCTGAATTGTCTGCAGGGCGGTTGAAATCTCGGTTGCAGTGCGTTTCTCCGGATCGGCGATATCAAAGAAAATAAATGGTGGTACAGCGAACGTGATGGTTGCCAAAACCTCTTGGATGAAATGTTGCCAAAGTTCGGTAAGGTAGGGCAACATGGTCCAGTTGAGCGAGGCGATGAGCTGCGTGTGCCGACAGAGTTCTCTTAGTGTCGCTACTGGTACGCGGGCAATCAGGCGCTCCCAGGTAATGTTCTTCAGCGACTCCAACTTACCCATCATGATTTTGCCGTCTTTAAATTCAAGGGCATCGGTGTGGGCCGGTTCAGCGATGGAGTATGCCTGCACTCGAGAGGCAAGTTCGGTAAATACCGGGTGCAAGGTGGGATCACCCAGCGCCCCGATATAAGTGATGCTTACGCCTTGGGCATTGAGGGCATTCACCATGATGGGGCCGTTGCCTCCGAGCTTGACCACCTTGGGTACCAACTCCAGGTTGGTCGACAGACCGCCGGCTCGACTGATACGGTCACCATACTCCTTGATCGTTTCGATGCGACTGTATGAGTCTCCTGAAGCGCGTTTGTCCACTACGTCGCAGATTTCATCGACAAAGCCGTCAAAACCAATGACCGCCTGCAGAGGTACGGTTTGCGGCTGTAGCAGTTTTTGTTGCGTTTTGGCAATGAGCGTGGAAGTAATAGGCATGGGGTTCCTCCTGCGTATGTCGTGCACGTGAAGTAATGATCAAAATTGAATTCGGCAGATAGCGGAAAGAACCTGCTAGTAAATGGGTTTACATAATTGTTGCGGTGGGACGGAGTTTTTTTGCTGGTGCAACTTGACAGGCCAACAAATGGACGCTACACTGTGCATAGAGTATATACACAGTGTAACCACGAGGAAGTGAGATTCTGCTAGCAATTACACTGAGTACGACCAGCTCGGAGCCCTATTACCAGCAGATCATCGATCAAATCCGCAATCTGATTCTCAGCGGTCATTTGCCGCCTGGAACGGCCTTACCTTCGGTGCGCACGCTGGCGCGTCAACTGACGGTGAGCGTGATTACCACTAGGCGCGCCTACGATGAACTGGAAAAGTCAGGTCTGATTTTTACTCGTGCCGGAGTCGGTAGTTTTGTTGCCGAGGCCGATTGTGGGCAAATGGACACGGTGCGCCGCGAGCATGTTCGAACCCTGCTGGGCGAAGCCATCAGCGCCGGGCGGCAAATGGGTCTGACCGATGACCAGTTGCGGGCATTAGTGGAAGAAGAGCTGGCACGCCCATGAGTAACAGTAAGAGTATTGCTGATGACGCCTTGTATAGAGAGTAGGTGTAACATGATGGTCAATGTGGAAACAAACACGGTTGCGGAGATCAAAGGCTTGGTGAAACGGTATAAGGGGTTCACTTTAGGCCCTATCGATCTACAACTGGAATCGGGCTATGTATATGGGGTAATCGGCCAGAATGGCGCCGGTAAAACAACACTGCTTAAAGCTATGATGAACTTGGTGCAGCCCACGCAGGGAACAATTCGAGTTTTCAATATGGATTACGCCGGACATGAACAAGACATCAAGCGACAAATCGGCTACGTCCCGGAAGAGCCGTTCCTTTATCAGTTGATGAAACCCGATTGGTTCGGTCGCTTCGTGGCTCCTTTTTATCCCCGGTGGGATGCGCAAGAGTACGATAAGTTGCTCGCCGATCTGCAGATCGATCGCTCTAAGACCGTCAAGCAGATGTCGCGGGGGACCAAAGTGAAACTGGAGCTGGCTTTGGCTTTAGCGCATCATCCCAGCCTATTGTTGTTGGATGAACCTACATCGGGATTGGATCCGCTCATACGACGGCAGATCCTCGATAAGCTGGCGGGTGTGGTTCAGGATGAAACACGTACCGTCGTCTTTTCCACGCACATTACCGAGGATGTGGAACGCATAGCGGATTACATCGTGTTCATCGTGGATGGCGCCGTCGCTTTGTTTGCAGAGCGAGAAAGCCTGCGTGACGATTGGCAGGAACTAATACTGAATGCAGACGACATGACCGGTTTGCCTGGCATAGAAAAAGTTATTGAGACCCAAAATTCAGTGGTGCGGGTGACGTGTTCACAGGCGAGCACAGCATTACGCCGGCTGCGGCAGAAGGGTAAGTCCCCTATACACGCCCGACCGTTGTCATTGGATGACATCCTTGCGGCGTTGGCCGGAAGGCAAAATAGCGCGACATAAGAGTGTGCGCGACGACTCCTCGCCTTTGCGAAGGTCCGCGTCGCCATAGGCGACGGTTACTGCGGATGAATAAAGGCAGCCTTGCGGTTTCTACGCCAAAACTCCAGTTTAAGAGAGGAATAATCGATGCGTACGCTACTGATGTTTGTGCAAAAAGATCTGATGCAGCAGGGAAAACGCCTGTTATATGGCGTGGCGATTGTCATACTGTTCAGTATCATAGCCGGGCGGACCAACGGAGCCGCCATTGGTTTTTCCGTAGTTTCCGTGTTGCCTGCAACCTTGGCGATGACTACCATAATCAACAGTACCTACGAAGACGATCAAGGCGGACTGATCTTCCTCCGGTTGCTGCCTATCAGTCCGAAGTGGTTGGTCCTGGGCAGGTACATCTCCGTGTTGATCATGCTTCTAGGCCTGTATGCATCCGCTTTGCTCCCATTGCTGGTGATGAGACCGGAGCATTTCGATCTGGCTGGGTTTGGCGCCGCGCTCTATGGAAGTCTCTGCGGCGTCCTGTTTATGCTGGGCGTAACGTTCGTAGTGTTTTATCGCTATGGTTACCGAGCGGTGCGTTACGGCTTCTTGGCGGTCATCTTCGGCATCATGATGCTTTCTTCCCTCATTGCCACATTTAACGATCGAGGCCTATTCAGCAGCCCTCCGCCGGCTTGGTTGGAGACCATCTTTGCTTCACCCAGTCGTTTTGTGACGGTTACTAGTCTCGTCATGTTGGGTATCTATGCTCTACTTTGGTGGGCGGCATCAAATAGCCTCAGCAAAAGAGATCTATAAGTGACAAAGGAGCCGCACGGTCCGGATAGGAAGCGGCTCCAATTGCTAATACGCGCAAAATGAGCTGACTAGGCGAGCGATTGTTTGATCACTTGCGCGATGCGCTCTATGCCGATTTCAATATCTGCCGGTGAAGCGTTGGAGAAGTTTAAGCGCATGCAGTTGGTGCAGCCGCCGGACGCAGAGAACGGCGTACCGGGAATAAACGCTACTTTAGCGGCTATAGCTTGCTCCAGGAGGGCGGTGGTGGAAACGCCCTCATCGAGCGTCACCCATAAAAAGAGCCCGCCTTGCGGCTTTGTCCAGGTAGATCCGGCAGGAAACGTCTTTTCCAACATCTCCAGCATCAATCGGCACTTTTCGCCGTATTGCGCACGTACACGGGGCAGGTGTTGTTCAAAACCGCCTTTTTGCGCATATCGCATGATGATTTGCTGAGACAGGTTGCTCGTGTGTACGTCGGTACCCTGTTTGCCGATGATCATCGGCTGAAGTAGTTCCGGTGGCGCCACCGCGTAACCTACTCTTAAGCCCGGCGCGATCACCTTAGAGAATGAACCGAGATAGATGGAGCGCCGCAGTCCGTCGACACCGGCTATAGCCGGCACGGGAGCGCCGCTGTACCGCAAGCGACCGTATGGATCGTCTTCCAGAATGATGAAATCGTGTTCGGCTGCTGCTTGAGACAGGGCTTGACGGCGCTCCAACGACCAGCAAATGCCCGAAGGATTCTGGAATGTGGGGATGACATAAACCAAGCGCGGCTTATATTTATGGATGGCGTCGGCCAGGGCGTCGGGCAGCATGCCCGCTTCGTCTCCGGCAACTGCCACCACGTTGGCTTCGTAGGTTTTGAATATCTGCAGCGCGGCCAAGTAGGTAGGCTGCTCCACCAGAATCACATCGCCCGGATTGATCAATGCTTTGCAGGCTAAGTCGATACCCTGCTGTGAGCCGGATAGTACTAACACGTTCTCTGGTTTGGCCTGAATGTTAAAGTCGCCTACCCACCGTGCGGCGAATTCTCGCAAGCCGGGCAGGCCTTCTGTTACGCCGTACTGCAGAAAGCCTACATCTTGCGCAAACAGCTCGGCGGTAATGCTACGTAACTCATCCACCGGAAAAGAGTCCGGCGAGGGGAGTCCGCCGGCGAATGAAATAATATCCGGTGCTTGCGTAAGCTTAAGAATCTCACGCACCACATTGCCGCTCATACCTTGCATGCGATGGGACAAACTATACTGTTGTTTCATCACGCGGGTCTACGCCCGACACCACCTTCTGTAGAAACATAATCATAATTATTTCGGTTTACCAAGTGCGATCACCTGCGCCTCAGACGTTAAGTTATCATTAAATGCAAAGCTCCTGTATGTATACAAAACACATACTTACCAGCCTTTGACAGGGTTACTTCCATGTGGTAAGTTACAAGGAACACGATGAACACAATGAACCGAAAGGTGCGGAATATACTCTTGACGAATAACCAAAAACTCAAAAACTGGGTACAAGAAGTAGCTGAGCTTACCCAACCCAAGGAAGTCTACTGGTGCGATGGTTCACAAGAAGAGTACGACAGACTCTGTCAGATGATGGTAGAAGCAGGTACGTTTATCCGTCTTAATGAGGAGAAACGGCCAAACAGCTTCTTGTGCCGCTCTAATCCGGATGATGTTGCGCGAGTAGAGGATCGGACGTTTATCTGCACAAAGCGGCAAAGCGACGCCGGTCCAACCAACAACTGGCGTGACCCCGACGAAATGAGAGCCGTTCTAAATGACCTTTTCAGGGGTTCCATGCGCGGACGGACCATGTACGTCATCCCCTTCAGCATGGGACCGTTGGGTTCGGATATCGCTCATATCGGCGTAGAGATCACCGATTCGCCTTATGTGGTAGTGAACATGCGGATTATGACCCGCATGGGGAAAGCTGTCCTGGATGTGCTAGGTGACGACGGTGACTTTGTTCCTTGCCTGCACTCGGTAGGTGCACCGTTGGATCCCGGTCAAAAGGACGATCCATGGCCATGCAATCCGGATAATAAGTACATCGTTCATTTCCCGGAAACCCGCGAGATCATCTCGTACGGCAGTGGTTACGGCGGCAACGCGCTTTTGGGCAAGAAGTGCTTCGCTCTGCGCATCGCCTCCACCATGGCTCGAGATGAGGGTTGGTTAGCCGAACACATGCTTATCTTGGGCTTGGAGTCGCCTGAAGGTGAGAAGACATATGTGGCTGCTGCTTTTCCCAGCGCCTGCGGTAAGACCAACTTGGCCATGCTTATCCCACCTGAGCACTTCAAAGATTGGAAAGTGTGGACTGTGGGCGATGACATCGCTTGGATCAAGCCGGGAGCCGACGGCAGATTGTATGCCATCAACCCCGAGGCGGGCTTCTTTGGCGTAGCTCCAGGTACATCGATGTCTTCAAATCCCAATGCCATGTTATCCGCAAGGGCTAATACCATTTTCACCAACGTCGCTCTCACGCCTGACGGTGATGTTTGGTGGGAAGGCATGACGCCTGAACCGCCCGAGACTCTTATCGACTGGACCGGCAAAGAGTGGCATCCCGGCTGCGGACGCAATGCCGCTCATCCGAATGCCCGCTTTACGGCGCCTGCCGACCAGTGCCCGGTAATAGACCCGGCATGGGACGATCCTCAGGGAGTACCCATCAGCGCCTTTATCTTCGGCGGCCGGCGCGCACATAACGTGCCCTTGGTGTTCGAAGCCTTTAACTGGAGCCACGGCGTATACATCGGCGCCACCATGGGCTCCGAGACCACGGCGGCTGCGGCCGGCGCAGTAGGTAGAGTGCGGCGGGATCCATTTGCCATGCTGCCTTTCTGCGGTTACCATATGGGTGACTACCTCAACCATTGGTTGAGCATGCGTCATACGGTCAAGCATTTGCCGCGCATCTTCCATGTCAACTGGTTCCGTAAGAACGAAGAGGGCAGGTTTGTGTGGCCCGGATTCGGTGAAAACATGCGGGTACTCAAGTGGATCGTGGACCGGGCTCGGGGACGAGTCGGCGCATTGGAAACGCCCTTGGGCTGGATGCCTAGGCCCGAGGATCTTGACCTCACCGGTTTGAAAGACTTCAGCTCAGATGATCTGGCATATGCGCTGGGCATCAATAACCAAGATTGGAAAAAAGAAGTCATAGGTCACGAAGAGCTCTTCATCCAGTTGTACGAACGCTTGCCCAAGGAAATGCTGTTTGAGAAGGAACTGCTCATTTCCAGGTTGTAGATTCACGGCATGTGATTGAGAAAGGCCGCCCTTATCTTGTAGGGCGGCTTTTTTGTGCAGGAGCGGGATTAAACATCTCGAAATCCCACACTATTATGAGCATGAAGTTCTCCCCTAAGGAGTTGTCACTATGGCAAACGAATGTTCCTTATACTATAAGCGGGTTTTTCAAGCATTGGAGGTTGGCGATGGCAAAGAAGCGGAACGGATTTTCTGGGCCGGCATTCTCACAGGGATATGTGAACAAGTGATGATGCGGGTGAAACCGGCAGGCATGGTAACGGCGCAGACAGAGAAGGCTGAGCAGATAGCCGCCATAGTATGCGATGTGTATCAGTTACACTGTATGCGTCTGGACAAACCCACCGGTGGTTACGAAATATGGGTATGCCGCCTTGATGATGAGGAGACGACGGCCGCTTTGGCGCAGTTGAAAACAGGTCGGCTCGATTGGGGGCAGTATCATGCTTTGCGCGGGAGGCTATGCGGTTATCCGGAGGAAGCTATCCGTCACTACACCGACGGCGTCTGGCCATAGTTGCGGTAGGCCTTCCAGAGCGCTATGACAGTGGGGCTAATGATTCCATGAACCAAAGGAGTGCTTGCATGCGCGATTCTAACCTGATCAATCGCAGCGTTCAACATGTGGTTGCGATAGGTGTGTGCTTCGTTTTCGCTTTGTCAGTGATTGTGCAAGGAGCAGAGGTAAACTTGGATACGGCATATGGTGCGGAAGTCAATCCGACCGGCAGCCCTATCGGCGGCGGAGCAGGGTATCACCAGATTTATACTACCGGTGATTACATAGTCCATAATACCGCAGAACTGTTGGCTGCACTGAACTCGGCTCAGCCCGGTGAGGTCGTTTATGTTGCGCCCGAGGCGGAAATTGATCTAACAGGAAAAAAGGCGATTATGATTAAACCCGGAGTGACTTTGGCAGGTGCCCGAGGTTATCAAAATAGTCCCGGACCGCTGATTTATTGCGATGAGTACGATACCTACGGTCTGTTTGAGATGGCGCCGGGTTCTCGGCTGACAGGAATTCGTCTGCGCGGTCCCGATCCGGACATACTGGAGGGGGCTTACGTAAGACCCAATTCCATGGCAGTAACTGTGTTTGGGGATAAGGCGGAAGTCGACAACTGTGAGATCTATCACTGGAGCTATGCCGGCGTAGCCGTGGAGGGAGATGCTAAAGACGTTTATATCCACCACAATAACATCCACCATGTGCGCCGTGCCGGCTTGGGTTATCCCGTGGTGGTGAACAAGGGCTACGCGCTGATTGAAGCCAACACCTTCGATTATTATCGTCATGCCATTGCCAGTACCGGTTACATCGGCACGGGTTATGAAGCTCGCTACAACTTGGTTTTAACCAATGCTACAAGCCATGCGTTTGATATGCACGGTGGGGGAGATTACTGTCCCAAGCGTCAGGCCCCTTGTACGGAAGAAGAACTGTGGATGGCCGGCGAGTGGCTGCACATCCATCACAACACTTTCGTTGTCGCCCATCAGGCCGCCATCGTGGTGCGCGGCGTGCCTAGAGAGTATGCTAAGGTGCACAACAACTGGTTTTATAGTTCAGCTGTATCACAGTCCTTTAGGGTCGTTTACTATAATGGCGGCAATATGGCGGTCTATAACAATGCCTATGGCGCGAGCAAGAACGTGGTGACGGAGTATGTTAAGCCGAGCCCATTGGTGCGCAGAGGGAGCATAATCGGCGAAGGCGAGATCGTGGCCATGGCTGCGATTGCCGGTGATGTTGAGTTCGGCATACAGGGCTTGATTAACAACCAATTGCTTTCTGAGCCGATTGACGTTCTTGTTGCCGTTGACCTGCGAGACGTATTTGATGTAAAGGATGTTGAGTTAAGACTGGACGGCGAGGTTATCTATACTAATACGCAAGGGTCGTCAAGCGGTACGGTGACCATAGATCCGTATCAACTGGAAGATGGTAGCCATACGCTTACTCTTACGGTGCGCAATGCGCAGCGAGAAACCATGACTAAGACCATGAACTTCCGGGTACGCAACTGGTGGACCTTGGATGACGACATGCTACCACCGCTGTCGTCGGGTTGGTTTGGTTCCATTGACCGCAGTCAGACCATTGAGGAGTCTGCCGGTTGGGGTTATCGCGATGATTATCCGGAGAACTTCGCCGGCGATGTGGACCGCAAAGCGCTGGATGCCGAGTACGATACAGGTTGGCTGATATGGCATACGCCCGGTATTACCGAGTATAGGGTCACGTTATTTAGCCAAGATGCCCAGTTATCCAATGTGAAGCTGGTCGTATCAGCAGACAAGGTGAATTGGGTGGAGCTGCCCTACGAGTTATACCGAGAAGAATCGCCGCGTGACGGCTGGTATCATTACGAGTTGAACGGGAACCGGGAACTCGATATGGCTATCCAATACTTCCGTATTACGGTGACCGACAACAAAAGAGCGCCTATCCAGATAGGAGCCTTTACGAGCACGGGCTTTGGCGTTCGAACCGTGCTGCCGGTTCAATAGGCTGCTTAGCATAGAGAAAAGGAGTAGGTTGATGCGTGCAAGACCATATTTCGCAATCAAACTGTTGCTCTTCGCCTTGTTGGTAAACGGCATCTGCATATTTGGCGCGGTTGCGGCACAGGAGATCATAGAACGCGACCCGGCTGAATATGGTGCCGAGTCTAATCCCACAGGCAGTCCCATTGGGGGCGGCTCTGGTTACCGGCAGATTTTTACGACAGGCGATTACATCGTATCTACTGCCGATGAACTATTAAGCGCTCTGGCCAATGCTAGGAGCGGAGAGGTCGTCTACGTAGTGCCGGAGGCAGAGATCGATCTGACCGGTAAGGTAGGCATCAGCATCAAAGCCGGAGTGACCTTAGCCGGCAACAGGGGCTTTAACGACAGCCCAGGTCCGTTGATCTACTGTAATGAGTATGATACGTACGGGTTATTCACTCTCCTCGGTGAGAAGTCTCGGATTACGGGGATCCGTCTACGCGGGCCGGATCCGGACATCTTAGGTTCGGCCTATGAGCGACCAAATTCGAAGGCCATCGCCGTGTACGGCAATGATGCGGAGATCGATAACAATGAGATCTACAACTGGAGTTACGCCGGCGTATCCATAGAGAAGCATGCCAGGATAGTGCATGTGCATCACAACTACATTCACCATGTGCGTCGGGCCGGCTTGGGTTATCCGGTGGTGGTTAATCAAGGCTATGCACTCATTGAAGGCAACACCTTTGATTACTATCGGCATGCCATAGCCGCAACCGGGTACATCGGCTCAGCATATGAAGCACGTTATAATCTGGTGCTGGAGAACGCGACCAGCCACGCTTTTGATATGCACGGCGGCGCCGACTTTTGTCCGAAACGCACTGCTCCCTGTACTGCTACCGAGGCTGTGATGGGTGGCGAATATGTCATCATCCATCACAATACATTTCGGGTGACCAGTGCCAGGGCAATCGTATTGCGAGGCATACCGCGAGAAACCACCCAAATTCACCATAATTGGTTTTATTCTCCCGTTGTGGCGAACGGAGTCGCCTTTGTCAATTACAGCGGGGGAAACGTCTCGGTTTATGAGAATGCTTATGGGCTGAACAAAGATATTCAGGCGGTGCAGTATAAGCCCAGTCCGTTCGTGCATCGCGGCCAGAGTCAGAATGATCCGATTGTCGCTACCACCGACGGTTTTAAACCCATCCGCTTCAATGTCATCAGTCCGGAAGCTATCCGCGTGGCCGGTACCGTGCCGCTGGTGATTGATACCGACATCACGGATGTGATCGGTGACCTGGAAGTAGAAATAAAGGTGGATCAGCACACGATCTACTCCGGCCTCGACATTCCGCCGCCCGGCCAAATTAGTATCGATACGTTGCAGTTGAATGATGGACAGCATTTGCTGGATATTAGGATCACCGATACCGCTGGGCGGACGGCCAATCAGACGGTGCGCTTCGGCGTATACAACTGGTGGCGCCTTAACGACCCGTTGTTAGGTCCGCTCAACAGCAGTTTCTTTGGAGTCGTCGATCGTTCGGTGACCCTGGATACGTCTGCCGGTTGGCAGTACGCCACGGACAGGGTTTCGGATTTCTTTGATGACGATAGTCGCTGCGTACCTCAGACCGATGGGGTGTGGCTGACTTGGGAGACCCCGTATCTCGCTGAGACCATTGCCACAGTGTACAGTCGTGATCCGGACAATCCGGGTATTACGCTTACTGGTTCGCCTGATCTAGTCGCCTGGCAAAACTTGGTCACTATCTACACACGTAGCGCCACTCCTTCAGCGGGCGGTTGGTACCAGTACCAAGTCGTGGGGGTAGTACCTCATGGCTCTACCGCTCACTATGTTAAACTGCAGGTAGATGACGGCTTCGCCGGCAAGATCCAGATAGGGCAGGTGAACAGCATAGGGCGTAATCTATCGCAATAACGTTTTGAGAGTGCAGGGCCGATCACGCAGATCGGCCCTAATACGTGATCAGTAGTCGACACTGATGACCGGGGTTCGCAAGCTCGCTTGTCCGGCCGCATCGACGGTCGTCAACGCCACCTGCACATGAGTCCCCGCCTTTAACTCGGAGGCAGGGTAGATGTAGCTGTTCCGGACGGCATCAGCTTCATAGATCAATTCGAACTCATCAAAAAGATTCTCCCGCATCCAGATATGATAACCAACAATGTCATGTTCAGGATCTGGCGCATGATCCCAGCTGATAGCCAAGCCTTGAGGCACCTTCTCCAGAGTCAAGTTCGTCGGTGGTGCGGGCTGAGCGTCTAGAATACCGCTGATAGTGCATGTACCTGTTTCCGGGTTCCAAATGACGGTGCTTTTCCGGCCGGGAAACACCTCGACGCTGGTCCAAGGGCTAGTGTAGATTCGATCTCGCGCATAGAATGAGTCGGTAAAGAGTTCAATGCTGAAGTCATAGGTACTGGGAGCCACGGTTTTGGTTCCGACCAGCATGCCGTTGTCGTCCACCACCATGGTGGCGTAGCCACCGGGATTTGTGTATAAGCGGCCTCTTTGAGCCGACATCAGCTCGGGGTGGAAGGTAGGATCGACATAGACTTCGATAGTACCCGGCAAGGGACGGAGAATAAGGTTGACGTTTGCCGCTGCCCCGGGAAGTACGCTTACATCGCTTTCCGCCTGATAGGTCACTACCCCGTCGCTTTCGGCAATGCTAAGCATGATTGTCCAAACGCCTGGTAGTAATCCCGAGATGCTTGTGGAAATCTGAGAATCGACGATACTCAATTCTTCGGTTTTATTGCGCCCATCCTTACTGAGGGTTAACGTAGCCGTACTTGAGTACAGCTCGCTTGCGCGCATGCTGCTGAGATCAGCTACGATGGTCAGTTCACCGGATTGCTCGCCGACAACCTGCTTTGTCGCCTTGGGCAACAGACTGCAACCGGTAGTACCTAAAATCAGCAGCAATAATAGGAGAATGCCTGGGCGCCGACGGAATCGGATCAACAAGCGATCGCCTCCAATCTCGCGGGCTGACTGGTAAGTCTAGTGTGACATGGTTGGCCTGATTAGCCAAATTCGATAAGAAGACGAAATCGCCCGTAAACAGGCTGCGATGTAAAGATGCGATCTCTCAGAATCTCCCGTTAGCGCCCGATTGCTTCCGATTCCGTATGCAGTGCATGGTCCGCCGCCGCACCTGGCGCAAAAGCAGGTTACCACCAGGGAACAGCTTACATGGGCCTATCGGCACCATGGCATTGCGCGGAGGCCACTGTGATGCAGTCTCATCTAGCGTCCTAGTAACCAACGCAGTTCCTCTTTCATCATATCCGGAGTCCACATCGGTTCCCAAACCAACTTAACCGCTACGGAGGTTACGCCGGGCAGCTTTTCGATCACATCATGCATTTCCATCATCATCTGCGGCCCCATGGGGCAGCCCATGGAGGTTAGCGTGGCATCAACCTCCACTGCGCCGGCATCACTTATACGTACATCATAGATGAGACCGAGGTCTACGACGTTAAAGCCTATTTCGGGATCCATGACGGTTTCAAGCGCATTATAAACCTGTTCTGTGGTGACCATAATCCAGACTCCTTTATTAAAAATGACCTGATGTGCTGCGCCGAGGCCGCTCGTCTATTCGGCCGTCCGTAACTGAAGGTAAGCGGTGGTTGAGCGACCTAGCGCGTAAACTGTGGTGCTGTGGTTCATTCACCTAAAAACGCTGCTCATGGGGAACGCTTTTTCATACTACCGGCGATGACTTCGCTTGTACTCCTTGCGGTTCGCACATCTTGTCGGGTATCGGTAGATGCTTCATCACAGACAAAAAGATGATTCATCAACGTCAGGAATTCGGTCCAGGAGTGAACCCGATGACCTTCATAAGACTGATTATATGGGTACGCCATCGCTACTGCCAAACCGTACGGCGCAAAAGCCGTCAGGTTGTGCGGTGCGTCGTCAAACAGCACATCGCCGCGGATAAGCTCTTTACGATGAGCGAAGATCAAGTTACGGGTATCGAGGAAGGGCAGATGTTCTTCCACCCACAGCCTCTTATCGCGTTGCCCATTCCTTGCAGCCGTGACGATAACCACGTCGAATCCGGCCTCGAGCAAGCGGTTTACGCCGTCAATGGCGCCGGGCAGAGGAGCCAGGTCACGAAAGAAACCGGGTCGAGACAAATAACGGTAGATGGCTTTCCCTTTTTTGGCGTATAAGTGGGGGCCCCACTCGGGCATATGCGCCAAATCAATATGGTCATGATGTTCTTTGTTGTAGAGAGCGAACCACTTGCCCGCCAGATCGCAAAGAACGCCGTCCATATCGAGTAGAATCCTTGCCATAGACTTTCACGCCCCAGTACATTATCATAGGAAAGGATCTGCAGTCGAGGTGAGATTTCGCCGACAGGCGCTTTCCCATTACATGAGTGTGGCAACAGGTTTGTGCGGGTGCGGCGACATGGTGGCGGTAATCTTACATTGACCTGCCGGCCGCCAGTGTGTAAGCTAAATATAGCACAAACTATATTAACTGTCTTCGGCCGCACTACCTTAGTTTGGCCAAGGTGAGGTCGGAGTTTACGTCAAAGGGAGGAAGCCGTGTGGCTAAAAGCCAGGTTGACCTCAGTTACGATTATAAATACGGATTTCGCGATTCGGAGGAGCATTACTCCTTTAAGAGCCAAAAGGGCTTAAACGAAGAGATTGTGAGGCAGATTTCAGCCCTAAAGGGGGAACCGGACTGGATGACCGAGTTCCGGCTGAAATCGCTACAAATATTTAACAGCAAACCGATGCCGAATTGGGGAGCGGACCTTTCTCAGATTGACTTTCAGGAGATCTATTACTATGTGAAGGCTAGTGAAAGGCAGGGACGCACTTGGGAAGAGGTGCCTGAAGAGATCAAAAATACCTTTGATCGCATCGGTATTCCTGAGGCGGAGCGCAATTACTTGGCCGGCGTGACGGCGCAGTATGAATCTGAAGTGGTGTATCACAGTATGCGCCAGGATCTTGCCAAGAAGGGCATCATATTCTGCGACACCGATACGGCGTTACGTGAGCATCCTGAGCTGTTTCGAAAGCACTTCGCCACGGTGGTGCCTTCTGCAGACAACAAGTTCGCTGCGCTGAACTCCGCTGTATGGAGCGGCGGCAGCTTCATTTGGGTACCGCCGGGAGTCCATGTGGAGATCCCCCTCCAGGCCTATTTCCGCATCAATACCGAGAATATGGGCCAGTTTGAGCGCACCTTGATTATCTGCGAACCCGGCAGCTTCGTGCACTATGTTGAAGGTTGTACCGCGCCGCAATACAGCTCAAGTTCGTTGCACAGCGCCGTGGTCGAAATTATCGTAAAAGAGGGCGCGCGTTGCCGTTACAGCACCATACAGAACTGGTCTAAGAATGTATACAACCTAGTCACCAAGCGGGCTGTCGCCTACGAAAACGCGACGATGGAATGGGTGGACGGCAACTTGGGCAGCCACACCACCATGAAGTACCCTGCGGTGGTTCTTAGAGGGCGAGGGGCTAAGGGCGATGTTCTTTCCATCGCAGTAGCCAATAAAGGACAAACTCAGGATGCCGGGGCAAAGATGATTCATCTAGCGCCGGAAACGACCTCGAAGATCGTGTCGAAATCTATCAGCATCGGTGGTGGATACACTACCTATCGCGGGCTGGTGCACGTGGCTAAAGCCGCCGAAGGGAGCAAGTCCAGCGTAAATTGCGACACCTTGATCTTTGATACCACATCGAAGGCCGATACGATCCCTTATATTGAAGCAAGTACGAACAATGTCGCTATTGAGCATGAAGCGACAGTGTCTAAAGTGAGCGAAGAGCAGTTGTTTTACCTTTGCAGTCGCGGCTTAACTCAGGAACAGGCGACCATGATGATCGTGATGGGATTCATCGAGCCGTTTGCCAAGGAGTTGCCGATGGAGTATGCCGTGGAGCTCAACCGGTTGATACAGCTGGAAATGGAAGGATCAGTCGGATAGGCCTATAATTAAATGGATCATGACATGGAGCCCCCCAAGTCAGGGGGCTCATCTGTATAATCGATGAGACCTGACGAGCGGCATGAATACGGAGGTAGCGGACAGATGTGGAAGTCGGATGCGACTCGGCAGCGCAGTACGGGAACATGGTTTCTAATCGCGGTGACGGTGTTCATATTTATCATCGATATTGCCAGTAAACGCTTGCCGGTCGAGTGGGGAGCAAAAACGGCTGCCATTTGGTACGGGCAGTACTGGCGTCTTTTTACGGCTACATTCCTGCACGCCGACCTACGTCACTTGCTTTTTAACATGTATGCGCTATTTGTGTTCGGCCGCGTCGTGGAGTCGATCTTAGGCGGCAATCGTTTCTTTGTCGTCTACCTGTTCAGCGGCGCAGTCGGCTTCCTGTTCAGTCTCATCATAACTCCCGATGCTCCTGCCGTAGGCGCTTCAGCTGCATTATTCGGTCTGATAGGCTATACCCTGCATTACCGCATACGCAGGCTACCCAGGCAGTATATGCCTATGGACAGAGCATTGTTGCAGATTCTCGGCATCAACCTGATCATCGGGCTCTTGGTACCGAATATCGATTTAATGGGTCACGTCGGCGGCCTAGTGGGCGGCATATTAGCCGCCTCGATAGTAGGGATGCCCTCAACCTACGGCAACGAGCGGTACGATCGTAGCAAAGCGCTCATATCCTTGGTCATGACAGCGGCCATCGCTTTCGTTTCGCTTAAGCCTATAGTAACAGCCGATTTGCTGCGCCCTATCCTGCCGCCGGCAGCTCAGTGGCTGGATAACCGGGTAGGTGGTTACTTCACTCCGTTGCGGCCGGTCGGTTTTGGATTGTATTGGTATTCACCTAGTCTGAATCAGTGGTCGCCGGCGGGAAAAGTCGTGATGGCGCTGAGTAACGGTTGGGTGGATCTAGGCGTTTTTTGGCGGTGGGAAACAGGAATTGGAGAGACTGGCATCATTCCCTACAGCGTAACCTGGAGAGCCATAGAGGGAAGTCGGGGCCAGACTTTACATGTGGATGAAGACACCGTTACTCAGGTCGATGCGAACAAGGCCATGATCTATCGGCGGTCGGCGCAGCGGCTCTTTCCCGGTACGTATGAGATTGTGGTGGAAGTTGCTGGTCGCAATGTCGCGCGACGGCGTGTTACGGTCAGATAAAGTCGCATATCACAGGCAGGAGTGATGATAGGGTGGAAGTATATCTCAACGGTAAGTTTGTCCCCTATGAGCAGGCGGTCGTTTCGGTTGAGGATCGGGGCTTCGTATTTGCCGACGGCATTTATGAGGTGGTGCGCATTTACCATGGCAAGCCGTTCCTTTGGCAAGAGCATATGGATCGCTTGCGGCGCAGCGCTCAAGCGATTCGTTTAAAGTTACCGGCGATGGAGGAGCTGACCCAGGCGGGCTTTGAAACCATGCGTAGAAGTCAACTAGACGATGCCACTCTATACATTCAGATCACGCGCGGAGCGGCGCCGCGACTGCATTCTTTCCCCGTAGGCGTGGAGCCGACCGTTTTCATGATCGCTCGTCCGTATCACCGCCCGGCGGCGACCATGGTACAAAAGGGTATAGCTTGTATTACCGTACCGGATTTACGTTGGCATAAGTGCTCAATCAAGACGGTAGGCTTGCTGCTCAATGTAATAGCTAAACAGGAAGCCGAAGATGCCGGTGCGGATGATGCTGTTTTTGTGCGCGACGACGTCATAACGGAGGGCACCAGCAGCAACTTTTTCATGGTGAAGGATGGAACGCTGATTACTCACCCGGCAGATGATTTTATTCTACGCGGCATTACGCGCGATTTCGTCATCGAGCTTGCCGAGGAAATGGGTATTCCGGTACGCGAGGAGTACATAACGCGGGATGCGCTAAGTCAATCCGATGAGGCTTTTCTCACCAGTACGGGGGTCGAAGTGCTGCCGGTCACCGTAATCGACGGGCAAAAAGTGGGATCCGGCCGGCCGGGCCCGGTCACTATGCGCCTATGGGAACGTTTTGATCAAGTGGTGGCCGAGTCGGTTGAATAGGGGTATAGCTAACATTGGCGCCTTTGTCGCAATGCCTGGCGAGCAACCTCGCGGTCATCAAAAGGATAGCGCACATGGTTTATTTCTTGGTAGGTTTCATCGCCTTTACCCAGGATGATGACCATATCGCCTGCCCGAGCCATATCAATCGCTTGCCATATGGCTTCCTTACGATCAGCGATGACGCTATAGCGCGACTCATTGACGCCGACCTCGGCAAATCCTTGGATGATGTCCGCCAGGATCTGCTGTGGATTCTCCGTGCGCGGATTGTCGGATGTAACGATCGTATGCGTAGAGTAGCGCGCTGCCACAACAGCCATTCGCGGTCTTTTGGCGCGATCACGGTCTCCTCCGGCGCCGAAGACGGTAATCAGTCGAGGCGGGCGAGCCGCTGCCAAGGTCTGCAATACGTTTTCCATACTTTCGGGTGTGTGGGCATAATCGACATACACGCCAAATCCCAATTCGTTGGTATCGATGGATTCCATGCGCCCGGATACGCCTTCAAAGTCGGCTATGGCGGAAATGGCCGCTTCCGGTGAAATGCCCATACCCAAGGCGGCGCCTATGGCCGCCAGGCTGTTGTAAACGTTAAACAAGCCCACTAAGCGGGTGTTCACAGTGTATTCACCATAAGGTGAGATAAGGCGAAAATATGTCCCGTCGGCAGCGTGGGCAATGTCTACGGCCTGCAGGCTTGCGTCTTCTTCCAGGCCGTAGGTCAGCCATTCAGCGCCTACGCTGAGCAGCATCCGGGCAAAATGGCGGTCATCGGCGTTCAATACGCAGACGCCGTTTGTGACTTTGCCGAGAAGCAGGCTTTTAGCTTGGACATAATCGGCCATGCCGGCGTGGAAATTCATGTGATCGCTGCCGATGTTCGTAAATACCGCCGTGTTGAACGCTAGACCGGCGACACGATGCAAACGAAGAGCATGAGAGGATACTTCCATGGATACGGCTTGACAGCCTAGGTTTGCCATTTGGCGTAGAATACGTTGCAACTTGACGGCATGCGGCGTAGTGTTGCCTTTTTCGACATAGTCGCCGTAAACCGCCCCGGTGGTGCCGATAATTCCGGTAGCCACGCCGTTTTTCTCGAGTATGTGACGCACCAGATAAGACGTGGTTGTTTTGCCTTTTGTACCCGTAATGCCGATGAGGGCCAATTCCTCAGCCGGGTGGTCGTAAAACCGCGCTGCCAAGTAGGCGGAGGCGATTTGAGTTTCCGGTACGATCACCTGTGTGATATGAGCGGGGATGTCGGTTCTCTCTTCGTTTAGCAGAACGGCGACGGCCCCGGCCTCAATGGCAGCGCCGATAAACTGCGTGCGGTCTTGTAACTCCGGTTCGGTGAGAACAACATATATGTTGCCGGGCCGTACCTGCCGGGAATCTATGGCGAACCCGGTTATCTCCAACTCTGCGTTACCTACTATACGCTTTACCCGCAATGCGGCCAGAAGTTGAGTTAATTGCATAGGCTACCTCGTCTCTATAGGAGTATAACCCTACCTACGGCGCAAGATGCGTGGTGACCGGAGTGTCCTTTAGTGCATGCTGCTACCTAAACCTATATCATTCAGTCGATTTCGATCAGCAAGCTCAAGTCCAGCGCCGGACTGGAATGAGTAAGCCGTCCCATGGAGATGATATCTACGCCTGTGGCGGCCACTTCAGCTATCTGGTCGGGTGAAATGCTCCCTGAAGCTTCTACGATTACTCGCTTATTGATATGTAATACGGCTCGACGCATGGTCGCCGGATCCATGTTGTCCAGGAGAATAGCGTCAACTCCTGCTTGGAGCGCTTCATCAATCTGATCGAAATGCTCTACTTCCACCTCGAGCTTCACCATATGCCCGACTCTAGCCCGCACTCGCTCAACTGCCGGGACAATGCCGCCTGCTACGGCGATATGGTTCTCTTTGATCAGCACGGCGTCATCTAAGCCGATGCGATGATTCAGGCCGCCACCCACCCGTACGGCATACTTCTCTAGAGCGCGTAAGCCAGGGGTGGTTTTGCGAGTGTCTACAATGCGCGTGCCGTAAGGAGCGGCAGCTTTCACAGCTTGTCGGGTGGCTGTGGCCGTACCGCTCATACGCTGCATGAAGTTGAGAGCTACGCGTTCGCCGGACAAAATGGCTGCTGCCGAGCCCGTGATGCGCGCTACCATATCGCCGTGGACTACTTCGCTACCGTCTGTTGCGACGACTTGGTAGTTAATTTGGTTATCTAGTAGCTGAAAGGCTAGTTTGGCCGCGTCGTTGCCGGCAATGCAACCGGTAGCCTTGGCGATAATTTTCGCGGTGGCTTTTGCCTCTGGGGGGACTATGGCTTCGGTTGTAATATCACCATAGCCGATATCTTCATGTAGTGCGGCGCGCACAGTGTTTTCCAGCCAAATAGGATTCATTGAGCTTAGCACTCCTCTTACGCAAAAGCTGTCTGCCTAGACGTTGTGGATCTACTATTATTTCTTGCATGAGCTCTGGAGGGTTTGCGCTGCTTTAGCATGCTGATACGTCAAATTGACCACATGTGCTCCGTCAGGAGTCAGGGCGACTCGTTTATCCGCCCAATACGAATCCTCTTGCGGATAGTCCTGGCGAAAGTGACCGCCTCGGCTCTCCTGACGAGTGAGAGCGGCTGTCACTATTTGTTCCGCCACCAAGCACATGTTGGCAACAGGGTATGTTTGTGCAAGTGGATGTTGCCTTATTTGCGCTAGTTCCGCTTGAGCTTGCTTCAAGCCCGTACCGGAACGCACAATACCGGCATATTCCCACATGATGGAGCGAATACGTTGAGCTAGCCGCTCGGTTTCAGTGTGTTCAGCAGCAGACGGTTGTATGGCCGGTTTTGCGGCTGGAACGGCCTTGCTGGTCTGTGAGTCTAGATCAGGCAACTCTTTAAGTGATTGCGCCACGCGTTCCGCAAAGACCATCCCTTCCAGCAAAGAGTTGCTGGCCAGACGATTGGCTCCGTGCACTCCCGTGCAAGCTACTTCGCCGCATGCATAAAGGTGAGGGACCGAAGTTCGCCCTTCCGTATTCGTCTGTACGCCGCCCATCATGAAGTGGGCAGCCGGCGCTACCGGGATCAGTTCTTTGCGAGGATCAACCCCGCGCTCGCGGCAGAGATGAAATATGTTAGGAAAGCGGACGGGAAATCGTTCGCCCAAATGCGTTGCATCCAAATATACACGATGTCCTTGTTGCATCTGATGAAAGATGGCTCGCGCGACAATGTCGCGGGGTGCTAATTCAGCCCACTTATGGATGGCGAGCATGAATCGTTCGCCTTGTTCGTTGACGAGCAGAGCGCCTTCGCCCCGTACGGCCTCCGACACCAACGGCATGGGGTTTTCGGTTATGCTTAAGGCAGTGGGATGAAATTGGACGAATTCCATGTCCAGTAGTGTGGCGCCGGCCCTGGCGGCCATTGCCAGGCCGTCTCCTGTAGCGACTGCCGGGTTGGTTGTGTTCATGTAAAGCTGGCCGCAACCGCCGGTAGCAAGTACCGTACCGCGTGCAGCGCAGTGTATGAGCTCGCCTGTGGGTGATTGTAATATGGCGCCTGCGCAACATCCATCTGTCAGCAGCAATTCTAACGCCAAATGACCTCGTAGGATCCGTAGATTAGCTGTTCTGGCAGCAAAATCAGCCAGTGATTCCGCTACTTCGGCTCCTGTGGCATCACCGCGGGCGTGCACTATACGGCGCATACTGTGGGCGGCTTCTTTGCCCAACACTAGCTCTCCCGAGGCATCGCGATCAAAATGGGTGCCGAAATTGATCAGATCATAAATGCGATGCGGGCCTTCGGCTACCAATACCGCTACCGCATCTTCTACGCATAAACCTGCGCCTGCTTGCAGGGTGTCTTGTAGATGGGCGAGCGGTGAGTCTTCTCGTCCCAGGGCAGCGGCAATCCCGCCTTGAGCATACCATGTGTTGCTTTCCAGCAATTCGCCTTTGGTTACCAGCGTGACGTTTCCATGGGTAGCTGCCCTTATGGCCGTATACAGTCCGGCAACGCCGCTACCGATGACCAGAAAATCAGTTTTGAACTCTTCCATCCCGAAGGACCATCCTGTCTATAATCGTCCTGAAATAGTCTTTTACGCTCAGGCTCTATTGATGCCAAGGTATTCAGACGGCATTTAATGTAGGCAGGGTTGCGACTAACCTGCTCCTGAGGCATTATACCACTCTCTACAGCTGAATGGTAATGGTTCTCGCATAAGATGCGCCTCCGTATGTAACCCACACGACGCGTGCGTTATGTACGGCATGTTCCCTGAAGCTGAAGCGACTCGGCGCCCATGCTACAGCAGGAAATCGAGTGTTTGCCGCACTGCTTCGTGAGCTATGCAAAATCTCCTGCCTGGGGAACAATGAAGCAGTAGAAAACGACGCAGGAGGAAGCCCCCTTTTTCATGAATGTACCCAAAGTGCGCTAGACGTACGTATGGCGTTGTGTCGCGGTGGGGGCGAAGCAAATGCAAGAGACTTTTTCGATGCCGAAGCAACCAGTCGGGCAATATTCCCGTAGAGTACAAAGAGTAGCCTCAATTGGTGCATATGGATCCTTAGCTCTGGTGTTGGCAGTCAAGTACGCAGTGGCGGAAAAGCTGGGTTATCCGGAGTATGCTTGGCTATTACCGGTGGCGGCGATTGTGTTTTCTCTTTGGCTGCCGCTCGGACAAGTGTTGTATTGGCTGAATACGGGTCAAGCGCAGGCGGGGGCGGTTACCTTCTTGTCGGCAGCGGGAGCAGCGGCTCTAGGTAGGCTCGATGACGCCGCGCTAATGCTCAGTATGTGGACTTTGACCGCGGTGATGCGTGCTCGCATCTACGAGTTGGTCATGTTGCCCTTGGCGGCGTGGCAGACGCTGGCGCGAGGAGATTGGCCGACAAAGAAGAGCTTGGCGAAGCAATTGAGGCAAATGCAACGTGTCTCTACCGTTAGTCGAACAGACGATGTGGGAAAAGGCGCACTCTTTGCTCTGGAAGAGGACACGGTTGGAGAGGCAGAAGCAGCAGCGACTCTTGAAGATTCTGATGCAGAGGAAATTGTGGCTTCCGAAAAATTAGATCGTGAGGTAGCGCAGGATCCAGGTGGTGAGCAAGAGCCGGCACCTGAGACGATCACTGTCGCACCAGGAGCGATTGTACCTCGTGACGGGATCGTCTTAAGTGAAGGCGCTTTGGTCAGCACTCTATGGGATAATCTGCCGGCGACCACTAAGGAGGTAGGAGTACAGGTATACGCCGGAGATGTAAACCTGGGGCCTGAACTCATTCTGGAACCGACAAGCGGAGCAGACGAGAACACTTTAGGTGTAGCCGTCCAGTTGGGCCGAAACGGTATGGTGCCATTGTGGCGGCGGAGTCCATTCGGACGCACATTGCGTGTGTGGTCGCTTTGGTGGGGTTTGACGGCGGTCTTGATCGCAGCCGGAGCACCGTTCGTGTTTGGTGTGACCGTTAGCCAAGCACTGTAGAAAGGAATGGCCTTCTTAGCTCTTTCGCTACCAGGTGCGTGTGTGGCAGCGCTGGAGTTGCCCCTGGTGGCTGCCACCGGGGCGGCTTTTCGGCGGCGTTTTATTCCCCGGGCTGGTTGGGTGATCCCGCAGATGGCGCGACTGGGCACAATTGTCCTGGCGTGGGATGCGACATTTGGGAGGGTACGGCGGTTTGTGGCGGATGTTTTGCCGGTGCGGCCCAAAGCTTGTTCACCTATGGAGCTTTTGGCACTGGCGGCCGCAGTGGAGAACGCGGCGGGCGGAGGCGATACTGTTGCTACGGCCATATGCAGTGCGGCGCAGCGTGAAGGACTGTCGTTGCCTCAGGCCAAAGACGGCAGGCGTAAGGTGAATGAAGGCACTTCAGCCATTATTGACGGTCATAAGTGTCTTGTGGGCAACGCCCGTTTTATGCATAACCACGGTATAGATACGGCGAGCGCGGCAGGTATTGTGCAGAAGCTGACGGAGCAAGAGTGCAGGCCGGTGTTTTGCGCCGCCGGGGGCTATTTGCTCGGTGCGATAGGTATTACCGAGCCTCATCGGCAAGCGTGGCCGAATACATATGCGCAACTGCGCAAGCTGGCGGTTAAGTTAGTCGTGGTGAACGGCAATGCCGTCGATGGGCGTAATGCTTGGGCGCCGGGGCATCCTGAAGGTACTGTCAGTTTACTGATGGGACAGGAGATACCTGCTATTCGCTCGTGGGAGAACAAGCCGGTTAATGTCGGTGTTATCGGCGATGCCGTGAAGGATCAAGACATCCTGAATCAGGCTGATGTAGGGATTGCCATTGGTCCGGTTTGTCTAGAAAACCCTGCCGGACACTTGGCGCATATGCATCATGATCTGGCTGATCTGCCTTGGATGATTAGGTTGGGCAAGTCCGTACGGCGGCGCACACGTTGGTTGACTATGCTGTGTTTTCTGGTACGGATTGCATCGTTGGCGCTCATTGTGGTATCTCACGTCGGAGCGGTGGAAATCGTGGCTATCGATATGTTGACCTATGCGGTGGTGGCTGCTGTTTCACTACAATTGCTGGGGAAAGATCCCATACCGTTACCTCACCGGTTGGAGGCGGCGCGCAGGCAGCGAAAGAAAAAGGGCAGGTAGGGTCATTATGCTGTTGTTCTAGCGGCTTAGGTCGGTCGTTTACCTTATGCGACTTAAGTAGACACATGGAGTTTAGCGGCCCATTCCGTCTGTTGCGCTTGCCGTTCGTTCGTCATGTTGCTTAGAGTTCGTATCGGCTTGCTGGTTCTAGACCGGCACTATGGTATATAATCCGGTTTATAGTTTGGTTCCCAGCGACATACCACAGGGTGGAGGTCGGATGATGAGCGAACTGTTAGGAAAAGGGATACGCATGTTGGTACAAATCAGTATGCCGCAAGAGCAGATACGGCAGATACAGGCTTTGGCGCCGCAGATGCGCATAGACCAACTGAAGCGCAGCGATGCGAGGTATTATGAGGCATTGCGGGAAGCGCACATTGTTGTCGGTTGGCCGCGAGTCGAGGATTTGCCACAGGCTGGGAACCTACGTTGGTTGCAGATAGCCGGCGCCGGAGCGAATCGCTATGTGGACGTGTTGCCGTCGCATGTGATACTTACCAATGCGAGCGGTGTGTTCGGCATACCCATTGCCGAACATGTATTTGCCATGATGCTGGCATTTACCCGCGGCATCCCGCAAGCATTGGATGCGGCAAAGAGAAGTGCGTGGCTGGGGTACATGACTCTTGGAGAGCTTTTTGGCAGTACCTGTGGGATTGTGGGGTTAGGTGACATCGGCACTGAGGTGGCGCGCCGGGCTAAAGCCTTCGGGATGCGTGTGATAGCGGTGAAAAGAACACTCGGAATAAAGCCTGAGTGCGTCGATGAGTTGAGAGACGCAAGCGAGTTGGATTGGTTGCTGGAGTCGTCAGACCATGTGGTCGTCACCTTACCCGGTACCGTCCACACCACGAACATGATTGATGCCGGCCGCTTGAGTTTGATGCGCCCCGGCTCCTATATCTATAACATCGGTCGCGGGAGCGTTATAGATGAATCTGCGCTGATTCAGGCTTTGCGGGAAGGGAGACCGGCAGGAGCCGGATTAGACGTGTTTGCTGATGAACCTCTACCTGTAGAAAGTGATCTGTGGCGTTTGCCAAATGTAATAATAACCCCACATGTGGCGGGAAGTACTCCACAGCACGGCGCTCGGTTGGCACAAATTGTGATGAGAAATTTGCCTCGCTTTTTAGCAGGTCAGCCTCTTGAGAATCTGGTGGATCGCTATTGGGGATACTAAGTTTCGGTTGTGACGCAAGCCGGTGGCTGTCAACCGAGCCGGCGTATCGGTGAGCGGCGCGTTGGAGCTAATGAGAAAGCGTAGGATAGGCAAAGGCGCTCAGAAGCTTGGAGCAGCATTCATATTTGGTAGATGGTAGGGAGCATTACAGTTGATGCTCCCTTTTTTAGCGCAGTTGATCTGAGTGGATCTGGGATGAGCCGGCTCACTCCTGGAATCGTCCAAAATGAAGCAGGTGCCTGGAGCTGGGCTTTTCTGGGAAGCGCGGGGCTAGACTGAAGCGGAAAAGCCGATACTTGGCAAGTTTTGCCTCACCATCATCAGCTGCAATCATTATGGACGATTCTCAGCTCTCGTTTGCTCCACGGCATGAAGAGCAGACCAGGTTTCTGCTTTCACGTGTCATTTAGAGAATGCAGCAGACCGGGAGTATCTCGCTGCCCTACATAGAGCTAGCCAGCAGTGGCCTTTAATAAAAACCAGGTGTAGTACTGCGGGCATTGCGGCTGAGCAAGCGATCTTGGGGATACTCAACGGGCGCACGAACCTCTACATTATGATCCGTTAGATTATCCATCATTGCAAATACCTCCGATTCGGTTTCGGCATATACTTCGAGCATTCATAACCAGCTTCAACACCTGGGAAGAGTGCCGGATAAGAAACGAACCAAGAATCAGGCTAAGCCAATACTCTTGGTTCGTTAACATATCAGTTTGCATTGTTACCGGATGAACAGGCACGCCGGCATATCATTGGATACTACCGGCACTCCAGCACCTCAACACTTGCTATATCCGCAAGCCTTACACACGAAGCATCCTTCTTCTCGGGCAAGTGCGGCGACGCCGCAGGTAGGACAGATGTCCATACTGCTGCCTGAACTGATATATACCTCGATGCCGCGGCTACGTTTGCTGTCTTCTACGTGGAACTTCAGTGTTTTGGCCAAAGCGTCAGGCACCGAACTGACCCGGTTGGCGCCAAAACCGACTGAAGTAGATCCGCCGATATCCGATAACTGTTTTACCAGCATGCCCACTTTTTCGTCGGAGCTCTTCATGCCGGCATGCTTCAGGAACATGGTGGCCAAGCGACCTAGCGCTTCAGACATGGCTGCGATGTCACTACCTGCTTTACCGATGTTGATGAACACCTCGATAGGCTCACCTTTGCATTCATTCACCGTGATATAAGCCTTGCCCAGCGGCGTAGGCCATTCATAGGTAGCGCCTTCCAGCTTCTGCGGCCGTCCGGTCCATATCAAGTTCGCACAACCTTGGTCGGCATTGGTTGCCGCCACAGACTGCTGCGCCGCTTCCGTCACGCCTAGGGCGCCGCTTTCCATAGACTCAGCACCGTCCGTTGTTGCCTGGCTTGTTTCAGATTCTTTCTTTTCATCAATCTTGGTAAGTACCTGTGTGTCTCGAGAGCCGTCCCGGTAGATGGTGACGCCTTTGCAACCCGACTGATAAGCGAACTCATACAGCTCCTTGGTCTGCTCCATCGTATAATGGTTAGGCGCATTGGCCGTCTTGCTGATGGAAGAGTCCGTCCAACGCTGAATTGCCGCTTGCACCTGAATGTGTTCTTTGGGCGTCAGTTCCATCGCGGTTACGAAGTACGGCGGCAGTTCATCTAATTGCGGTACAACTTCCGGATGCTCGGCAAAGTACTCTTCAACAATGCGCTCCTGTACTTCCTTCACTCCTAAGCGACCTTTCCGCCAATAGGTCCAGGAGTAATAAGGTTCGATACCGGTGCTGGTGCCGATCATCGTGCCGGTGCTGCCGGTAGGGGCCTGTGTGAGTACGCAGACGTTACGGGTGCCATGTTCGGCAATCAAGGCGCGCACGTCATCGGGCAGGCCTTGAATAAAGCGGCTTTGTAGATACTTCTCTACATCACACTTCGGGAACGATCCTTTCTCTTTAGCTAAATAAGCGCTTGCCTTATATGCCTCAGCAGCGATAAAGCCATAGAGCTTATCAATAAACGTAAGGCTTTCCGGGCTGCCGTAACGGATGCCTAAGCGCACCAGCATTTCGCCCAAGCCCATGGTACCCATGCCCACACGGCGCTCGCTCTTTTGTACTTCCTCGTTCTGTGGGAAGAAGTAAGGCGTAATGTCGATAATGTTATCTAGGAAACGGACGCCAAGATGGATGGCGCGCCGCAGGGATTCCCAGTCTACTTGTGCCGTTCCAATTGAACCATGGACAAAACGGCTGAGATTGATGTGCCCTAAGTTACAAACGCCCCACGGCGGCAAGGGCTGCTCTGCGCAGTTATGCACAACCAGTCCGTTGGCGGCAAATGCATGCGTGGTCGGCACGGTGACGTCATAGACCATCTCTTCGCCGTCGGGTACCAAATCAGTAAATTCCGCTAAAAACGGCTCCTCACTCACATGAGGTTCGACTCCGCCGTAGGTCGGCAAGGAGGCGAGTCGACTTGCCTTCCCCGAAGTAAGGAAACCGATGACCTCAGAAAACCTGAGCAGGTCCTTACCTGTTATACGCAGCTGATGTCGGACGGCAGGTAAGGGGGCCTTATCAAGGTGAGTATCTGGCGGCGTTTCACCGGCAGCTTGGTGATCCTGATCAATGCGACAAAAGATCCCGTGGTTGAGAAGTACCTGTTGCACGCCGCGGAGCAGCTCCAAACTCACCGATGGAAGAGTCACGGCTTCCGCAACGGCACAGCTGTCATCGTCATTTGTTTCGATATGTCCTGCGGCGCTAAACAGCGCTTGTAAGAACCCGATCTGCATGTCACTGGTACCGGTAAACACGTGTTCGGGAACCTGCGGCTTGTCGCCTGACAGATCGTATTCAGCCCGTAGTTCACGGACTCTATCCGACTGCTCTACGGATGCGGCACCTTCAGCAACGGTCACAACACCGGTGGAGTCAATTGCTGCTCCACCTAAACCGTGGGCATTGACCGACTGCATCGCACCTTGTAGTGCAGCGCCAAAGGCGTGTTCTCGTTCTGTTTGCGCTGCCTTAGCGTACGAAATAACGGCTTGCTGTGAGTTTGTGGCGCGGCTGCCCACTAACCAGCCAAGCACTCGGCCTGTATCTAAATCCCCGTTTTGACCAAAACAACCACCACGATTTTGTACCAGTATTTTATCGCCAGGCTCAAGGTCCCGGGCTGCCACCCAGCCTTTATTTTCGGTAAGAACCTGGTGGTCGGCAGTAAGGCGTAAACTGTATCCTTCATTGGTATTTAGCCTATAAACCGGCTTAATACCGGTAGCAAACACCGGTGATGCCGCTACGAAAGACTCACTCGACAAACGTGAGTCAGTAGCGACCGTCAACGAGGTGTCGGCGAAGTAAAGGTCATCCGCTCTCCTAAGGCCTTGCGCCGTATATAGCAGCGTATCCCCGGTTACGCAGGGGTTGGTTGAGATCAGCTGCTCAAAATACCAACTATTTGAGTACTCGTTCATGCGTTCCAGGAACACAACCCCGGGTTCGGCGCTCATCCAGGCCGATTCCATAATGGTATCCCACAGTTGACGCGCTTTCATCGTACGGTACGTTTTGACCGGCTTGCCCAGTTCATCCCGCCACTTGCGCAGGTTGCCGTCCCAAAGCGCGTCGTACTCCGGATCTGTGGTATCGGGGAAGACCAAATCCCAATCGGCGTCATCGGCCACCGCCTGCATAAAGGCGTGGCTGATCGCCACCGAGGTATTGGCGTTCGTAATGGCGTCCATATCACGTTTCGCCGTGATGAACTCCAACAAATCCGGATGCCAGTCTTCCAGAATCAGCATAAGGGCGCCGCGGCGACTGCCGCCCTGTTCAACCAATCCGGTGGCGAAGCTAAACAGGGCGCCCCAGCTTACTGAACCGCTGCTCCGGCCGTTTACTCCACTTACATACGATAGACGCGGCCGTAGGGGCGAGAGATTGATGCCGACGCCGCCGCCACGTGACATGATCTCCACCATGTTACCCAAAGTGTCGACAATGGCTTGGCGCGAATCAGTGCCTTTGTTGGTGTTGGATTTCAACGGAATGACATAGCAGTTATAAGCGGTCAGATTTTGCCCGGTGCCCAGCATGGTATTAATACGTCCGCCGGGGCTGAACCGGAAGTTGCCCAGCAGCCACCGGAATTCCTTAACGAGCTCTGCGCGTTTTTCGGGCGCTTCGATTTCTACTATGGCCTGAGCCATGCGATCCCACATATCGGCAGGCTCAAGCTCGATGGGCTTGTCCACTTTCCTGCGATCTTGAGTAAACGGCTCTCCGGTGCTTTTGAGCTCTACAGTGACGGCATCGCCGTCAATGGCGGTGACCGTGCCGACTTCCTTCTGTGGGAATTTGGGGTCTTCTTTTACAAGGACGACCACGGTATCACCTACGGCAAATCTTTTTTTCGGGTCCTTCATGGCGTATCTATCTAAAAAAACTAACTCAGATATGCCCTCGAGCTGAACACGATCGTCATCAGCAACATAATCAACGGCGGTTTCGGCTGAGCTTTTTGGGGGATGTGATAACATGGACTTCCTCCTTGAGCGCATAAGTAGCGCATAAGTATGGATAAGTGCGATATTAAACAGAAGATCATAGCAAATACGGTGCGTCCTGGCTGATCACTCTAAAGCATGTATACAACCATCCGGGAACCGAGTAGTGGAGTCCTGCAACAACCTTTTGATCGGCCTTTATTCACAGTCGGTAATTTTCTGCTGTTGCAGCAGATTTTGGAGTTCGGTAAGGAAATGCTGTACGTCGCCAAACTGTCTGTAGACCGAAGCAAAGCGCACATAGGCGACCTCATCGATCTCTTTTAGGCCATCCATAACCAGTTCACCAACTGTGCGCGAGGGTATCTCTTGCTCCCCCATATTGCGCAATGTAGCTTCAATTCTATCTACGAGCGCCTCTAACACGGCTAGTGTGATGGGACGTTTTTGACACGCCGCCACTAACCCGCGTAACACCTTGCCGCGATCGAATTCTTCTCTTCGGCCATCTTTCTTAACAATAAGCAACGGGATGGATTCGATGCGTTCATAGGTGGTAAAACGTGCATCGCAACTCGGACAGCCTCTTCGTCTACGGATAACGGCGCCTTCTGAAACCTGACGCGATTCCAGCACTCGACTATCGGGTTCACCGCAGTAAGGGCAACGCATCGCTTTTCCTCCAAATCGGGTATATGGACCGTACGGCCAACTACGCCAGAGTAGCGCAATATATAGTGTAATCCCATTATAAGATCGCTACATATAGGGTGTCAAAGTGTCAAAGGTCCTATAGCGTCTGTTTTGGGGCATGACAAGCCTGATCCTTAATTTATCTCCCGCAGATCCGCTCTCATACGCAGATCTGTCGTAGTACTCGTGATCGTCCTTCATCCGGTAATAGTAAAACGCAGTTAAGCGCCGCGTAGCTCATGGCATCATTTGGGTCATGCAGGAAACACTAGTTAATAGGTGTCCTCACCTGCTGTGAAACGAAAGGAGTGGTTGCTTTGCAAAATGTCGGCGCCTATGACGCGACGCTACGAATTGCCGCCGGAGCATTTATTTTAACTTGGGCTGGTAGAAAAACTCGCTGGACCGCTGGTACGACGCTATTGGCGATGACCGGCGCCATCACTTTGGCCGAGGGTATGACCAGAACCTGTCTGCTGCACAACATCCTGGGCATCACAACAGCCGATGATGCAAATGAAAAAGTTTTGTTACGTTTGGGGCCGTTGGTATACCGGCGCAACAAGGGGAATAAGCGACGGTTGTTGTGGGGAGTCGATACAGCCCAGGAAGATGAGGAGTTGAGCTACCGGAATGCGGATACGGTGGAACCTCATGGGTGGCGCTAGACTTCCACCGCGCACAAAGGAGGTTATTCGAATCAAGCAGGGAATGGCGCTTTTATGTGGAAGTCGGATTCCTGGACAATAGGGAGACAAGCTGTTAGTGTGAGAAAGGCTAATCATTAGCCGGATATGACAATGGGCGGGCGGACAGCCCTCCCTGCAATCTCACATAACCAAGAAGCACCCCCCAGGGAGGACTAATGAAGCAATGAACAAGGCAGAGCTGCGCAAGACGTGGGATAATATTTACCAACAAGAGCTTCCGGATGGATTCAAGGCCATTCAAAGCGTGCCCGGCGTGGTAGTGGGAATCCACTCGGTGATTGATGGTCTGAAAAGAATTGATCCGGCTCAGATAGAGGCCATTCTGGCAGCAGACCCGGAATTGGCGGATGCCGCTTTGGCTGCCGCGCAAGGAGAGAGCCTGCCCAGCGAAATCCATACCCCCAAGGATTTCATTATGGGTTTATTCAGTTCATTCAGCCGCGGTAAAGCCTTACAATTGATGGTCCGAGAGGAATCCGCCTTCAACTGGATGCTTAACAATATCGGCTACGACTTTCCCCGTATGGGCGGCACCTCGGGCAACATGGCGAACTCGCTGGCAAGCCTGGGGTTTCCACTGATGGTATATGCGCATCCGCTTACGGAAGAGCTGGCGGATCTGTTTGTTAAGAGCCCAAACTTAAAGGTGTTGGCTGAGGACGGTCGGTTGAACTCGCCGTCTGAGGCGGCGCAAGGTGCAGGCGTAAAGGCGCTACATATGATTGTGGAGTACACCACCGGCGATAGCATCACCGTTAAAGGCCGGACAATCACCACACCTCGTTCCAACCGTTTTATCGCCGCTTGGAATCCGGTAAACAACAAGTTGCAAATCGATCCGACTTGGAAGAGCAACTTCCTCAAGAACGCCGATCAGTTCAGCCACTTCGTGGTATCCGGTTTCCATATTCTGTCGGAGAATTATCCTGATGGTACCACATATGCGGACTACCTGAAGCCCGTAGCGGATTTCCTACTCCAATTGCGCGACACGCATCCTGCTTTGCGCCTGCATTACGAATTCGCCAGTATTGCCAGCGCCAATATTCGTAAGGGTATTGTGGATGAAATCTTGCCGCGGGTACACAGCTTGGGGCTCAACGAAGTAGAGCTTGGCGCCATCCTGTACAATGTGGGCGCAGATAGGGAAGCCGTCGCCGTACAGCGAGAAGAAGGCGCTGCAGCCGTCATGGAGGGGCTCGACCGACTGATGCGCCATACGGGCCTCCAGCGCATTCAACTGCATGATCTGGGTTATTACCTCACCTTTACCAGACCCGGGTATGCTCCTCAAACAACCACGCGCAAAGGTCTCGTGCTGGCGGCTACGCTGGCGGCGAGCAGAACGGCTACGGGTAAAGTCGGCACACGTAGTGAAATCGAAGAGGGACTTCACTTTACCTACACCGATGCCGGACTACGGCGCGGCGAAGATATCGCCCGGTTTATAGGTCAACCTGAGTTTGCCGTTACCGGTATGGGCGTATGGAACGATTGGCAGGTGACTTATCTGCCTACTCGTGTAGTACCTAAACCGGTGCTCACGGTGGGACTCGGCGATCTCATCTCCGCATCAGCGTTCGTTGCCGGCAGCCCGGCATAAGGCTATGCAATAGACTTCAAAAAAAGCGTGCAAGGAGGGCGCCGACGAACACCGGTGCCCTTTAATATGTGGTAATGTGAAGTTTTGACGCTACAAAGACGTCACTTCGTGTTACAATTTGCAGGTAGGGTCATAAGACGGACTTTTGAATAGCCTGGAAATTCCGGGAACGCAATTATTCTTACTCTACAAATCCGAGGCGAGGAGCGTGTCGACATGGATCGCAAGAAGCGCTTGGTTGTCGTGGGGCTACTGCTTGCCGTAGTGCTGGTGGTAACCCTGGCATTGGTCAACAGAAAGCAGGAACCTCAGAAAGTGAGTATTGTCCTGTCCTGGTTCGCGACCGGACTGAATGCTCCGCACTATTTGGCAGAGGATCTCGGCTATTATGCGGATGAAGGCCTGACCGTAGAAATCCTGGAAGGTAAAGGCTCAGGTCAGGCGGTAAAGCTGGTAGGAAACGGCACTAATACATTTGGCGTAGCCGATGCTGCCGCCATGGCGCAATCGATTGGAGCCGGCGTACCTGTCACTATGGTGGCGGGGTTGGTCCAAAAGAGTCCCGTGGCAATTCTCTCTCGTCCCAACAGTGGCATGACCACGCCTGAAAGCCTGCGCGGTAAACAGATCGTTATGCCGCCCGATTCGGGTCAGGCGCAGATGTTTCCCGTATTCTTAGCATTAAACGACTTGGAGGGCGCCGTTACGGTGCTATCAGCAGAGGCTACCGCCAGTATCAACTTAGTATTGAACGAAAAGGCCGATGGGGTAGGCAACTATGCTCCTACCGCGTACACCATTATGGAAGAAGCTCTGGGAGAGCCTCCGACCATCTTGTATTACGCAGATTACGGCGTACAAACCTTGAGTTCGGGATTGGTAGTCAATAACAATACGTTGAAAAAGAACCCTGAACTTGTCGCCAAGTTTACTCGGGCTACGGTGCGCGGTTGGGAAGCAGCTCGCGAGAATCCTCGAGCAGCAGCTGAAAGCTATGTAAAGCGTTTCCCCGAACTCGACGTCGATTCCATCACTAAGATGGTTGAAGGCTTTACCTCACTGATGTCAACCGAGTATACTAAGGATATGCCGGTCGGTTGGATGAGTGAAGAAGACTGGCTACAGACTCTGGACATCTTAGAAGCGTCCGGGATGTTGCAGCAACGTGATGCTGATATGTCGAAATACTACACCAACGAGTTCATAACAAAGTAAGGCATCCCTTCGGTGCGCGCTTTGGAACACTAAAGCGCGCACCTCTTTGAAGCGTTACTTATTGAGGTGAGATGACTGTTTCCCGTTGAGCAATTAAAGAACCTTAAGATTTATGATATGCATGTGCATATCGGTCCCGAAATCGTACCGCGCCGCTACACCGCAGATCGATTGGCTAAAGAACTCCGCGAGCATCAGATGGGCGCGGTCGTCAAACATCACTTTATTCCCACAACATACTTGGTCTCCGGCGCAGCAACCTCGGATGTATTAACAGGCAGCGTTACGCTGAACTCGTTTTGCGGCGGCATCCACCCGGATGCGCTGCGCAATGCGATTAGCGGCATGCGCAACGATACCATGCAGCCTCATCCTTCGCGTTATAGGTTTATGGTGTGGATGCCTACGTTGTCGGCAAAAACACATTTGACTTACTATGGCCGTGATTTGGATGAAGCTTGGGGCGTACCTGTTCAGTATGCCAAGCAGCAGTCTGAAGCGAGAGGCATTTCCGTTTTAGATGCGGACGGTAGACTGACGGCTGATGTGGAAACCGTGCTGAAGGAGATTGCCGCAAGCGATCTTGTGCTTGGTACCGGCCATTTGGGGCGCGGTGAGATTTTTGCCTTGGTGCAACGCGCAGTAGAAGTAGGCGTAAGACGTATTGTGGTCACTCATGCCTTTTTTCCACCACATGGGCTGAGCATTGACGATCAAGTCGCCTTGGCGAATTTACCCGGCGTGTATATAGAACATAGCTGGTTTGTGGCCCAGGTCGATGGAGTTTCCATCAAGCAATACGTAGAGGCGATCAAAGCGGTTGGTCCGGAAAAGACGATCATTTCCAGCGATGGTGGTCAAGTAGTGTGTGATCCGCTACCCCAGGCATGGTGTAGGTTCATTACGGCTCTGCAAGATGAGGGATTGTCCTTGACGGATATAGCCTGCATGGGTAGTGAGAACCCGCGCCGGCTGCTAATTGGTGATATTCTATGAAACAACTTGTACGCCGACTATCTACAACGCTTCTTGTTACCATAACCATCATCGCCGTCCTTGTGCTCTGGGAAGTTCTCGTACGGTTACTGGATATCCCCATGTATCTGGTACCGCCGCCGAGCGCGGTGTTTAAGGAGACGTTGCGCCTCGGGCCTGAGTTGCTGCGACATACCTGGGTTACCTTCTATGAGATCGTCATTGGTTTTCTCATCAGTGTGGTATTAGGTGTTCCCATAGGTATTCTCATCGTTTACTCTCCCTGGCTGGAACAGGTGAGCTATGTATTGCTGGTGATATCGCAGGCCGTACCTAAAGTAGCGCTGGCCCCGTTGTTCTTAGTGTGGTTGGGCTTTGGCATGCAAACCATCGTACTGTTGACGTTTCTGATCTCATTCTTCCCTATAGTGGTGAATACGGTGGTGGGCATGCGCAGCATCGCCCCCGAAATGTTGTTGCTGGCGAAAGCCATGAAAGCTACGCAACTGCAAACTTTTGCGATCTTTCGGTTGCCGGTCGCTTTGCCCAGCATCTTCGGCGGATTGAAGGTAGCTTCTACGTTAGCCGTCGTCGGAGCGATCGTAGCGGAGTTCGTCGGTTCTCAAGAAGGCCTGGGGTATCTCATTCTTTCTGCGAATGCCAACTTCCAGACGCCGCTGGCTTTTGCAGCGATCGCCATTCTTTCGCTGATGGGCTTGGCCATCTTTTACTTCATTGCATTCTTGGAGAATCGGGTAGTGTTTTGGCAGCGCTCTAACGAGCTGGAGCCTGAAGCGTGGCAGCGCGCATCAGTGGGGGTGGATCTATGAGTCGTTCTAATAGCTCGCTAGGCGCCGCCGTCCGGATGACAAACTTGGAGAAAACCTTCTACAGCCGTACTGGTACGGTAAAAGCCGTAGAGGATGTCTCTTTAAACGTCGCGGCGGGACAATTCGTCTCTCTTTTAGGACCAAGCGGTTGCGGTAAAAGTACCATATTGAACATGGTAGCCGGATTAACGCCGGTATCCGGCGGTACATTGACGATTGACGATCATGCGGTTACTGAGCCTCTCGATGAAATGGGGATCGTCTTTCAGCGAGATCTATTACTGGAGTGGCGTACCGTTTTAGACAACATATTATTGCCGCTGCAGATCAAAAGGGCGCAGACGCCCGAAAGTCTAAAACAAGCGCTGGAACTTCTGGAGCTTGTTAATTTGGCGGATTTCGCACATTGTTATCCGCGTGAACTATCCGGCGGCATGCGACAGCGGGTCGCCATATGTCGCGCTTTAATCACAACGCCTAGATTGTTGCTGATGGATGAGCCGTTTGCCGCATTGGACGCCTTAACCAGAGAGCAATTGGGAGTGGACCTACTCCGCATTCAGACTCATTATCATCCTACAGTGTTGTTTGTTACTCACAGTATCGATGAAGCGGTGTTGTTGTCCGATACGGTGGTAGTCCTGTCGGCCCGACCGGCGCGAATTTTGGCTACATTTGACATCCCCTTGGGAAAGAGACGCGACGGTTTGACCCGGCGGACGCAGGAATACCTCAACGTTGTTTCACAGGTGCGCGCAGTGCTGGAAGAGTATGCACAGACCCCGTGTTTGGTCTCTAGCAGCGTGTCTGAGTAATAGGATTTACGGCAGGACTTTACCATGTTCGCGTGTAAGAGAACAGCATGAGCAAACAATATCGTACCTATCAACCAAACCAGTGTTACCTAATGCCGCCATCGCTTGATGAGTGGTTACCCCAAGATCATTTAGCCCGGTTCGTTAATGAGATTGTAGATGAGCTAGACCTAAGTGCAATCTATGCCAGTTACGAACAGGAGCTTAAAGGCTACCCACCCTACCATCCCG
>DUQB01000230.1 GCA_012838035.1 Bacillota bacterium | reverse complement strand
GACCAATGCTCGATCTCTCTGTGGAGTTGTCAAGGTACAAACTGCGTTTATCGCTGTCTACTTCACTTTTTGCCTAGTTCACTTTGCGTCTTTCCGAATAACTACAGTAGGGGTTAAGCCTGGCGATTACTCCGAGCCTATGCCGGAGCGACAGAAGGATCGCCAGGCGTTGCATCCGCGGTTTAACGCACTTGCGGTACGACACCGGATAAAAGCCCTGTTGATACCGTCAAACTGAATTTGGCTTGATAAATGCTGCGCATTTTAGTAGTTTTCGGCCAGGCGCTGGAAGAACGACTGCGGATGAGCGCATGCCGGGCAGATTTCAGGTGCTTCTTTGCCGGTATGGACATAACCACAGTTGCGGCAATGCCACTTTTGGTTCTCATCGTCGGTCTTAAACACGGTGTTGTCTTCGATGTTCTTCAGCAATGCTTTGTAACGCTTCTCGTGTTCTTCTTCTACTTCGGCCACCTCGTGGAAGAAGTCGGCGATTTCGGTGAAGCCTTCTTCGCGCGCTACCTTCTCGAAGTTCTTGTACATTTCGGTCCACTCGTAATGCTCTCCGGCTGCGGCGTCAATCAGGTTGGCCGATGTGTCGCCGATGCCGCCGAGGAAACGATAGATACGCTTGGCATGCTCTTTTTCGTTGTCGGCGGTTTCCAGAAACAGACCGGCGATTTGCTCGTATCCCTCTTTTTTGGCTACGCCGGCGTAGAATGTATACTTATTACGTGCCATCGATTCTCCGGAAAATGCTTCCCATAAATTCTTTTCCGTTTTGCTACCTTTCAGTTCCAAATTGATGACCTCCTTAAATGGCCTTCCTATGAGTACCGGCTCTAGGCTCGCCTGCTTAGGATTACCATACGCAAGGAGTTTGCCGGTTTGATACCTATGCATATTAGGGAGTTGCGTTTTCGTCCGCGCTACATGCTTTACATTGCCCGTAGAAGAGCAACTTACCGGCATCGATGCGATATTGCGATACGTCGGCAGCTGTGCGCATGAGGTTCAACATGGTGTTTTCCGATGGCTGCGGCAGGTCGTCTACTCGTAGGCAACTCGTGCACACAACATGAGCATGCATACGCGGATTGCCGTCGTAACGGATTCGGCCGTCGCCCACATCTAAGCGTTGAATAAGCTCGGCATGCCACAAACTCTCTAGAGTTGCGTAAACGGTGTTCAAACTGATGGATGGGAACCGACTGCGGATCTCGTTATAAAGCATTTCGACAGAGGGGTGGTCTTTCCTTGGTAACAAAGCTTCATAAATGGCAATTCGCTGCGGAGTGGCTCTTAACCCTTTGTTCTTTATCGCCAGGCTGACATCCTGCATTGAGTTCACCTCCCGTTCCATCAGCACGAGCCTTAAAGTCGCATGCACTATCCGAATAGACGCTGCCACACTTAGCCCAGTTACAGATGCCTACTAAACAATAATGGTTACTATGTAATAAACATTACCATATAGTTGCTGCCGATGCAACCTCTATTTGCATAGCACCAAGGGATATTGCCGATGGTGCTCATTTGGAATGGGTATGAACATGCCGTATGGGATATAATAATGAAGTTGTCCTCAAGAGAGGTCCGTCGTTGAGGAGTAGATCGCATGTCGCAACCGCAGAACCGGTCGGTGAACGCAGCAGTTTTATATGCCATCGTTTATGCCACCATGTTCTTCTTCGGTTTGGTAGAGAATCTCAAAGGCGTCGTGTTTCCGCTGGTTAAAACGGAGTTCCGCGTACCCTACCATGAACAAGGCGGATTGGTCTCTTTGACCTGGTTCGGGTATGTGGCCTTCTGCTTCTTGGCCGCTCTTTTTCTCAGTCGTTTCGGAGTGAAGCGCTCCTTGCTGACGGGTTATGCCCTGGTCTGCACAGGCGCTTTGCTCACCTTAAGCGCACCGTCGTTTTTCGCCGTTTCACTAACGCTCATGATCGTCAATTCGGGCTTCGGCTTTTTCGAAGTAGGCGCTAACGCCTTAGGGACAGTGGCGTTTACCTCTCGTGCCGCTCTTATGATGAACCTCATGCACTTCTTTTATGGCCTGGGGGCCATCTTAGGCCCGCAAATCGCCGGTTTGCTGACAGATACGCTGCAATTCTCCTGGCGACAAGTTTATCTCATCGTGATCCTGCCATTGATTTTGGTTGCGTGCTTTATTGCTGTGACTCGCTTCGAGGTGAATGCAAAGGACGATAACAAGCCGGCTCAACCGCGCCTGACCTTTTTTGGCGCACTGAAAGACCCCATGGTGTGGCTGTTTTGTTGTGCTTTAGGTTTTATGGAAGTAATTGAGTTTGGCGCAGCCAACTGGGGTGGTCTCTATTTACAGGATGTGTACCTGTTGGATCCGCGTGTGGTGGGAGCCCGCTTTGTTTCCGCATTTTATATTCTCTTTACACTATCGCGCTTGTTTAGCGGACTGGTTATCGAAAGGACAGGCTATTTGAAGAGTCTGCGGAATGCTTTGGCGGCTACCTTGCTCTTATTCATTTTAGGATTCACCATGGGGCGGAACGGTGTATGGTTATTGCCTCTAACAGGAGGCTTCATCGCCATTATGTGGCCGACGCTAATGGCCTTGGCCATGCAAGTGTTTGGGCGGAACGCTCCCATAGCCACAAGTGCCGTCATTACAGTCTCCGGCGCAATTAACGGTCTGTTCCAATTGGTCATCGGTTTTACCAACCACTATATCGGCTACGCCTGGGGATATCGCAGTTGTGTCGTATATGCGCTGGTCGCCCTGTTGGTACTACGCCGACTCGCCCAACGCGTGCGTAAAGAGGTTAATCCCGCGCGTTCATCCGGCTGAACCTGTGCAAACCGCTGCAGCCCACACTGCCGACGCTCGCGTAATCCCCGGCTGGTGCTTAGGCGCTATTTTTCACCGCTCGGCAAGTTAAGGCAGGGAAAGGTGCGGATTGAGAGAAATGTGTGCACCAGTAGGGTCTACAGGTCAACGACCGGGTGCAGGCCACGGCAAATGCTAATGTTGTTGCAGAAGTAGATACAACTGTTTTAAGGGAGGAATCATAGGTTGCATATAAGGCGGAAACATCTGGGCTTAACGTTCTATGTACTGTTAGGAATCATTTTATGTACTTACTCTGTTCAGGCCGCTACACAAGCGGCATTGGGCGGCAATGGCGCCATCACGGTCAAAAGCGCATTCACATGGACGGAAGATCCTCTTGACGGCAAACCGATGTTTTTAGTCGGTTTGGCGGCGGAGCCGGGCGGAGATGCGCATCTGGTGCGTGTGGATTGGCAAGTTAAGCAGCAAGGCTGGTTTCCTTTTTGGAACATTGTCATTGAAGGCGCCGCTAACCTCATACCCGCCGGGGGGTTGCAGTTAGGGCCGGAATCGCCTGTGCTCGATCACCGCTACGAAGTTGCGTTGAGCTTTGAACCAACCTTAGGATACCTTACTCTCACGCTATACGATCAAACGACGAACACGCAGCTGGCAATCGGTCAGTGGCGGGTGGGAACCTACTCCGGTCCGTTGTACGCAGTAGCCGATTCTGCAGCCGTCATCACCAGTAATGCTTGGTTTGAGCCTGCTACGTCGTGGGATGTTGGAAGCGGTTCAACAACCAGTTTCCTCACGCTGAAGCATCTGGAGCCGGAAGACACCGTCTTGGCACGTATCAAGGCAATTGGCCCGCTCAACGGTGAATACAGGCTGAAAGACGCCGACGACCAGGTGCTGGCCGTACTCCCGGGAAACCAATTGGCGGAAGGTGACAATTGGCTCACGTTACCTGCCGCTAAAATGCCTTTAGGCGCGACGGCGGTGACCTTGGAATACGTTGAGCAAGGCCAAGTACGCTTCAGCGACAGCCGTGACATCATCTTGGGCAAAGTGACGGGAACTCCGAGCAGTCTGCGTTTGGACAAAGCGAGCAGCCGATTGTTAGGTACTATGGTCGTTAGAAGTAACAGTCGCTTGCCGGAAATGGATTTGCAAGCGCGGGCTACCGTGTCTGTCGTACGATGGAACCCAGCCAGAGCGACATATGTGACCGAAGCGCAGACGACAAAGCTGCTGGACTTGGGTAAGGTCACCGGCATCGGGCCCAACGGCGTATCCGTGCCTGTAGCCCTCGAAGTTCCTAGCGCCCCGGGGATATGGCGCGTCGATTTCGAGTTGTTAGCTGATCCTGATGTAGTCACCGAATATGTGGGCACCAACCTCATGTATTCAACTCAAACGTGGACGCTCCTGGGAAATGAGACGCTTGTCGTGACGCCGGATCGTCCGGATCACCTATATGGCGTAGGGGAGCCCATCACCTTCCGCATTCAGGTTACGCAAGGCAACGTGCCCATCGACGGACTAAGCGTGAACTGGACGCTCAAGAAAGACGGCAACAAACCGTTGGCATCCGGAGTTGCCGTTACGGAGAAAGGCGCCGCCTTGGTGACCACTACCTTTGATGAACCGGGCTTCTTACAGCTGCAGGCGGATTTTTCTTTAGGCGGTCAAGCGTTGACGACGGTAGCGGGCGTGGGTATAGATCCATTAGAGATTAAACCTAGCCTGCCGGTCCCCGATGACTTTGATGAGTTTTGGGACGAGAAAAAAGCTTTGTTGGCGCAGGTCCCGGTGAGAGCGCAGGTCAAGCAGATCAATTCGGGATCGGCGACGACAAACGCCTATGATGTCCAAGTAGATGCATTAGGCGCTCCCGTCTCCGGTTATCTGGTGCTGCCTAAAAATGCGCAGCCGAAGTCGCTACCGGCAATCATCACCTTGCACGGAGCCGGGGTGAACTCGGCCTCGCTCTCGCGTGCCAGGGGCTGGGCTGAAGAGAACATGCTGGCCTTTGATATCAACGCCCATGGGTTGCCTAACGGTAGGGAGTCCGCTTATTACACCGGATTGGCGAGCGGCGAGCTTTCCGACTATCGGGTGCGCGGTGTCGACTCGCGTGATGATTTCTACTTCCTGGGCATGTTCTTAAGGGTGATCAGGGCCATCGACTATATCACCACACGGCCGGAGTGGGATGGCAAGACCATCATTCTGTACGGCACCAGCCAGGGCGGCGCGCAGTCTTTCGCCGGCGCCGGGCTGGACTCCCGAGTGACCTTCTTTGTTGCCGGCGTATCGGCAATGGCCGACTTAACGGGAAGGGTGATCGACAGAGCGACGGGGTGGCCAGGCTTGGGACTGACCAATCATAATAATCCTGCCGTCGTCGAGCAACGCATCAATACGGTGCGCTACTTCGATGCCGTGAGTATGGCGACACGGGTAAAAGCCGACGGTTTCTTCACGGTAGGGTTTATCGATACAACTTGTCCGCCGACCACGGTGTATGCGGCGTACAATAATGTCCCGACCAAGAAAGCGATCTATAACGATGTCTGGGCTAAGCATGAGAATACGCCGGAAGCGACACGCCTTATGCGCGAAGCCGTGTTGAATCATGTAGCTGAGATGAAACAACGATAGGTTGGCGATACCAACTAAAACACAGAGGTTGACACCGTCATGCAGCGCTGCGATGTCAACCTCTTTTTTGTCGTATGCACACTACCGGATCTGTGGAATAGTATAGGGTTGGAGCAGGCAGCCGTACCGGCAAGGTGCGGCGTAGCCGGGCCTGGGTAGGTGGATACCTGGCAGCGGAGCATCCGTGGGACCGTAATGGGCCCTTTTTTATTTTATCCAGGGAGGATGTTCATGGCCATAAACCGTGCGCCGTACAGCTTGCCGCCGACAGCGCCGCACAAGGCAAACACCTGGCGATATGCCTACCAGAAAAGGACGCTCTGGATAGTCTTAGTACTGAACTATCTAGTAAGTGCGCTTAAACTGGGTGTGGGCATTTGGACTCAATCTACCGCTATAATCGCCGATGGTCTGCATTCGTTGGCTGACGGCTCATCCAATCTGCTCGCCCTCATCGGCATTCAACTGGCGAATAAACCTCCCGATCGCTGTCATCCTTATGGTCACGGCAAGTACGAGACACTGGCAGCCATGGGCATAGCCGGTTTATTGCTGGGAATGGCGTGGGAAGTCACACGGGCCGTCTGGGTGCGCTTTCGGCAGCCTGTGGCGCTCACCGTAGGATTTCCCCAGCTGGGCGTGATGTTTTTGACCATGATGATCAATGGGCTTGTAAGTCGCTATGAACGCAAGATCGGACTGCGACTGGCCAGCGAAGCGTTGCTTGCCGATGCAGCGCATACACGGACCGACCTTTACATCTCCGGTACGGTGGCGTTCGGCTTGGTTGCCGCGCGGTTGGGTTATCCTTGGATGGATCTGTCTGCCGCAGTAGTGATTATCATCCTGATCGTACGCACTGCGGTGGGGATCATGAGCAGCAACAGCCGTGTGTTATGTGATGCCGCCGTATTAGATCCGCATGAAGTGAAAGCGGTGGCGCAGTCGATTGACGGCGTGACAGGCTGTCACGCCATTCGGACGCGCGGTCGAACCAGTGAATTGTACTTGGATATGCATATTGAAGTGGCCGGAGACTTGGACCTAGAAAGAGCGCACGACCTCAGTCATCAGGTGGCTTTAGCGCTTAGCCGGCACTTCAGCCACCTGGCTGAGGTTCTAATTCATGTTGAACCGAGTCGCCGCGGCCATACTGCGCAAGAAGCCGTTTACTCAAGCGCATAACATGGCGACGTCGGTGGGGTTGTCAAGCCGTTCGGTTTACTTTAGCGTCGCTTGCCACTCGCTCAGCAACCGATCCCAGATCTCTTGGGCGCGCTCAAGGGCTTCACGTGGAGACATCTGCTTCCGAATCGCTTGTTCAAGCAGCTTACCTAGCTCGGTTTGGGATGTGGTGCGCGGTGGTGGAATCACCGAGTTGGTTACATAGGCATACGCATTGTAAAACAGATCGATCTTAGGCATGAAATGGACGTGGCGGCTGACTAGGTCCAAATTGCCTGAGATAAAGCCGCTGATCCGTTCCATTTGCTCCAATGTATCCCGTTCATACAGCGTTTCGATAAACGCCCAGGCCAAATCCTTGTTTTCGCTGGCCGCAAGTATACCGATGCCGTCGAAAAAACCGTGTCCGACCGGTGGCGATGTGGGGTTCTTCCTGGGGAGGAAAAGACCGTAATCGGGGATCAGGTTGGGATTTTGCGAGAACGCCTTCTGTTGCATACCCGAATATTGTCGTTCCATCGCAATGCGTTCACCGGCAAAACCACCGCTTAGAATCGGAGACAGGGCTCGGCCTGCATCGCTGAGCTCAATCATGGTATTAAAGGCATCCATCGCCTCTCTTTGCGTGAGGTTTGCGGTAAAGGTGGCTTCATTAAACTCCGTGATGCCTGCTTGGCGCATGTACCAGAAGAGGTCTTGCGAGTAGGCATTCGGACCGGTATTGCTGGAATAGCCGCGGACGGTCACCTGGTCGCCTTGCATGCGTGTGAGCAAACGTGCATAGCGGATCAGCTCTTCCCAGCTTTGCGGCGGCGCTTCGGGGTCCAACCCGGACTGGGCGAATAAGGCTTTGTTATACGCGATAGCGCGCAAGGCGCTGTTTTGAGGAACGACATAGGTTTTTCCTTGCCATTTCAACGTGTTCCAGATTGGCTCAGGATATTTCCTGGTACTGGACCAATTGGCCAAATAGTCGTCGAGTGGCGCCAGCAGACCGTTGGATCCCTCTTCGATGGGAGAATAGAAGCCGGTGCACACCAAGTCGTATGGTACGCCACCGGCAATGGATACCAGAATTTTGTCCATCCGGTTATTCCAGTTGGCACCGGTATTGATGATCACCTTTACGCCATGTTCAGCCTCGAACGAGGGCACGACCTCTTTGTTGACGAATTCGGTGAGGGCTAAAGGCCAACCTACAGCGAGAAAACGTAGCTCTTGGGCTAAGAGCGGAGGAGTGCTTACCATGAGGATCAACATCAAAACGCAAATAAAGACACCGCTGCGAGCATATCTGTACATTGTGTTAACACCATCCTTTTTGGTGGATTCCCATTAGTGCTCGTGTAGCGATAAACCCTGTTTTCAGGGATTCACCACGTTGTTGTCGTTTCCTCTATAGTGGCAATCGAGATGGAGTAAAAATTGCAACTGAACAACAAAGCCGAAAGTTGACTTCATCGGTGCTTTTGGGCTGTAAAGGCGCAGGAAGAATGGGTGAACGATCGACATGCCTTGCGGGAATAACTGCAGTCTGAATAAGAGCGAAGCGCGTTGAGGGCAAGTTAGGCCGGCAGGGGACAGGACGTAAAAAAGGCCGCGGTAATCCTATCGCTTGGTGTTCAGACTAAACGGTATCATGTCAGGCAAGATTGGCGAGGTTACTTCGTTATTTCTTACCGACGATTCGTTTCCACCACGGGGGCTTTGTTTTTACCTCCGTCTCAATCGGTTGTCTGACATTAAGATCGGCGCCGCACTTTTTGCACACACTGGCGGTGGTTTGATTGAACGCATTGCAGTTCGGGCATTTAGTGGCCATGGTGATCCTCCCTGTGATGTGATACTAAACTATAGTACGTTGGAGGCGTTTATAGACCATACAGTGCTTAATCCCGACGGTATATGGCATCAACGCATGCGTTAATGCCGGAGAAAAAAGACGCGCAACCGGATTCGTTTGGTTGCGCATCAGTTCTTGCACAGTAGTATGGATTCCTGCCAAGCGTCGGTATTTAACCCGATTTTCCCACAGGGGGTTGTTGACGGCGTACAACGGCGCACGAGAGCATCTTCATCGCGAGTTGTTATTCTATCAGAGGTACGATCTCCGCTCCGTAGGGAAGAACAGCCACTTGCGCATGTTGTCCGGCACGCTGCAAGGCGGCGTGTAAGGCCTGATCCAGTGTAGAATAGTGATCCATGTCGGCTAAGCGAGCATCAGCGGCTTTAAGGCCGGTGGAAACAATCGCCAACCGGATGCGCTGTTGGATGCGGGCGACGGTTGCGGCTACCGGCAATGCCACCAGATCGTGATCGCCGCCTTCTTCAGCTTGTTTAAGCAACGCGTCCACATCCTTATTGCCGATATACTCCATGTAACGCGGATGCGGACCTACGCCTTCGGGACAAGGGGTGACGATGATGACCGTGCCGCCGTCTTTTGCCAGCAGATCGCCGGGTAAAATAGCTTTTGAGGCTTGCCAGAAATCGTCGTCACTAGGATATGAACTGGCTATGACCACGTCGGCACGTTGAGGGATTCGGATGCCATACAGTTCTTTAGCATAAACGACTCCCGCACGCTGTGCTTTAACGTAATTGCCGGCTACAGCGCGATAAATGCGTCCATCCGGACTGCCGACAATATTGACGATAAAATGCAAGCCGACGGTGTCTACCCAAGCTTCCATGTTCAGACGCACCGGACATTCGTCTGCGCCGAACATATTCCAACCGGCTTTGCCGTGTTGGAGGTGGAACTGGGCTACCGTATTCTCGCCCGCTACGCCGGGATAAATAATTTTTCCACCGCCCGACCATCCTACTGCCGGATGCGGCACGATACTGCCGATCCCAATGCGGATATCAGCGGACATGGCGTTCTTATCGGCCCACACACGAACGCCCCCCGGAGCCATACCCAGATCGACTAGACCTGCCGAGTCTCGAAAACGCGAATTGTAAACACGATAACGGGACGGGATCTCCTTCCCCAATTTCTGCTCAATTTCCGCAGGCGTCATATCGCGATGGCTGCCTAAGGCCAAGACAAAGAAAATATCAGCAGCGGCGATACCGGCGGCATGCAGCCTTTCCAGCAGCAATGGTGCTATTTTGTATGCCGGCGTAGGTCTCGTAATGTCATCACAGATAATCGCCACTTTTTGCCCTGGTTTGACGATTTCACCCAGTGGCGATGAACCGATGGGGTTGTCGATCGCTGCCGTCAGCAGATTATTTTCATCTGCAGGAAAAACGACGGTGTTGGGCGGATAACAGCCCAAAAAGTTGGCATCAGGGATGTTAATTCCTAGGGTGTCTTTACCATAAGGGATGGATATGTAAGGCATTTACTCAGGCTCCTTCCTCCAGGAACCGCACACAGGTCGGTTTTCCGATGGTTAGCGTATGACCTGTGGGCGTTAAAGCGCCGGTCTCCGGATTTACATGGAAACTAACGATGGAGTTGGTGTGTTGGTTGGCCACTATCAGCAAGCGACCGGCGTTATCTAAGGTGAAATGGCGCGGCCAAACGCCTAAGCAGGGCGTATGTCCCAAAAGCGTCAGTGTGCCGGCTTGGGGATCCACCCGGTAGGTGACGATGCTGTCGTGTCCGCGGTTGGAACCATACAGAAAACGACCGTTGGGATGCAAGCGAATTTCGGCGCTCCAACTCTCCTCGGCGAACTGCTCCGGGAGGGCGCTGATCGTTTGGATCAGTTCACATGTCACTCTCTCCGCATCGTAGCGCCAAACATGCACGGTGGAATCCAACTCATTGATCAAGTACATAAAGCGAGCGTCGGCGCTGAAGGTGAAGTGACGCGGTCCTGCTCCGTCGGCTACCTTGAGGACCGTTGCCCGGCGATCAAGCTTACCCGTCCCGACATCGAACGGGTAGATCACCACCTGATCCAGACCTAGATCGGCAACGAACACATAATCGCGCCGAGGTGCAGGTAAAGCGGAGTGCGCATGGGCTTTATCCTGGCGCTTGGGATGGGTCCCCTTGCCCATATGCTGAACGTAATCAGTCGCCTGCCCCAGAGAACCGTCGGCCAGAATGGGCAAGACGGTTAAGCCCCCGCCTTTGTAATTGGATGCAAACAGATAGCGAGCGGAGTGATCGATACTTAGATGGCAGGGGCCGCTGCTCTGCGTGGATCGACGTCCCAGCCGGGTTAGGCGGCCTGAATCCGTATCAATAGCGTACGCCGATACGGCGCCGCCTGGTATGTCTGCGGAGAGGTCGATTTCATTGGTGGCGTACAAGTACCGCCCGTTGGGATGGACGAGCACATAGGACGGGTTAACATCGCCGGCGACGCTGTGGAGTAGTACGCACTCACCGCTTTCCTCGTCTACGCCGACGGCGTGTATGCCCGCTTCTCCGTTCGTCGCATAACTCCCTACAAAGAGTAGGCTTTTGGTAGGATATAAAGACATGTCTTTTACTCACCTCGATTATTGCCAAAAGGTCATGGCTTCCTCGCTCGAATTGACTACGGGTATGGTATTCAAGGTAGCGGTAATATCAATGGGGCTGGTAAAACCGCGGCTATTCTCGCCGTAGTTGGGCACTGCCTGATACTCGACCAACGGCTTGGCGCCACCAATATAAGTGTTGTCGTAGAAATATATTTGGGCGGGGTCCAATTCTAGTTGCGTTTGCATGAGCGCTCGCTTTTGCTCCAGAGTGCCGTTCTGCAGCACAGCGGCTTCTGTGGGAGAAAGGAGATACTGCACGCCCGGCGGGTTAAAGCCGTTCTGATAGAAACGGAATACCAACTTGGTTCCTCTGTTGTCATTGGGATAAATAAACGTGTTGCCGGCAATGACAAAGTGCGTGCCGAAGTACTCGTAATTGGGATTAGGTCCTGGGTCGGCCGGATTGTCGTCGTTGAACAGCGGCACCGAGAGGAACGGCATATTGTAGTTAATGTAAGACCCGGTGGATTTAAACGTATTGCCGTAGGCGACTACGAAATCGGTGTCGTCTCGGAAGCGGACGTACTCACCGGCGCAGTCCTCGAAGTAGTTGTCGATTACATAGAGGTAAGTCGGATCGTAAGCGTTGTAGATCATGTGCGATCCGGAGCGGTAGCCTATCCGCTTAAAGACGTTGTTTCTCCAGGTGATGCGGCTCGTTCGAGCATAATGTGCACCGGTAGCTCCATAGATCACATTAGGTAAGTCAATAAATGTACAGTCTTCTATCAGTACATTGGTACCGTAGAACTTGGTCGTGTAGGCCATGTACTGTTTACCGGTGAAGTGGAGGTTGCGAAAAACGGCGTTTTTACCTTCAAAATACAGCAAGTCGACGGCGCGATCCTCACTAACGGGTTCGGAGGGATCCGACATGAAGACGGTGCCTTCTTCGTACATGCCTTGTATGATGAGTACATGCTCGTCGTGCCCCAAGTTTAGTAGTGTTAGGCGTCCGCGATTTTTGCCGTCTTTGGTATTGCTGAATATATAGTCGCCGGGGAGAAAATTCACGATGACGGATGATTCTTGCAGACTTTGCTGCGCCTTGGCCCAAAGCTGCGAGTCACGGAAGTAAGCGGCATGGGCGGGATCGGCGCCGTCTCCGCCTCCGATGGCTTCAGGCGCCGCGTAGTACACCGTGTAACCGCTAGGTGGTTCGTCGGGGGCCTGTAGGTCGGACGGCAACGGTGGAGCAGGGGGTTTACCATAGATCAACGCCCCGCATCCGGTGATGACCAGCAAAAAAAACGTGCATATAATCACATGGAGAGTTCTACGCAAGGGACTACACCATCCTTCGGCTTGGGAAAATCGACAACAAAAACCTGCTTGCCGCCCGCCCGGTTTTTCTCATCGGTTAGATAAGTTGTTGGGACATTACCGACAGCTTTACACTGCGCATGGCAGTATGAGCATGAACTTATACCGCTTTTTTATCGTGGATGATGACGCTGATTTTCTTCCAGCCCAAACGCTTGCAGGCTTCCAACCGCATTTCGCCGGCGACGACCTCATAATGGTCGTCTGAAGGCGCTTTGCGCACAAGGATCGGCTGCAACAACCCACTCGCCGCGATACTGTTCATGAGTTGCTCTAGCTCCTTATCGTCGATATGCTTGCCGGAGGTCCTGATATCAGCGATATTCATCTCACGGATCTGTCCTTTTTCGTACTCTTTGCGCTCATCGCGTTTGTGTTCGCCGGAACGGTAGGAGTAAATGTAGGGAATAGCCCAGTCGACCTGTTCGTCTTGTTGCATCATTTGGAATATCTGTTTCGTGATCTTGTATACCGTTTCGGGACGTTCCGTCGCTTTAGTCAGGTATCTGAGGCGCATATACACGCCGTAGTCATAAGCATCCGCTCGGATGTAAGGCATTTTGCCGGTAGCGGCGATCACATCCTCGGTGACGTTGATCGCGGCATTGAGCAGAATCTGTTCCGCTCGATCCCAGTTTGAGCCGTGGGTGATGCGAACCACGACTTCGTCGAGCATGTATGCGGCTTCTTGCCGTACGGTATAGTTGATAACCACTTGGGAAAACAGCATGGCGTTGGGTACCAAAATATTACGCCCACTGGCTTCTTCGCTGCCGATGCTGCCGCCTACCTGGTTCAACACGGTGTACATGGGGCCGATCTCGTTGACGTCGCCGGTAAGACCCAGATTGGGAAATTGCACGCGATCGCCGGGACGGAAGGGTCGTTTCATGGACACCAGCAACCAGGCGGCAAAGCCGCTTACCGGCGCTTGCAGAGACCAGCCCAGCAACATACCGCCGAACATGGCGAAGAAGCTGGCGAAAGCGGCCAACTGACCCAGCGTATTAGCAATAACCAGAATGATGACGATTGCAGCGACCACTTGATAAATACGACCGATCATCGCCGCCTCAACTGCCGGTTTATGCATGCGGATCATGCGAACACGCGTTAAGAGATTGATGATTTCGACAAACAGCAAGATGGCACCGATGGAGCCGACCAACTGCGATAGAGTGGTACCCGAGCTGAAGGTATAAATGCCCGCATACATGATTTGTGAAAAGATGGCTAGAACCAGAAGCAAAAGATAGACAATCATCTGGCGGTAGTTCTGTTTACTCATATTAGATCGCCTCCGTGTAAGCAATGGTTGCGTTAGTGGTACGATTGATTGGTTTGCTTGCGTGATGTAAACCCCGGATGCAGGATTCTGTATGATGATGGTAATGTTCCTGATTAACGCGGCATTATCCTGCATGAACAAGGCTGGAAAGCGATGTAGTCGCGCAGTATGAAAGCATCCTGTTCAGCTCTTCGAAAAAAGGGGAGATGACGGTACAGCCGGCTTTCCGCACCTTTGGTAGCCTGATCCGGAATTCCATAGGGTTTTTCGCTACGGCAGTAGGAAACCGCATCAGTGAGCTAACTTGCTTTTAAATACCAACTGGACTGAGTTGCGCTCACTTTCGCGGACACATGACCACACCGCTCACCACTCTCTCGCTTTTATATTGCTAAACACGGTGTCCGACCTGGACCCTCAGGTTGAACATTATTCACTTATAGGTTTTGCTTTCACTGTATTGCTCCGAGGAGGTTGATAATCACAGCCACGACCAGTGTGCCTGGTGACACCTTGCACTGTTTGACATCATACTTGACCATGGCATTGACCAGCTTTTGGATTCGCAGCTCATGGCAAATACGAGCAAGGGTCAAGTCCTAAATCTGGTGTAAAATGTTCCTCCAGATGGTGAACTAACTTTACGCCACTTTTAGTTCGACGGCCGACTTAACCTCGTGCAAACTTCGGCCTTGTAGTTGGACTGAGAAAACCAGCAGGTAACATGAGTAAGGGTGCGGAATGCCTGGTACAGGTATTTACACCATCCTACTGCAGGTGATACGGGTTGGATGAGGAAATAACAAACCAAGAAACCAGAGAGATCCGGGCATGATATCGCGCGCCCGCATGTATAGCTCCCGGCAGGCTGATGCTGTGGCAGGCATATACTACAAGCAGCCTGTCGGCAATGCGCTTTGCCACTGCTCATGAAAGGGAGATTGTAAGCCGTGAGTACAAAAAACGACAAGCAGAACTGGCGGTACCTATTTGATGGGGAGAGCTTTAACGGTTGGGAATTTAAGAGTGCGGAACACGGTTGGGAAATTCACTCAGGCGCCATTCATCTGGCACAACCACGTGGCGGCGCCGGACGCCGAGATATGTATACGGTGGAGAAGTTTGCAGATTTCGTGCTGGAGCTGGAGTATAAGATTGCGCCGAAGACCAACTCCGGAGTGTTCTTCCGCGTTGCGGATATAAATGACCCCAAGGACTGGCGCTTTACCGGTTTTGAACTGCAGATTCTGGACCCGGCGCTACATGAAGGCTTAGGTGGCAAAGAGGTATGCGGCGCGATTTATGGTCTTGTGGCTCCTACGGCAGATACATCGCGTGCTGCGGGTGAATGGAACCAGGTGCGCATTGAGTGCCGCGGTCCGTTGCTTGCGATTACGTTAAACGGCGTCTTGGTTACGCATTTGGATGTGAACACATGCACGGAACCTTTTAAGGCTCCGGATAATACGCCCACTAAGTTTCCCTTTGCTTATGCTACGCAGCCGCGTCGAGGACACATCGCGCTGCAGGACCATGGTGGAGAGATATGGTTTAGGAATATCCGTCTCCTGGAACTGTAGGAGATAGGCCATCACCATTGCTGACAGACCGTGTCGTGAACACCGGCTATTGGACCGATAGAGAGCAGCAGGTTTGCGTTGACCATGTAGATAATTCGTTAACATAGGGCGGAAGGCAGGATTTTAGCAGCTTAGCAGGAACCTATATCCTTGGCTTTTGTTGCATAGTCAAACACGCTCTGGAAAAACTCCGTCCTGTTCAACCGTAACGAAGTATCTGCGATCATAGCAATTTGTCTGCGCCGGCAAGGATGTCGGCGCGGCGTATGATTTGCATGCGGATTGGAAGGGAACGTGCGGGATCTAATCGCAGGGAGTGGATGGATCACGGCAGAGAAAGACTGCACGTGCCCGACGCATGCTGCAGCGTAAGTCAATCATCAGAAGGAGGGAAGGCCGCGAATTCCGGTAGATAGAATGCCGGGAAGCGGCCACTAGTAATGCTGAGGCGAGTGCTAGCGGGTAATGGTAAAGGTGCCTTTAAAATCATCGAGGAACCCATGCCCGAACCAAAACCAGGCGAACTGACAATTGAGGTGATGGCGTCGTCCATTAGCGCCGGTACCGAGTTAAGCCGCTTTGCCGGTAAAGAACCCGAAGTAACGCCGGAAGATACTTGGCGTACCTTCGGCTACCAGAACGCCGGCATCGTTACGCGCGTAGGTGAAGGTTGCGAAGAGTTCCGGGTAGGACAGCGCGTCGCCGCCATGGGTGCAGGATACGCCATCCACGGGACCCATGCCAATGTACCGGTGAATATGACCGTGGCGCTGCCCGACTCGGTCAGCTTTGAAGAAGGCGCGCTGAACTCTCTGGCGGTAACATCCTTGAATGCGGTGCGCAGAGCGAACCTGGAGTTGGGCCAGAATGCGCTGGTCGTCGGGATGGGCATCGTCGGTCAGTTCGTAGCGCAGCTGGCTCGGCTCAACGGTGCGCACGTCCTTTGCGCGGACAGGTTGGCTCTTCGGCTAAACACGGCTCGAGAACTGGGATTTGATGTATGTGGCGTAGAAACCTCATTCACTGAAGAGGCGCCGCAGTTTACCCGCGGCTATGGTATGGATGCGGCCTTTATCTGCTTTGGCGGTAACGCCACGGCGACCTTTAAAGAAATCGTCGGTGTGATGAAACGAGCTCCAGATACCCATGTCTATGGTTGCGTCGTTTTAGTGGGCGGCGCGACAGTGGAGCACTCCTTCGGCGCCGCATTGGGCAACCTCGATATTCGCAGCGCTGCACGCACCGGCCCGGGTTATCACGATAAGGAATGGGAGCATGGCGCTTCGTATCCCAAAGTGTTCGTGCCCTGGACCACTAAGCGAAATTTGGAAGAGGCCATGCGTTGGATTGCCGCCGGTCAGCTGCAGGTGAAACCGTTGATTACGCATACTGTGTCTCTTGACGACGCACCGGAAGTGTGTCGCACCATTATTGAGCATCCGGACCAGACGTTAGGCGTCGTTCTTAAGATGCAATAACAGTGTAGTACACGAACATTTACTTATGTACCGAACCGTCGGTATTTAGAGCGTTTTAACTCGCAACCGACGGAGTTGATGGGGTTATCCCGGGTACTCCGGGACAACCCCACTTTTTTAGTCGGCGCTCTGCCTACCGCATCGCTCCTACAACCGGCAACTGCGCGATGCTTCGCCGTCAGGTAACTAGCTGACTGGTAGGAGATGTAAGCTACGGCAGCGAAGAATAAGCTCGTAATGACCTTAACTGGGTGGAAATGTCCAAGTTGCTCTTGCGTATGGTCTTATAGAAGCCGTGCGACAAAAGGCGTATCTACCTGAAATGCGCAGATAAACAGCGGGTAGACTGTAGCGTAAAGTTTGGAACAGGTTGGAGAGATGCTTTAGTGGTAAGGAACGATTACGACGTTGTGGTTGTAGGTGGAGGTTCATCCGGGGTCGCAGCAGCCGTATGCGCAGCCCGCCAAGGTGTGCGAGTTCTATTAATCGAACGATATGGTTTTTTAGGAGGTACACTGACGGCCGCTCTGGTCGCTCCGATGATGACCTTCCACTCACCTACGGAGCAGGTGGTGAGCGGGTTTGCGCAAGAGATTGTTAATCATTTGGTCGCGCGCAATGCTTCACCTGGCCACATTTACGATACTACGGGCTATGTACCTACAGTGACTCCATTTGATGGGGAAGCCTTGAAGCAGTTGGAGTTGGAATTGTGTTTGGCCGCCGGAGTAGAGCTTTTACTGCATGCCGTCGTTGTGGGCGTGGGCGTGGCGGCAGGACATATTGAGACTCTACAGATACAAACAAAGGATGGTTTGCACACCATACGCGTAGGTCAAGTGGTCGATGCCAGTGGTGACGCAGACGTGGCAGCGTTGGCAGGGGTCAATTTTGCTTTTGGCCGACCGGATGACAATTTGGCTCAGCCTGCTACGCTTTGTTTTAAACTGTCCCAGGTAGATACGCAACAGATTAGGGAATATATCCAGGCGCATCCTGAAGATTTTCGCATTGGACCGCGCGGCGTGCAAGGCTTTGTCGATACGCCTTTGCTTTCGGTATCGGGCTTCTACAGCCATATCAATCAGGCCCGGCAGGCCGGTGAAGTCAGTCTGGACCGCGATCAAGTACTCTTCTTTAACACCCCCTACCCTGATGAAGTGATCGTCAACATGACGCGAGTGACCAAGGTGAAGGAGTTAACCTCCGAGTTCCTCACCTTGGCGGAAGTGGAGGCACGTCGGCAGGTGTACGATTTAACGGCTTTCATGCAACGCCGTCTTCCCGGATTTGCAGCCGCGCGCTTGGTGGCTACGGGAACCCAAATCGGATTGCGTGAAACAAGGCGTATTGAGGGTCTCTATACCATCACGCAGGATGATGTGATTTCTGGGCGTCAGTTTGACGATTGCATAGCTCGTAATGCCTATCCCATCGACATTCACAGCCCTGACGGCGACGGCGTGGTCACCTTGCGGATAGAGAACGAAGGGGCGTATGCAATTCCCTTACGCGCTCTGTTGAACAGTCAAGTCGATAACATCGTAGTAACCGGGCGCTGCATTTCTACCACGCATGCGGCGCACGCTTCAACGCGCCTTGCCCCCGTATGCATGGCCTTAGGGCAGGCTGCGGGTACTGTAGCTGCCATGGCGGCTAAAGCCCATTCCACACCGGAGCAGGTACCCATCCGACAGCTACAACGGCAATTGGTGGCTGACGGGGCGGATCTCGGCGCAATAGCAGCCGACTTGTAGACTGTGCTCCAAAAGCGCGTTGTTTAGGAATAGCCACCGAAGGGATGCATGTTACCTAAACAAAAGTACGGAGGTGGAGACGTGTCTGCGTGGTCGTATCTTACCAAGCTGTCGCAGTTGCCGCATCGAGGTTCCGCCTCAACCGCTGAGGCTAAAGCCGCGCGCCTAATCACCCATGAGCTGAATAAGCTGGGCTTAGTGGTTGAACACCAGTACTTCCGCGCTCCGCGCAAAACGCTTTATCATGGACCGAGCACGGTCATCCTTATCTATCTGGCGGCGCTGTTCGGTTTGGGCATTCGTCATCCATTCGTCGCCGGGCTGCTGATGCTATTGGCGGCGATTCCTCTGGTAGGTGAGTTGCTGGGCCGGCCGGTCAATCTTAACGCCTTGCCGCTGCCGAAGTATCGCTCGCAGAACTTGATCGCGCGCTTACCAGATGCGGTAAGCGCGTCTCGCGTTGCAGGTCAAACAGCTGCTGAAGTCGCGGCAACGCCTCCGCCGGCTGCCGAAAGCGATATCCGGAAGACGCCGCGGCCTAGGGTGATCATAACGGCGCATTATGACACCCAATACTGCAGTTGGCTTTTTTCGCCGCTGTTTCGCCCCTTCATACAACCTTTCTTCACGTCGGTCTACGTCGTTTTAGCGCTACTACCGGTAGGATTGATCATCAATGCGCTGTGGCCTGCGCTTCCCTGGGTGGGGGAAGTGATGTGGTTGGGCTCGCTCTATTTGGCTTTAGTGGTCATCGGTCTACTCGTAGGGAGTATCAGCGGCGGTTATATCAATGGAGCCAATGATAACGGCAGCGGTACTGCTTTGGCGATGGCCTTGGCCCAAAAAGCTGCTGTTGGTGAGTTGGCCGCTCTGGACATTTCGTTCGTATTCACCGGCAGCGAAGAGACCGGGACCCGCGGAATGATGCATTTTATGTCGCACTTTACGAGTAGCATGCCGGAGCAAACATACTTTGTGAACCTGGACAACCTCGGCGCCGGCATTCCACGCTACCTGGAAGGTGAAGGCATGCTGGGTTATACGCCTTATCACGCGGAATTAATCAATCTGGCCAAACAGGTGAGCAAGCGCATGAGTGGACGGGTTGTCGCCAAGCACAATCTGCTTCTACCTACCGACGGCGTTATAGCCGCTCGAGCAGGGTATCCGGCCATTACGTTTATTGCGATGGATGAAAAAGGAAATATCCCACATTACCACTGGTTCAGCGATACCCTAGAGAATATCGATCGTGATCTACTACAGTATATGGAAGATTACCTCACGGCGTACTTGCAGGCTTTGCCAGAGGCCGTATCGGCACAGGCGTCTCCGACAGCTGCGCCCGCAGGCGGATAAGACGTCGCTCTAGGTATGTCGGCTTCTTGTTGCCGATTACTCTGTGCTTTGTTATGCCAACTGCTCTACTTGCACCTCTGCGTAGAGCCTTGTTGCATCTGTGTGAGTAAAGATTCCGGCGCCCGGTACCAGCGTGTTGGCTGTCGCCACAGCTGTAGCAAAGCGCAATGCAGTTTGTAAAGGCTCTTTGTGAGTCAGCGACGCTACTAGACCTCCAACCATCGCATCGCCGCACCCCACGGCGCTCACTGCTTGTACCTGCGGCGGAGTAATTTGCCAAGCACAGTCTAGTGTTACAGCCAGCGCTCCGGCAGCGCCTTGGCTGATCAACACAAGCTCAATGCCTGCTGCCAAAAGAGGTTTGGCACGCGCTACCGCTGCCAGGTTATCCGGACAAGGACCGGTCAGTTCTTGAAACTCCTGCCAGTTGGGCTTGATGATGTGCGGTCGTGCCGCTATGGCATGATACAACCAGATGCCGTGAGCATCGAGCACCACACGCGAGCAGCTTTCTCGGGCAGCTTGTACCAGCTGCTTCAACAAGTTGGGATCTGTCCCGGGCGGTGGATTGCCCGCTATGACCACATAGTCGCTTTCGCGCGCAAGTCGGCGCGCTTTTTCAATGAGAGCCCGACTTAGCTCCGGTGTATAAGCGGGGCCAGGTTCCAGTATTTCACAATGCAAATCGGTACCAGGTTCAAGGAGGGTGAGACATTGGCGCGACTCACCTCTGGTCCATACGAAATCGTGTTGCACGTCTGCTTCCTTTAGTAGCGCGCAAATGTGTTGCCCGGTATAACCTGCCACTACTCCTGTGCAAATGACAGGGACCTGTAGCTGGTTTAATACCCGCGCCACATTGACTCCTTTGCCGGCGGGTAGAAGGGCGGCTAACTCCACACGATGGACTCCTTGCCGGTTGAACCCCGACAACAAGTAGGTTTTATCCAAAGCGACATTGGGCGTAACGGTAGCGATCAAAAAAAGGCCTCCATTCGTTCATGTCATCATCGTACGCAAGCGATGACGTTCAGACAAGGGCAACATAGCGAAGCGCGCCGGGATCCAGCGTGATTGCACCGAATTCGCCTGGATGATGGACAGGTGAGGAGAATCTTGCACCGGATATGGATTTTTTCGGTTGACGTTCCATCGGGGATGCTATACTATTTAATTGAATGACCTAGCTTAATTAATTAGAGTAACCGGTGGACGATCAATTCGCTCTGTTGGCAGCGGTTAAAATCAGGTAATAGTAAACCGGCGCGAGATATTGGAATAATCGCAGGGAGATGGAGGCGTTATCCGGATAAAATCTATGACCGCATGTAGGTATCGCATTTTGACGGCTTATTCTAGCTTAAGGAGGAGTGGAAAGATGAAGCGGCTCTTGGTAGTGACCCTGTTACTGTTTGTATGTGTGGGCATTGTAGCTGCGGAGCAAGTAGAGTTGGTATGGTACCATTGCTGTGGCCAGGTTGAGCGCAATGAGATATTCGAAAAATGGGCGAGAGAGTTTGAAGCGCAAAACCCGGACATCAAAATCAATCCCATCAACCCGGCTGGTTCATACAATGCGGTTTTAACCACAACCATCCTGGCGGGCTCCGGCCCCGACGTATTTTGGGCAGGTATCGCCATATGGCGGTTTGCCGATCTTTTACTGCCTCTGGATGATCTTTTCGAGCAGGATAAAGCGGTTGCCGAAATTCTCCCCAATATGCGCGAAGCATTCCGGTGGGACGGGAAGGTTATTGCGCTGCCCTTCGGCGTTAATGCGCATACCATTTTCTATAATAAGAACTTGTTGGCGGAAGCCGGTTTGACCATGCCTCCCGACTGGGACTGGACAACGGCTGTGAATATGGCGAAGCAGTTACAGAAGGATACCAATGGCGACGGCGTTATGGAGCAGTACGGCTTTACTATGATCGATCGAATACACGCTCTTACCTATGCCGGAAACGTGTATAGCGAAGACGGCAGACGAACACTCGTCGACAATCCCATCACAATCCAGGCCATGCAGTTTATTACGGACTTCATGGGCGGTAAGCTCGGCGTTGTCCACGATTCGACCATCAGTTCCAACAACCAGGCGGCGCTTTTAAGCGGTCAATTGGCGATGGGTAATCGAGGTGTGTTCGACCTGCCTATCTGGCGGCGCCAAGTCACTTTCGATTGGGATGTAACCTACTATCCCAGACTGGTGATCGATGGTAAGGATTACCGCTCAGCTTGGTTCAGCCCCGAGGTTTGGGCAATCGGCGCATATACCAAGCACCCGGAAGAGGCCAAACGCTTTCTGCGTTTCTTGCTCCAAAAAGAGCAGATGTTGGAGTTTGCCACTTTAGGCGCAGTCATTCCGACGCAACCAAGCGTAGCGGTACAAGGTTTCCTCAACGAGAAGCAGCCGGCAAATCTCAAAGCCTTTACAGATACATTGGCTTGGTGGCGTAATGGACAATGGGCTCACCCTGCAGATATCTCATTCGAACAGATGACGCCCTGGATCGAGTTGCGACAGATGGCTGTGCCCGCATCGACAGCCGTACCTGAGATGGCCAGACTGGCGCAGCAACGCATTGATGAGTTCTGGGCTAATCGCGAGAAGTAATGTACGAACAAAAAGCACAGGCAAGGCGGGTGGTCTGCGGAAACCGCCTTGCTTTTTTTGCTTATGGTACCCAGGTTAACCCCCGTTGCTGGTTGACATGCACGATGCCGTAAATTTCTCTTGCCAAACGCTGCCGATGCGCTATAATCAGAGGAAAGGTAATGATGGAGAAAAGTAGTGCCGACGGAAGCGTACAGGGAGACAGCATCGTAGACTGCAAGTGCTGTTACAGGGAAGCGGCATGAAGTTCTCTCCGGAACCGTGCGGTTGAACGCCTTAGGCCTGTAGGCCGCAACGTAAGTCCCACGTTACAGGGATAGGGTATTAAGGCATTGCACCGGCGTACCTGAAGCTGGTAAGCACCTAATAAAGTGCTTGTCGTTATGGGTGGTATATAAGAACCACGGCGTTTTTTCCCCATACGCTGTGGTTTTTTTGTTATCCGGCCGGTGAGACTCATTCCACTGCATTGGGGGTTTTAAGATGATCGTTGTAATGAAACCGGATGCCACACAAAGTCAGATAGCGGCTACGGAGCAGAAGTTAAAGCAGCTGGGGTTCGGTTACCAGACCATCGTTGGCGAGCAGCGTGTGGTTATCGGCGCCACCGGCGACCAACGCGATAAGGTGATGTCGTTGGCCTTAGAGTGGGACGGCGTCGAAAAAGTGGTCCCCATTCTCCAACCATATAAACTGGCCAGCCGCGAGTTTCGTCCGGAATCAAGCGTCATCAAGGTGAAGGATGTAGCTATCGGTAATGGGGAATTAGTGGTAGCCGCCGGACCCTGCGCGGTGGAGACCGATGAGCAGATGCGCAAAACAGCCGCCGCCGTGAAGGCTGCGGGAGGACAAATTCTGCGAGGCGGCGCTTATAAACCGCGCACATCACCTTATTCGTTCCAAGGCTATGGCGTCGCCGGTCTGAAGATGATCAAACATGCGGCCGATGATGCGGGTTTACTGGTAATCACGGAAGTGGTAGAGCCCAATGATGTGGAAACGGTAGCCGAGTACACGGATATCGTTCAGATCGGCGCTCGCAACATGCAGAATTACAGTCTGTTGAAGAAAGTAGGTAAGTTACACCAGCCGGTCATGCTGAAACGGGGCCTGGCTTCCACTATTGAGGAATGGCTGATGGCGGCGGAGTATATCCTTTCTGAAGGGAACTCCGACGTCATTCTATGCGAGCGCGGCATACGCACCTACGAAACGACGACCCGCAATACGCTGGATTTGAGCGCCGTGCCCGTACTAAAGGCATTAACGCACCTGCCGGTTTTTGTTGATCCAAGTCACGGTACCGGCAAGCGCCACTTGGTACCGGCTATGGCGAAAGCTGCCGTGGCTGTAGGCGCAGACGGTTTGCTCATTGAGATACACCCCAACCCTGCGGAAGCCCTTTCCGACGGGCCGCAATCACTGGAACTCGAGAGTTTCGCCATGTTGATGCGGCAGTTAGGTTATTTGCAT
>DUQB01000229.1 GCA_012838035.1 Bacillota bacterium | reverse complement strand
TGAAACGCCGGTCGCGTTGCGTACCAATCGATACACGTGGTTCTCGCTGTAATGCAGTTCTTTGGCAATGGATTTTGCAGAAAGATCCTTATCCAAATTGGCTTGAATAAAGGCACAGATGTCTAAGCTCTCGGACGCGACGGAATCACCGCATGCATAAGATTCCACAGGAGCAATACCGGCGTCGTGAATCAACCTTTCAAAGTAGTAAGACAACCGATAAAGCTGCAGCTTGATGATCTGCCGGCTAAATAAATCGCCCTCTGCGATTTCGTCGGCAATATCTATAAACGTATTTTCTAATCTTCCTACCAGCTTACTCGCGACAGGTACGAGACCGATACGGTGAAAACCGTGCGCGGTTTTGATAGGCGCATCAGAAGCGAGGTTGTCTGCCGGGTGAACCAAATCGGGTAAAGTGCTGCTCTCTATGGCTAAGTTCCAGCGTTCATAGCAATCAGTTACATCAACATGGTGCGGTGTGCCGCCGTCCAGTTGTACAATAACGGGACCGCTATAGGGAATGGCCTTTCCGTTGACGTTTAGTATGCCGTTCCCGGATTTGCAGAAGAGAAATTCTATCCCTAAATGAGAATGCATGCGCGATTGAAAGCTTTCGTGTACGTGATGGAAACACAGTACCGGCTTCCTTTGCAGCAAGTTAGACATGTAGTCGTCCCACACCCGCAATTTGCCGGGCGCAGGTTTCGCAACCGGATGAGCCATACTCATTCACCATCCCCGCTTGCTCGACTGCCTGCATGCGATGTTCTGCGTATTCAGCATATCATGCGTACATAGCCCCTTCAAGTTGAGCAGTGTGCTTGTTCTCCTTAAATCAATGATATTAACGACCTGCTCGGCATCAGTCGTAAGTCGTCCGAAATCACTCCCCGCCGGTTCGGCCGCACCGGCGGCGTATAGTCTGTCCCGCATCCACCGCTGCTTCGGAGATGACTACCGGGAGCTGTTGCTTATCATCCATCTCCGCGAATAGTACATGACTGCCGTTCCCTCTTTCGCTATACCGGCGTTGAAAAAAATGTCCGTCAAATCATGTATCCCGGCCTTAAATGCGTTATCATGAAAAGATGGAACCCGATGCTAAGACCATGTAGCCGTGTCGGTAATTCGACTGGTCGTCAGGAGGTTTTTAAATGCGCAATGTACGTGTAGCCGCCATCTCCATGGAACGACAACCTACGGTAGAAGCAAGTTTGGCTACAGCCATGATTCATATGGAGCGAGCCGCCTTGTTCAAACCGGATATCATCGTTCTGCCTGAAGCCTGCATCAACCCACGCGACTTTCCTGAACCCGCTCCAGGGAATATTACAAATGAATTCGCCCGAAAAGCACGCGACATAGGCTGTTACATCATCATCCCCATAGAAGAGATCACAGAAGACGGTACCCTGTATAACACGGCGGTGGTGCTGGATCCCCAGGGTGAGATTTGCGGCAAATATCGCAAGATGTTCCCAACCGACTACGAAATGGCGGCCGGTATTATGCCCGGTACGGAAATGCCGGTATTCACCACCCCTAAATGTCGGTTCGGAATCGCAACTTGTTTTGATCTCAACTTCCCCGAGCTAATCACCGGCCTGGCCAGGGGCGGTGCCGAGATCGTGTTCTTTGTTTCCGCCTATGAAGGCGGCCGCCAGCTATTGCAGGCAGCTTTGCAGAACAACGTCTATATCGTATCAGCGCACCGAGGCGGGATTGGATACGTAGTGGACAAATCCGGCACCCTACTTCAAAAAGGGTCGCGGACACAACCGGTGGTGGTGCGCAATCTGAACCTTGATCGCCAGATCCTGCACATCGACTACAACTGGCGAAGATTGAAGGAGATCAGTACCAAATACGGCGCCGCGATACACATCGATTTTTATCAAGCGGAAGGAATTATGGCCCTGGAATCGCTCACCGACGCTGTGACCGTTGATGATCTCATTAAAGAGTACGATTTGGAGACCAATTTGCAGTACCTGGATCGCTCCAGAAGATTACGACAGGCTATGTTGCAGGGCGAGAAAGTGACGGCAAGACAGATTCCCGACTCAAGCCGTTAGGCTGATCGATCACGGTCGTATACCGACTATGACGCGCCTGAGACTCTGGTTCAGTTTAGCTATACCACCTGACATAGGTGATCTTTGGAGGAGAGAACATGACTCACAAGTTGCAAGTCGCGATAGTTGGCTATGGAAACATCGGACGATACGCCCTGAAAGCGGTGCAGAGCGCGCCGGACATGGAGCTCACGGGCGTGGTGCGTCGCCGGAGCCGAGAGGCGCAGCCAGTGGAACTAGCCGGCATTAAGGTCGTCGATGATGGCAAGGATCTTCCCGGCACGCAAGCAGCCCTGTTATGCGTCCCCACCTTGAAAGCGCCGGAATATGCCGCCGCCTTGTTGCATCAAGGAATCCACACGGTCGATAGCTACGACATCCATGGTGAACTGGCCGAGGTGCGCAAACAACTAGATCCGATAGCTAAAGCCGGAGGCGCAACAGCAATTATCTCCGCCGGCTGGGACCCCGGAACGGACTCCATATTCCGGGCCATGTTCGAGTTCATGGCTCCGCGCGGCATTACGTACACCAACTTCGGCCCCGGCATGTCCATGGGGCACACGGTAGCGGTTAAAGCGATCGCAGGTGTAAAGAAAGCGTTGTCCATGACCATTCCGGCAGGTATGGGCGTACATCGCCGCGCCGTTTATATCGAACTGGAACCGGGTGCTGACTTTGCCGTAGTCGAAAACGCCATTAAGACGGATCCCTACTTCATTAAAGATGAGACCCGCGTAATCCAAGTGGAAAGTGTGGATGAGCTGCTGGATATGGGCCACGGCGTGTTGATGGAGCGCAAAGGCGTCTCCTCCGGAGCGGACAACCAACATTTCAAGCTGGATATGCGCATCAACAACCCTGCTCTCACGGCGCAAATTATGGTGGCGGCGATCCGTGCGGCCGCACGGCAGCAACCCGGGTGTTATACCATGCTGGAGGTTCCTATCATCGACTTTCTCCCCGGTGATAAAGAAGCTCTCATTCGCCGCCTCGTTTAGGCTCACCGCCGTTGGATTGCCGTAGCAAACCAAACCGCCCCCATAGACCGAAGCAGGAAGCTCGACTCCATGGGGGCGGCGCATTTATGCATGGAGATGATCACTGTTGCAGTAGGCCTGAACCACAGCCCTACAGCAGCCCCTTAAACATGGCTCTGCCTAACTGAATATCCATCCCGGATCCGGCTGTGACGACTACTTTACACCAATCGGCATCCATACCGACGGTCTCAGCATGAAGGGTGAACCGTTTCCATTCTGACGGTCCATCTTCCACGCTTTCCTCGAAAGCAACCGGTTGCCATGTCTCTTGATCTTGGGAGACGAACAGCTGCACCGAGTTCAGTAATGTTGCCGCTTTACCGTACACAGTCAAGGAAATCAGTCGTAACTGAGGTGTTTCCCAAACCAGGTACTCCGTGGTGTCGGCTATGCGCACACGACGATCCGCGTCGGCAAAGAACTCCTCCGCCGCGTCCGCGGCATACCGCCAGCCTGCGGAAGTGCTGCTGGTGACCGACATGTCCATACCCGCAAACCAACCTGTAAGTACCGGCGGCGTGAACGGATCGTATTTCGTCCACCAGTTCCGGAAGTTCACGGTTACGGTTTGGGTGATTTCGTCACCGCCGGGCATCACCGCCGTCAGCTTCATCCAATGGTTGCCGTCTTCGTAGTCTAGAGTATTCAGCTGCAGCTCGCCCGGCATAGGCGCGTACGGTTTATCGTAGATGATTTGATCGTCCAAGGTAATCCGGATATGCGCGACCGGCTGCAAGTCGGCCAAGTCGACTCTCACTTCAATAGGTAGTACGCCGGAATACGCTGTGATTCCATCCGTCTGCTTCGGACTTATAAAACCGAAACGATGGGACTCCTGAGCGGATAAGGCGACAATGCCGCCATCTGAACCGACTCTTCTAATAAAGGGATCCGGTGTTACTTGTACTTCGACCAACTGCTTCTGCGGTCCGAAGACATTATTAAACACGTGCACGTTACCCCCGCTGTAATAGCGATGATCATACGACATGGAGACTGCGGGGTTAAGAAACCAGTTGTTGTGCACTCGGCTTCCTTCAGTGGGCACGCCGCGTACTCTAATACCCCTTTGGCTGGTTACATAAAGGGTGTTGTGGTGCACATGCACCTGCGATCCGGCTATAAACCACTCTTCTTCGCTGCAAGAAGCGCGCGATGGGCAATAGTCACTGCCGCCATGCATGTCGATTGCATGACTTGTCGCATTAGCGGTCATGATGTTGTAGCGCGCCTCATAACCCGAGCCGTAACTACCGCCGGACGCTATGGCGTGTCGGTAATAGTCGAACAGATTAGCCTCGATAAGAGCGGTACTTGCGCTCACCACAACCGGATAACCTAACCCGGTCCTTTGAATGTGATGGAAGTAATTGTGATGGATATATGCATCGTTAGATTCATCTCGTACGCCGATTCCCTGCACGGCCCAGTTATATATTTCGCAGTTGTCTACTTCCAAGCGCGGACTCTGCAAGGCGTTCACAGCGCCGGAGTACGGCTCCGCATCTCTATCCGTGCCGGTTTCGCCATCCGGCCCGCGCAAACGCAAACCTGTAATGCGTACATCGCCGCCCCGGGTGATAAACAAAGCCGCAGTGTCTTTCTCATCGGTGTAAATCAGCGGACCGGGGCTGCCTTCGTTCCCGCGATTCCCCGCCAAGGTTACGCCTGGTGGGATCAGTATGTTGCGCATACCCGTCAAGTTGATCTCCGCATCCGGCGCTACATATACGACTTCTCCCGCTTTAGCCTTCGATAAGGCCGTCAACAGCTCCTCCGCCGTACTCACACGGTAATCGCCGTCGAGCAGAATGCGGCTGTAGCCCGCGCCGCCGCCGATGCTGTCTCCCGTAGGGTTGCTCTCCGCGCCATAATACTGATCCACAGGCAGATCATCCCAGATTCCCGCGACCCCTGAGCCGACACCTGCCGTGAAGAGTATGACGGCCATCAGCACGAACACTGTGCGCCAAGACGATTTTTGCATTACTCAAACCTCCAATTAAGCAAG
>DUQB01000228.1 GCA_012838035.1 Bacillota bacterium | reverse complement strand
TTTGTGCTCGCAATTCTTTAACCTTGCGCAACTCCTCTAGCGAGAGTAACAGCGGTTTGTCCGCCAATACATGAACTCCGTGTTCTAGCGCATCAATAATGATGGCGCCTCGGGCGCGATTAATCGCACCTATGCCTATTACATCGACTCCTTGTGAATATAATTCGTCCGTGCTGGTGTATATGGGAGAACCAAACTGAGTGCGAATACGCTCCTGCAACTGGGGATCGTCTTCCACCCAACCAACTAATTCGTGCTCCGGCGCAGCCGCCGCAAAGCGGGCAAAACTGGCTATATGAGCATGTTTAAGCCCCACAATACCTACTCTCATTTACAAGCCACCACATTTCTTTAGTATGATTATGGCCGGCGTCACCGGGCCCTTTGCGCCGAGGGGTTATCAAAAGGCGTTTTGGTTTGCGACGCAAATAACGGTTGCTTTGACAGTTCACCACTTGCAGCCAAGCTCCTGTATGTTTTCAAGTACATCGGTTTAAAACGCCAGGCGTATGCATGCACGACGATTCTGCACTGTTTGCACGTGATACCCGAGCAACAGGAACAAAAATCATATGCAGGAAATTGTGAGCTTCCTGATGGTTTTTCGCTCTTGTTTTGCGTCCTGTACATAATGATGCTATGGCTTTGCGTGCCGATGAGAAACAGCGTAATTCAGGCGTACCGGCAAGCGACATATCCACTTGTATGCTTAGTTTTTCAAAAAAAGGAAGGGAAGACCTCGAGAATGCCTAATAAATAAAAGGTTGAACGAGTCACTTGGCAAGCTGTTCCGGTTGTTTGCACCCGTAACGGCCCTTGCCGACACACTGTGTATGTCGGTTTATCGAACACGCTTCCGTGGTTTAGCGCAGGTAAAAGCAGGTAATGCCATTTTTCCGGCTTAACGGAGATGACGAGATGCATATACACGATTATTTAGTGCAGGTTGCTGAAGATATTACCGCAGCGGCGCCCCGGTTCATCCAAAACGAAAAATCATGGGATACCTATCGGCAAGAGAAACAACAACAGTTCCATACCATTCTTGGCATAGACTACTACCTTAGCCAACCGCGTACGCCGTTGAATCCGCGGATAACCCAGGTACATGAGCGCGATGATTATCGCATCGAGTGCTTGTACTACGAGAGTTTACCCGGGTTGTATGTTGTCGGAAACCTCTATGTGCCCAACGGGGCTTCAGCTGCGCCTACCATTTTGTATCAATGCGGCCATTCCGTCACGCAGAAAGTACGGTACCAGGAGCATGCGCGTCGTTTTGCGCAATTGGGCTTTGTGGTTATGGTTATAGATACCGTGCAGTATGGCGAAACGTTCGGCCATCATCACGGCGTTTATCGCCTAGGGTACTTCAACTGGCTTAGCAAAGGTTATTCACCGGCTGCCGTGGAGACCTGGAATGCCATCCGCGCTCTGGACTACCTGGAGACGCGACCTGAAGTGGATCCCAATCGCATCGGCGCAACAGGAAACTCGGGCGGCGGCTCTATGACCTGGAGTTTAATGTCCGCGGACGATCGCGTAAAGGTAGGCGCTCCTTCGTGCAGTACGGGCACCATAGCTTCTCATGTGCGCGAAAGAACCGTCGATTACCATTGCGATTGCACTTTCCCCGTCAATGCTCTTGGGTGGGAAATGATCGATTACGCTTCCTTGTGCGCTCCGCGTCCGGTGCTGATTGCATCCGCTGAACGCGACAATCTGTTCGCCATCGATTCCATCCGGGATTTCTACACACGTCTAAAGAAGTTGTATGAACATGTAGATGCGGCGGATAATTTACAGTTGGTAACACATCCCGGAGCTCACGGTTACGCGCCGAATACGCGCCGGAGCATATCGCAGTGGTTCCTAAAGCACCTGCAAGGCCGCGAGACGCCCTATGACGAGATCGCCGATTGCGACGGCCACGTAGAGCAAGAAGCAACGCTTAAGGCGTATATCAACGGCAATCCTCCCAACGATCGTTCCACCGATGTGCACGATTGGTTTATTCCCAAGGCTCAACCACCCGTGATCATCACGCCTCAGGAGTTGGCCCAAACCAGAGAGCAAGTCGTGGCCAATTTGCGTAAGTATACGTTTGCCCACTTCCCGGACCCCATGCCCGATCCGCAGGCGGTAAAGGAGCGGGAGTACCTTAATCAGCGCTTGATTGTTGATTTCAACTATACGTCCGAAACGCAATGGCGACTCCACGGCAGGCTATTGTATCCAGGTGAGGAAGTTCAGGAGCTTCCGGCGGTGATGGAGCTGCTCAATCCTGAGGACTCGCGCCGCCATGTATTCGGTAAAACATCCATGCTCAGCGGCGCTTTGCGCGGCTGGATTCATGGGTCACTGGCGCCGCGGGGAACAGGCAGCACCGCCTGGTCGTCTTACCAACAGTGGAATTTGCGGCGTTCAGCGGCTCTTGTCGGACGCACCATCGCATCCATGCGCGTGCTGGATACGTTGCAAGGTTTACGCGCAATCCGGCAATTAGGCGGCATCGATACCACGCGGCTTTATCTGGCAGGCAGGGGCGAAATGGCGGTGGTTGCGCTTTATGCGGCGCTGTTGGACGGTCGTGTGGCCGGCGTGTTGCTCAAGGATCCTCCGGCGACGCAAGATGAAGTGAGCGCTATTGACGGCACGGATATGGCCATAGAAATGCTCCATTGCCTTAAGTACACCGACGCGCCCTACGTGGCCGGACTGCTTTGGCCGGCTCAACTAGTGTTTGTGGGACACACGCCGGCTACTTATCAATGGGCGGCCGATCTTTATGCTCGATTACAAGGCGAAGGGGGATGGTGGCGGGTAGAAACGTTAACACGGTGGCAACCCTAAGCCGTACGCATAAATGGATGCTAATTCTGCATTGTGGAGGTAGATGGTATGCTGAAAAGTAAATTGGTTCTCTTCGTCAGTTGTCTGCTGATACTTCTGGGAGTAAGCGCGGTCGGAGCCAGTGAACTCCCGTTGATATTCAGCGAAAACTGGGATGAATCCAGCGGTCGACTGCCGGAGGCATGGGTGGTATTACCACGGGCCAACTCAGAGGATACGCCGGTCGTCAGCAGCGACCAAGCGCTCTCCGGTAAGTACAGCTTAAGCGTTTGGCGTACGCAAGGCGCCGTAAACATGACCAACTGGGTGGCTATTCCTTTCCCCACGGTGCCTAAGGAGCGGGTCGTCGTGAGTTTTTCGTTCTGGGCGACCGATACGGAACGCAGCTTGGTTATGGCATTCAGCGGCAACGATCTGGATATTTCGTCGATGATGGGAGCGGCTGCCGGACCGTTCTTGTCTCTGCGCAACGGCGCTCTGCAAAGCTACGTATCCGCCTATGTGGATGAGGCCGCTTTCGTGCCGCAAACATGGCATCGCGTGTCGTTGGACGTCAATCTGAAGAATCGCAGCTACGACGTGTACTTCGACGGTAAGAAGACCAACGCGACACCTATTGGATACCGTAACAACGATCTGGAGACGTTGACCGCCTTTGGTCTCGGCTTCCATGCCGCATCGGCTTCAGCCGGGTATCTGCCCGTCTACATCGACGATGTTGAGATACGCGGTTATTAATACCCAAGTAGATTGTTGCGACGAGTGAACAGCCGTACGCAGAAGCGCCAAGGTGCTTGTCGGTCTGCATCTAAGCGAAGCGGAGGCAAGCGAATGGCCTCTTAACGGCGATCATGCCGCAAGATGACTATACGTTTGCGTTTACTATCCATTCTCAGGGAAGAGGTAGATCGTATGGCCGATAATTTCAAAGTGACCATCAACCCCGCGGAACTGCGAGCTGGTCAGACGGTAACCATTGAGGTTGAAACCGCGGCGGACCTAGGTCAGGTTGAACGTGTGGTAGCTACGGTTCCCGACTATGATATTGCCGAGGTCGTACCTCGCATCGGCGACAATCTATATCGCCTGAACTATCAGGTGCCGTGGGAAGCCTGGCCCGGGAACTACCGGGTGAAGGTATACGCCCGGGGAGTGCAAGGGAACCAGCCGGCCACCACGTTTCTGGATGTAAAAGTGGTGCCTTAAGGCTGTATGCGAATTGCACAGCCCTGGATTACCGATAGACTATGGACCAGTGACACATGCTGGTCCATATCTGTTAACTAAAGGACTGAGTGCGTTGGGAGACATAAACCTATCCCTTGTGGTAATCCATGCCAAAGACGCCGTACGGTTCTATGTAAAAGGTTGTAACCCGCAGAGTCGGCGTTATTTGGGTTACCAGCTGTTACATTGCCGGGATCAGCTGCGGCAAGACTGCAATAAACACCATGATCTCTGGCGGATGCATGAAATATGGGAAGTGGAACGGACCGATGCGTATGCCTTTCGTCCGGTACGCGCCGTGGCTAACGGCGGCGAATGGGAGTGCGCCATCCGACAGG
>DUQB01000227.1 GCA_012838035.1 Bacillota bacterium | reverse complement strand
GGCACAGCGTAGCTTGAGGGCGGTGTCATAGACTGAACACGTAATGGCGTGGTTTTAAAACGCCAGCTAGAACAGGTAGGTACTATGAAAACACCTGCTAGAAACGCAGGGCCCAAACCATCCAGTCAGGTGTTCAATTCGTGATGCCCCTACAATTGCGCTGTCGGCTGGGCAGGATACAGCCGTGGTTTCTGCGCCGGTGCCACCAAGTAGCCCATCTAACCTGCCAGGCACAGCGTAGCTCGAGAGGTGATATCACACATTGAATGATGCTTCCTCAACATATCAGGATAGCTCACACCATCTCCAGCACGTTGAGCCAGTCATCACGCTAACCAATCAAATATCTTGTGATACCTAGTGCCACTAGGTATGATTTGCTTATGAGAGTAAATCGTGATCTTACAGCTGCATCGGTGGTCCTGGTGATATTACTTATTCTGCGTGAGCAGGACAGTTACGGATACCAAATTATCCAGCGAATCCGCGCTATGTCCGCACAGCAGTGGCTATGGTCAGAAGGTATGCTGTATCCAGTGCTGCATCGTTTGGAAAAGCGCGAGTTGATCGAAGCGTACTGGAAGGTGGCCGAATCCGGCCGACAGCGCAAGTACTATCGCTTGACGAAGCGTGGGCGCATGGAGTTAGAAAGACAAGAACAGCAGTGGCGAGTGGTCCAACAAACCTTGTCAAACCTAGGCCTAGGTAAGAAGGACGAATAGCATGTTACATCCGATTTGTTAATCCAAGTGGTGGGAAGGGATAACGTTGCATGTTGAACAGTATATAGAAGCCTGGAAAAGGGAACTTACCGACAAAGGCGGCCTATCAGCGGCAGATGCGCAGGAGCTTGAGGATCACCTGCGCGATGAAATGACAGACTTGACGAAAGCTGATCTTAGCGAGGACGAGGCGCTCCTGATAGCTTTACGCCGGATGGGTGAAGCGGATACCCTAGCCAGTGAGCTGGCAATCGTGCACAGTGACCGTCTCTGGAAGCATTTGCAGATCACGGATACCCCTCCGAACAATGCTGCGGGACATGAGTTGTTATGGGTGTTAGTTGCTGCTTTCACGGCTGCACTGCTTAGTAAGATCCCAATGCTGTTTGGTATCAGCTTCAGTGAATCAAGTGTTTATGGGGTGAATGCTGGCCTATTCGTTATCCCGGTGCTAATCGTAGGGTGCTATGCTCTGCGCCGATTTCCTATTAATGTGGCTCTTTTTGGTGGCGGAATGATTCTAGCAGCGTTGGCAGCAGTCAATTTGTATCCCCTAACACCTGAAAGCAACAGCACCATGTTGACAGCATTGCATCTACCTCTATTACTCTGGTTGGTCTTTGGGGTAGCCTACACGGGCGGTGACTGGCGCAGTACTCGTCCGGTATGGGACTTCATCCGTTTTACCGGGGAGTTTGTCGTCTATGCGGCGATTCTTGGGTTAGGTGGAATTGTGTTTACCGGATTGACGATAACCTTCTTTGCTGCTCTTGGTTTACCAGCAGAAAGGTTTATCATCGAGTATGTGGCGCTGAGCGGCCTGTTTGCCATGCCGATCGTGGCTGCATACCTGGTTGAAAAGAAGCGGAGCATCATTGAGAATATGGCTCCTGTTCTAGCCCGAGTGTTTATTCCCCTCTTCCTGACCATGACCATAGTCTTCATCGGTTTCATGTTCATCAGACTGCCGGCTTTGTACCAGGACCGAGATCTCCTTATAGCAATCGATGTATTACTGATGTTGGTGACCGGTATGTGCCTTTATGATCTCTCTGCACGAGATCTCGATCAGGATACCGATTTTACAGGCATCGATCTTATGAGTCTGGCCTTGATCGTATCTGTGCTGGTAATCGATGTGTTGGCTCTATCCGGTATACTGTCCAGATTGTTTCAGTATGGGTTCAGTCTCAACAAAACTGCTGCGTTGGGTGAAAACATCCTGCTACTCCTCAACTTAGGCGGCTTGGCATATTTCTATATTCGGTTTGCGCTGGGGAAAGCGACCCGACGCTGTATGCAAAAGTGGCAAGTGGTTTGTATGCCGGCCTATTTTGTTTGGCTGGTGGTTGTGGTGTTCATATTGCCGGTGTTGTACAAGTTCATTTGATAAAAGCGTGTTGATACAGAAAGAACCCAGCACCCTAACGCTGGGTTCTTACGTCTATGTAGGCCACTGTCGATGGTACTGAGCGACTTACTTGCTCCTAGGTGCGGGTAGATCCTCAGCAATAGCCACAATCCCATGGGGTTTCTTGATAACCACACGCTCCCGACCCGCATCTATAAGCGCACGCTTTTCCCATCCACTGAGGATACGACTGACAGTGTACAGCGTAGTGCCGGTCATTTCCGCTAAATCCTGTCGTGACAAGGCGACATTGATAAGAATCCCCTGCTCCGTACGTAGTCCAACCTGAGAGGCTAATCTTGTTAAGGCACGAGCTACACGCTGCTCAACACGCTCGGCGCTCAACTCTTGTAATTGTCGCTGGAGACTCTGTACTCGCCCTGCCAGATGCCTGATCACGCCCATAGCAAGTTGAGGTATCTCGCTCATCAGGTGTCGGATAACACTTCCGGGCAATAAGAGAACTTGACAGTATGTCAGCGCCTCAGCAGATACAGGGTAGGCGGCATTCTGTAATATTGCAATGCTCCCGAACATCTCCCCGCTCGTCACATAGCACAGCAGAAACTGGTCTCCGCCTGATGAAAGCTGCGTCAGCTTTATGTTTCCTGAACCTACGACAAAAAGGTATTCTGCAGGCTCATCCTGTCGTATTAAAAACTCCCCGGCATGAAAGCACTTTTCTATGGCGGCCTGGGCTACTGGCAATAACTCAGCCTTCTTAAGATCAGAAAAGAGCGATACTGATTTCAGTAGATCAAGGTAGTCCAGCTGTTGTTTCACAATGATCTCCTTTGGGTTGAGTGATGTATAAGAGCGTTGTTCAGACTTACCCAGGCGGATGATCCAATGCATGGGTCTACGCCACCATGTTTGCTATAGCGCAAAGATCGCTTTCGCCAGCTGTTGTATGCTCGGATCGTACAAGGTTTACGACTGCTAAGGATGTGACTAAATGACTAATAATCAACGCTTAACACTCATTGTCATTACCATCATAACAGCTTTTGTCATCTACGGTATGACTTCCTTTATTGATGGCGGGTACAATCAGGCTGTAGAGCTTGCAAGCGGACACATGGTTGATTCCGCTCCTGATGTGATCTTTGAGCTAAAAACGGGGCTACAGGGAGGCAGGATGGTCTATATTGGCGTCGCCGGTGATATTGCTGGGGTAATCAATCCCACATTGGTTGTAGATCAAGGTGATGTAGCGCAGATCATCCTCGTCAATGGAGACTCCATGGAACATGATATATCCGTACCGGATTTTGGGGTAACTTCACCACGCATAAGTGCAAAAGGCGAAGTAGCTAAGATTACATTTCATACTGATCAAGCAGGCAGCTTTGCTTACTTCTGCACCATGCCCGGGCATCGGCAAGGCGGTATGGAAGGGCAGTTGATCGTCAACGGTACAGGTGGTCACCATGGGAATACACAACCTATGACAGCAGCCCGCATCGCAGCCGATCCAACGGATATTCCACCACCACTTAATGGGCGACCCGCCAAATCAGTAAAGATAGAACTAACAGCTGTGGAGCTGGAGGGAAATTTGGCCTCTGGCGAGACATACACATACTGGACCTTTAATGGACAGGTACCGGGGCCGTTCTTACGCGTTCGCCAGGGAGATACCGTCGAACTCACGCTCAAAAATGATAATAGCAACCATATGGCGCACTCCATCGACTTACATGCCGTAACCGGTCCGCACGGCGGAGGTATGGCGACGCAAACGCCTCCTGGCGAGTTTCGTACAATCACATTTAAGGCTATTAAGCCGGGACTATATGTATATCACTGCGCTACGCCCAGCGTTGGACAACACATTGCCAATGGCATGTATGGCATGATTCTAGTGGAACCGGCGGACGGCTTGCCCAAGGTTGACCGGGAGTTTTACGTCATGCAAGGTGAAATGTATACGGTTAAACCGTTCGGTGCGAAAGGTCTGCATGAATACAGTCACGACAAGATGCTCGCCGCAACACCGGAGTACTTCGTGTTGAACGGTAGCGTTGATGCTCTAACCGACATCTATCCCCTAAAGGCGGCTGTAGGCGAGACCGTGCGTATATTCTTCGGCGTCGGCGGCCCCAACATGGCATCATCGTTCCACGTGATCGGCGAGATGTTTGACCGGGTCTATTCACAGGCTGCGCTTACGTCATCGCCATTGACGAATGTACAAACCACGTTGGTACCACCCGGAGGTGCGACGGTAGTCGAGTTTGCTCTTGAGGTACCAGGACGCTACATGCTGGTGGACCATGCCATTTCTCGCACGGAAAAGGGTCTCATGGGCTTTCTGGATGTAGAGGGAGAACAGCAGCCAGACATTTTTTATGTTCACTAAGCAGCTCTATTAGTAATAGGAAGCAACGCTGCAATCAGAGGGGGTTACTCTATGCAAACGAATTTAAATGAGACGAAGCTCAGCATAAATGTACCGATCGAGAAGATACTGCCTGCTGTTGTGGGCATTGTGGCTCTGTTTCTCGGGCTGTGGACCGCTTTAGCCAGATTGGGATGGGCTGTTCCCACAGGGACGGCTATCGCAGCAAGTGAACATGGGCAGTTGATGCTAGCTTTCATAGGCACGGTGATCGGCTTAGAGCGAGCAGTGGCTTCCGGTCGATCTTGGGCTTATCTGGCACCATGGCTAAGTGGTCTGGGAGCAGTATTTCTGTTGCTGAATATGCCTATGCAAAGCGCGGCTTTGGCTGTTTTTCTAGGATCACTTGTCTTGATTGCTCTGTTTAACGTGTTCCTGCAAACGCAACGCACAGATTTTATGCTGGTTATGGGAGCGGGAGTCGTGTGCTGGGCGATCGGTAACGCAGCTTGGCTGTTAGGTGTTCCCATACCCAAGTTAGTGCTGTGGTGGGCTGGTTTCCTGATACTCACCATTGTAGGTGAGCGTTTGGAAATGAGCAGATTGCGCCGGCGCTCAGCACTGGCGCAGGGGACTTTTCATTTCCTGATAGTCCTCTACATTGTCACCTTGGTGCTCTCTATGTTTGTCCATTCAGTAGCGTTGCGCCTTAACGGGCTTGTACTCGTCGCTATGGCGATGTGGCTAATCCGACATGATATCGCTCGCGTGACGATAAAGAGACCCGGATTGCCCCGCTTTGCAGCTTTCAGTATGCTGTCAGGCTATTTTTGGATGATGTCAGCAGGCCTCTTTGCCTTGGTATGGGGTAATATGGAAGTAGACTTGCGTTACGATGCTTGGACCCACGCTCAGTTTCTTGGGTTCGCTTTTGTTATGATCATTGCCCATGCCCCGATCATTCTACCATCGTTAGCAGGCGTAAAAGTCACTTTCACTCGGTTATTCTACGGTCCGTTGCTTTTACTACAAGCTTCGCTTTTGGTCCGTATTGTCGCCGATATTTTAGTGTGGTGGCCGGGACGATTGTGGGCAGGCATGATCAACGTCGCTGCGGTGTTGGCATTTCTGGGCGTATTGGCCACGCAGGTTATTATCAGCAACAGGCAGCCCGGAAGGGAGAAAGGGTATGAAAAGCAGACTTGATGCTAATACGATTGTAAAGGATCTGCTGGAGAGCAATCCGTATTTGTCTACCGTTTTTATACGTCATGGTATGTCTTGCGTAGGCTGCGATATGTCAAAGTTCGAAACCTTGGCTGATGCCGCATCTACGTATGGTCTATCATTAAGTGACTTCCTTTACGAGCTGATAGAAGCCATGGCTGATGCTCGCAATTGATTCCCTGGGACAGCGAAGAAAGGCGGGTGATTAGCAGGACAAGTGAAAATCTCTGCAGAACAGGGCTTATGTGAACCATGGCCAATGGAGGCGGGGGACATGGAGTCTAAGACGCAACCAAGCATGGAATGGACCACAGCGCAAATCGCTGCAAGGCTTTCCGTACCTGTAGCTACAGTTCGCTATTGGGTGCGCTGCGGGTTGGTCACGCCTTTCAAACAGGTGCGCCATACGTATCTGTTTACAGACAGCGATTTCGAACGCTTTCAATATATTCACCAACGACGCCGAGCTAAGGTGAGTATTGCTCAGATCCGTCGTGAGCTGAGCCTGTTCTCTTGGCAAGGCCTGACAGAGCAGAAAAGGCCTGTTCCCCAAGACTTGGCATCACAGCACACCGACCGGAACGTAGAACAGACTGCTCGTTCACCACGTGTGCTTGTTCTGGCCAATCAAAAAGGTGGGGTGGGTAAGACCACCAGCGCGATCAATCTCGGCGCAGCCTTGGCTGAACAAGGTTACCGAGCGCTGATCATCGACTGGGATCCACAAGCAAACGCCAGTCAGGCCTTGGGATTGACTCACGACGAGACAGAGAACGGCCCCAGCGTCTTCGATTGTGTGAAGCAACAGGAGTTGCGCTTAACAGAGGTCATTCGATCTACTCAAATGACCGGACTGGATTTGGCAGCAGCCAATATTCAACTAAGTGGTCTGGAACTCGATCTGGCAAATGCTATCGATCGTGAATCCGTTTTGCGATCCATCTGTGATAGACAACCTCTGGAATATGACTTTGTGATCATAGACACGCCGCCAACTCTCGGCTTGATTACGGTTAATGCTTTAGTGGCGGGGGAGTGGGTGGTGATCCCTGTACAGACCGAGTACCTTTCGCTCGAAGGCGTTCGTCAACTTATGCATACTATTGGGATCGTACGTCAACGTCTTAATCCGGCGCTAAAACTCGTAGCAGTACTGATCACCATGCATAATGAGGCCGAACCGTTAGCTGAGTCTATGCAGCAGCGAATTTCGGCAGTGTTTGGCGAGCGCGTCATAACAACCATCATCCCTCGTTCAGTACATGTTGTTGAGGCGCAGATGCAGGGTATACCGATAGCTATGCACCAACCGGAAAGTCCGGTAACAAGACGCTACAGCGAGGTTGCCGCTTCTTTAGTTCGATTGGACGAACAAGAGAGACAGCGGATCTGACTTAACCGAGCGTTGTTATGTCTTGCCTGGAGTGATAACTTGTGTGAGCAGAGTAAAGTTTATGACGGGAGGCGACAGTTCTGAAACGGGATCAAGAGCAAAGAAAAGGAGTGCCTGCGGAATTACCGCCGGACCGTGACCCATTGGCTGGGCTGGAACAGCACCCTATCTTTCGTGATCTGCCTCCCATAGGAGTAAAAGAGCGGGCTGATGCAGATGCGCTACGCCTTGCTCAAGTACGTCTGCGCCAGGCGCGACAAGAGATCGCCGCCCTGCAAGAGCAACTGACCGCAACGGAACAGGAAAAGCGTCACCTACTGCGAGTGATCGCAGCGCTTCAGGACCAGATTGCAGCTCAGGAGAGAAAGTCGGTTACAATTGACGCCGTACACAAATGGGAGGCATATTTCACAGGGGAGTTACCTCAAGTGAAGACCACGTTTAACAATATCCCTCTTGAACTAAAGGCCTTTCTGACCAGCACTAAAGCATCATTACAGATGGAACAGGGTATCCAGCTTACCGAACGTGATCAGGTGGTGTGCGCTTTACTTGCCTACCGGATGATCATCGAGACTTACGCGAACCAACAGTTGCTCGTACGCCGGAACGCGTCGCAGACAAAAGATGGCTTATCGATGCGATGGTGTCTGGTTCTACTCACGCAACTAGAAAACACTTTAGCGACTGCAGTCGAGTCTCATGCATGACAGGCAGGTGATCCTCACTCATCAAGATATGGGCTTTACTTTACCGATTCACCTGAAAAGCGGTGTGGCGGGGATGGGGACTTGGCAGGCAGAGACCTTTCTACTCACGCCTTTCCTGCAAGTAGCAGACACGCCACTGGT
>DUQB01000027.1 GCA_012838035.1 Bacillota bacterium | reverse complement strand
CTTGTTCGTTACCGGTAATCATCGCCTTTTGCTCAAATTTTTCCTTGCGAATGATAAGTTCCGCTTTGATAAAGAAAGCGTCAAAAAAACGCGGCGACAACAGATTAAGAGCTCTTTCCATTTGTTCTACCATGCTTTGTTTCATACGCGCTACCTCAATCCGGTTCTTGTTAACCCTATTATAGGCCGTTATGGTTCAGTATGCGAAGCCAATATTGCGACGCCGATCAGGCAGCCTGTCAAGAGGGCGATATTAGATGAGAAACACATGCGCTCTTATGTGTTTACCTACAAGTAACAAAATGGTATGATACTAGCAGGTGCTGTTACAATTTTAACGATCCAAGATACATGCAAGATGCGTGGTTGGCGCAAAGATAAACCTGATCCGGCACGGTATATCGGTACGCGGATGTATTTGCCGTGCTGTTCCATGCGCTCTAATCACAGAGCCGTTGCGCGCCCGCAGGCACTATCGGCAGGTCGGCGCGTAGCGGCTCAACTGCCGGTATGATAATTATCTTTCGGTTGCATGAAGGTAGAACCGCTATGCGTCAGTTTCCCCTAGTATCAGGGAAGAACGCATACAGCACGCTACTGCGGCTGCCGCGCGTCTAGAATACTTCAGATAAGAGGAGAAAGCAAAATGGCATCAGATGGTAATAAACGCAATGTGCCCATACGTGTGGCACGCAGGCTCCCCATTTATTATCGTTTCCTGAGGGAGCTGATGGAGAATGGCGTAGAGCGTATCTCGTCAGCAGAGTTGGGTGCCCGCATTGGTGTAACGGCGTCTCAACTACGTCAGGATCTGAGCCACTTTGGCAGTTTTGGGCAGCAAGGTTACGGTTACCGTGTCGACGATCTTTACAGAGAGATCTCCGACATCTTGGGATTGCACCAGCGCTACAAGATGGTTCTGATCGGATCGGGCAACTTGGGGCGAGCCATCGCCAACTACGAAGGTTTTCGGCGGCGTGGTTTTCATGTTGTGGCGGCATTTGACGCCGATCCTGACGTCATAGGCACCCGGGTCGGCGTGCTTGAGGTACAACCTATCGATCAGTTGGAGGAGTACCTGCGCCGTATTAAAATCCATATCGGCGTATTGACCGTACCGGCGCATGGGGCGCAAAAAGTGGTCGACACTCTGGTGCGCTGCGGCGTCAAGGGTATATGGAGTTTCGCTCCAGTACGCATACAGGTACCCTCTGATGTGGCTGTTGAGCATATCCACTTGAGCGACAGTCTGTTGTCTCTGGCCTTCCGCATGCGCCAAGCAGCCATTCAGGCCGAGGAAGACGAATTTGAGGATGCCTAGACCTACGGTTCGCCCATGCTTCTAACCGGACATCTTGATGAATCTGCAGCCCTCCAGGCTTTCCTGCCGAGGAGGGCTTTTTATTGCGTTAAATGGTGTTGGCACCTGCGTCGGCAATGCTGAAACAGGTACCGGTGTTGATGCTTACCGCTGAGAATGACCTTGAGAAAAGCAACAAACCTTCCAGGGCATATGCACTTTAGCTCTACCAATTTTTGAGATGAATGTTGGGCAGAAAGCCGGTTGTCCTCGTCGTATAATCACAGCCGACGCTCGCCGCCTGCACATGGCGTATGGAGCAGGGCGACTTTTCATCGGCATGGACGACTCCCCCCGTCAGCTTACCGCTTGATTTTGGATTTGATGCCACAACTCCACTACGGTTGCGGGTGATTTCGTACTCGGCGCATGCAGCAGCAGGCGCTTTTTCACCTGACCTAGGTCTTGCCAGATTTTCCGGTAGTAGGTGGCTGCATCATAAGTGTTCGGGTATTTTAACACCCCGTTAAACACCTGCTGTCGTTTATGGCAGTTAGCCAACAAGATGGCGACGTCGTAGCGTTCCGGGTTGCCTAAATTGATGCCCACGCATTCGGGCATATTGATACAACGTTCATATAAGTGGGGGTTGCTGCCGCAGAAATGGATGTAACCGCCGCCGAACTCCGCCAAAAGACGACGCGTATAAGGTGCGAAGTACGCATCGAGATGATCAGCCGAAAGCAAGGTGGGAGTATCTTCGCTGGATTTAATGCCGCCGCGGCTCACAAATGTAGAATTATAATGATAGGCTTGGTTTAGAGGTTCTCCTATAACGGCCTTGCACGCCTTAATGCCCTTGATGAGCGCTTGCGTACTCAATTCCAACAGATGATGTACAAAGGGCGGATCGTCATAGAGTTCCGTGAAGAAGTCGTCGCCCAGCACTTGGTGCGCCGTATCGATGGGACCTTGCACGTCCATGACGTATACATAGGCGCGACCGACCAGTAGTTCCTTGAAGTATTTCATGTATTCCAGGCCGCGGGCGAACTCACCTTTATACGGATTGATGTCGTCCGGCGTCATGCGGGACAATTCCTGTTTACTCACATGCCCTGTAATCCAAGGACGGATGTCAGGGAACACCGAGTTCACCGCGCCCAATAACGTGGGAAAGATGCCGACGCCCAGATCGGCACGCACCGACGGGATATTGTCTCCCGGAGAATAAGCTGAGGCCAGCACGCTCGGCAATTGATTGAACAGCATCTTTTCCGGATCGTAATAGGCCTCCTGCAAATCGAACCGCGGGAACTGCTCACGTAGCTCTTCCGATACTTCACCGGGGATGATCAACGGGAGATAATCCGGCTCCCGGTGCTCCCAAACCGCCGCCATGCGTTCACGGGCTACTTCTACCCGTCGGCCGAACGGGGGGATCATCTCTACAGCCGCTTTTATGTCCAATTGAGGTCCTCCTCAACACTTGCATTCAGATCATCTGTGCTAGAGAGAGGATACTCCAACACCCGGTCGATTTCCTGTTGTTTTTAAAATTTAGTTAGCAAATGGAACCAATATAAACCTGGTTGGTGGTTTGTGCTGTAGTGTGCGGTTTCCGGTGAGCGGACAGGAAAAAAGACGCCGCGCCATAAAGGGGCAGGGTCTTCTGGCCACGTCGGCAGTACTTAGTTACTCAGTAATCCTTGCAGCCATACATGCCCTAGTTGAATAGCGTTAAACGCCTGTGTGGCGCTTGATGCCGCAGCAAGATCAATGCGGAGATACTCGGTTTCCACGGTATCCGGAGTTGTACCGGAGAGTTCCAGCTTGTACCAACCAGTAGGGCCCTGGGCCGTTTCCTGCACGTTATAGCTTACAGGTGACCAGTGTTCGCCATCGCTGGAGTGCGACAGCCGTACAATCTGCTGCAGAACGGCAGGCTCTCTGGTATATAAGGTGATCTTAAAACGGTGTAGGCGCGGCAGGTTCCATACGAGATATTCAGCGGTAGGCGCCTGGCGGCGCAAGCGCTCCGCATCGCCCATAAAGTCTTCCACCTGATCCGTCTCGTGTACCCAACCCGGCGAGCGAGCGCTGGTGAGATTGCGTTCCACTTGCCCGAACCAAGAGTGTTGGGTCGGCGGTAGAAAAGGATCCTCTTTAACCTGCCAATTGGCGATGGTGATTGGGATTACCTGTGATGAATGAACGCCCGCATTGGTCCATACATCGAATTGCAGGTTGTAGACGCCGTCGTCAAAGCGCAGCGTATCCAGTGGCAATTGTACCGGTAAGTAAGCTCCTGTATAAATAAGTTGCATAGCGGAGGCTTCTTCCGGAGGACTGATGCCGACCGTGACGCCAACGATGTCTTCGGGCGATAAGGGGCTGCCGGCATCGATGGTAATTCGTCCGTTGACGGCTTGATAGGGAAGAGGCGCAGTCACCACTAGATGCGCTACCGTGAAGGCGGAAGCGATAGACGACATCGCGCCGGAGGATGCTTTAGCTTTAGCTTTCACTTCCACCAAGTGTTGTCCCGGTGCCAATTGGGCTGGATGCAATACCAGATCGGAGGGCAGGTTCTCGCCGGCAAAGATGAGTCGATCATCGAGGAAGACACTCCAGGAAGCTTGAGTTGGTGGAAGACCTTCTACGGTGATCGGTATGCTGGTGCGTAGTGTTGCGCCGGGTTGCGGCGCACTGATCCACGCCTCGCGCAGCAAGTCTTCGCCTAAGGGTTGACCAAGCACGACGATTTCCGACAGACCAGCCTCCGCACCGGTGCCGATCAACTCATCAATTACCAACTTGAGCCAGGTGATGTCCTTGGCGGGAGCGGGAACAATCACGGCGGCGCCGGGTGCGTCAGGAAAAACGAGATTGTCCATTCGCGTCCCATCGCTAAAGAGCAGATGCGCTGTTTTGATCTTTCTACCGGCCAGAGCGCTGTCGTAGAGGAAAACGGCGCTGATCCGTCGTTCCTGCGTCCAGGTTAACTGCACCCAAGCGCCGGCGCCTTCACCATCCGCTACCCAGTCATACCGCTCAAAACGCGCATCGAAGCCTATTTCGCCGTCGGTAACGGCTTGCGGTCGTCGTCCGGGTTTGGTGGAGCTCGCGGTGACCACAGCGTCATGGGCGATGTTGCGCAGAGCATTGTTGCCGGCCGGTGTGGGCTGCGGCGTTAACGAAGGTCCGTTCACATAGATGGAGCCGTCGGCGCGAAAGCCCATGCGATCGATGTTCATCTGTCGCGTGCCGCCGCCGACAGCCGGATCCACATGCGTATGATAGACAATAAACCATTCTTCTCCATCCGGGGATATTGTCACGCTGTTATGCCCGGGACCCGACAGCTGTCCACCCCACGGATCGGCGCTGAGGATGGGGTTGTAAGGCCATTTGACGAACGGACCAACGGGGCTGGAGGCCGTGGCGAATCCCACAGCGTAATTGCGTCCGGTATAGGAATTTGCCGACCACATCAGGTAGTACACGTCGTGACGCTTAAACACAGTTGCTCCTTCGTTCCAGAAGGAACGACCACCAGTCTGTTGCTCCCAAGGTTGTTCCGGTTTGATAAGGAGGATGGGTTCGCCTTTCACGGAGATCATGTCGTCGCCCAATTCGATGACATAGATATGGCTTTCAAAACGGCCCGGCGCCACTTCGTTTTCAGACATGGCTCTGGAATAGTACAGGTACTTCCGCCCGTCGTCGTCGATAAAAACATGCGGATCGATCACGCCGTAGCCCGGATCGAAGAGCGGGTGGGGATAGGGATCCACATAGGGTCCGCCGGGTTGATCGCTCAAGGCTACGCCGATACGTTTGGAACTGCCTGAATAGGCGGCGGTGTAATAAAGGTAGTATTTGCCGTTATATGCAACAAGCTCAGGCGCCCACCACGACCCCAACCCCCAGGTGTTCTCGGTATTCTGGTACACCTTACCCAACGGCTGCCAAGAGACCAGGTTCCTAGAGTACCATGCCGAAAGCCCCGTAGTACCGATGGCGTAATACTCTCCGGCGTTTTTAAGCACATGGGGATCGGGGATACGCGGCCCCAAGGGATTTTGGTAGGTTAGGTCTTCAGGTAGCGCTGCGGCAAGGACAGATATGACGCAAAGATATGGCATGAGCATCAGAGCTGTTGTAAGCCAAAAAGCGTGACACGGTTTCATATGCCTGTCCAACCTCATTTTCATACATAGTCGGTATTGTCGGGCGTACTGGTATGCTAAACGCCCTCTAAGGTAGCATATCCTCTAAAAATAGGTCGATGAGCGCGTGTTGCAGGCGCAACCGGGCAGCGGCATATGCAGGGTGATCGGCTAAATTGTGAAACTCGTGCGGATCCTTTTCTAAATCGAAGAATTCGAGGAATCGTCCTTTGGGGCGAATGACGCGCACGAGTTTAAACCTGCCGTCGGAGATGCTGACAAAGCCTTCGCCTTCCGCGAGCGTGTAGGTATGACCGCCTTGCGCCATTGTCTCCGCCAGTGGTTTACCATCCATTTTCGGACCGGAAATGCCTGTTACATCCAGTATGGTCGGCAGCAAATCCACCAACATCACCGCGGCGTCGCTTATGCTACCTGAAAGCTGAGCCGGATACTTGACCAACAGCGGCACATTCAATACATCCTCGTAAGCACAGTTGTTCTTGCCCCACAGGCGGTGGTTGCCTAACATTTCACCATGATCTGAAGTGAAAATGATCAGGACATTATCGCCGAAGCGCTTTTCTACCGCTGCCGATATCTGATCAATCATGTCGTCGAGCAGGGCGACGTTACCGAAGTAGCGGCGGCGCAACTCTCGCCAGTAGGAGTCGGGATGTTCTTTACAAGGCCTGCCGGCTGCGCCGGCTCCTTCAATGCCGTGACGCCGGTGATAGCTCGTATGGTGAATCCGGTCGGGCGCATCAAACTCTCCTGCGTAGTATGCGCCGGTGCCGATGTGCTCTTCATGCACACGCTCAAGATAGGCATCGGGCGTATCGAAGGGGAAATGAGGTCCGCTAAACGAGATCCAAGCGAAAAACGGCTGGTTGGAGGGGCTGTTTTCGATGGCTGCTACAGCCTTGCGGCCTACCCAGGCATCCGGGTGCCATTGAGTAGGCGCGGGGAAGGCGAAGACCTTACCGTACTCCTTATTCCAGACGGCGGCGCGGTAAGCTTCCAGGTAGCCTGCAGCCTTGAGTTCCTGGGCGTAATCATCCATAAACCATACCGATACCTGCTTATCGTCTTGCAGGTCGAGATGGTCGATGCCCAAACTGACGTAATAATCACGGAACTCTGCATAGGGGAGAGTGGTATCGGCACGGGTTTGGTTATAAGGCACCGGTGCATAATGACACTTGCCGATATGGTGTGTTCGATAGCCGTTCTGTCGCAACAGCTGATACATGTTTGGTAAGTCCGGACCGATTTGGCAGTCCCTAAAGTTACTGTAAGCTCGGTGGTTGTGGGGATACAACCCGGTGAGCATCGTAGTGCGGCTAGGTAAACACCAGGGGCTGTTGGTATATGCTCTGGTAAACCGTACGCCTTGGGATGCCAGTCTGTCCAAATGCGGCGTATCTACCGCTTTACAACCATAACATGACAAGGCATCTTTACGCAGTTGATCGGCAGTGATGAAAATGATGGCCGGATACTCACTCATTATGTGGTAAACCTCCTTGGTTAAACGGTTAGCACAAAGGTGATTCACAAGCCGCCTGCCGGATTCCTGCTCCATTGCCGTGATCGAAGGCGATCTAGTCTCCCCGGCGCTTGTTGGAACGTGCTCGGCATCCCTATAATCAGGATAGGATAGGATTGGAGAATGGCGGGATGTGATCCCGCCATGTAGTATTTAGTCAACCCAGTTGTAAATCCGCACTGAAATATCTTGTTGATCGAGGATGTAGAGCTTCTTCCCGTCTTTGGTCACCGCAATGCCGGCCCCGGGCGTTTGGAGCCCCAGTTCCGCACTGTCATAGGTTTCCAGCACCTCACCTGACGGCGAAATGATGGTGAGAATGGGAGTGGCGGCGTAGTTGATGGAGTAAATTTTGCCTTGAGAATCGATGGTGAGCTGTAGAGGATGTGCCAAGTTGTTGGCAAATACGCTCTTGTTACCTTTTTCATCGATCTTGAAAATGAAGTCCGCCGTGCTGCCGCTGTATACTCCGGCGTAGATGACGCCGTCATCGTCAATAGCGGCAATACGCACGTCTCCGCCTAGTTCGGCTGCGCCCTGGACGCCCCAGCTGGTGTCGCGTTGCCATCCTGAAGCGGAAGGTATCAACTTGACGACTCCTGCGGTTCCGGTGCGATCGGAAAGGTATAAGTTACCGGCTTGATCAAGTACTATGCCTTCGCAGGTGGTAATGCCCAAGCCTTGGGTGCTGTGCACGGCGACGAGCTGTAGGTCGGCGGTGAATTCGTATACCTCAGGGATGACGGTTGCCGGTACCCATACATGATCGTCACTCGACACAAAAACTGCTTTGCCGATGGCATCCGGGTTAGGTAAAGCCGTAAAGGCGATGACCTCCGGATTAGGGACGGATACGTCGTATGCGAGCACTACTTTGTCCTGCAGCCCAACAACATACAGTGTTTTTTCATCGTTGCTGAGGATCATCCCCCTATAACTGCGCGTACCGTCGATGCGGATTTCGCTTTGGTAGACCCAACGACCAAATACGGCAGGGGTAAGTACCAACAACATGACCAGTACGACGAGGGATGTTTGCCAAAAGTTGCGTTTCACTTTTCGTCCTCCTTCTTATATGTTACAGCGAAGTATGCGCTGTTGACGCCAGTCCTATTTGAAGTACAGGAAATTCGGACGTAGACGTTCTTCCGTGCCGCCGTTGTCAATTTTTTGCGTAATCAGTTCGCCTTTGACAACAGTTGATGTGCTCCCTCCTCCGTCTAAGTTGTAGGCGAACCGGACTCCCAGCGCAGATAGAACTCGAATTAGATCATGTGCCGTCATGCCTTCACCGTCAAACCCGCGACCGCCACAGCTGAGAAACAGGATATCTAAGTTGTCGAACTGCGCGATCACTTGGCGCGGATGTTTTTACGCCGAGTTGGCGATGATGTTTAAGATGTCCGTAGACACGGGTTTGCCGTTCATAATCAGCGGTATGAACCCGCCCAATGCGTTCACGGCACCGTCGTCCAGAATCTCCCGGGCAGTTGTGCCCGGCGGATAAGCCACCAATTCGTTGTTTGCCTTGATGCCCAGGGTATAGGCGTTCCTAGCCTGCTCTTGCACAATCTCGCCGTCGATAATCTGGATGCCGGTTGCTTTTCGTTCATTCATTGGGGTGATGTATGCGGTGGAAGCGTTAAAGGCCAGTACGCTGTTTGTACGGATGGCGAACTCCCTTACCGTCTCGCCGTCCGGCTTGATGGCGTGAGCATGCCTCAGCTGAATGATCTCGCCGTGTTTGTTTCTATGGCTTACACGCGTGAGGAAGTACCAGGTGCGAGATACGGCATCGTAATACCTTTCGACGGTAAACTCGTCTTCCAGCTGGGTGGTTAGGTTATCCAGTTCTTCAAGGTAACCGGGGGCTTGCGTTGCCAACAGCAGATGAGCCGTAGCCTGGATTTGTTCATCCGTATTGGTCAACTTGCTGATCAGTAGATCCAAATACTCTTTAGGCTCACTGGGGAAGTATGTTCTCGCCGTACCGGCTATGTTCGCATCGGCGCTGCTTAAAGCTAAGAACAACGGTTTGTATGCGGCAGGGTACTCTGTTGCCAGTATGCCCAACATGTTTACGGCTCGCAGCGCAATCTCCGCGTCTTCATCCTGCGCGGCCTGCGTAATCGCATGTACCAGCGCATCATCAGCAAGAGAGAGCAGCTTTTGCGTAGATAACCGCCGTACAATGGCACTGCTGTTGCCGCTCAATGTTTCAACGGCGGCAAATAGTTCTCGGCGCGGGCTTGCGGGCACGATGTCGTAGTGGGCGCCTTGATGGATCCGATTGATCGCCAGGAATGCATGCCAAGCCGATACTAGATCTTCATGCTCTACCAGGTCGGCCAAGACGGTTCGCACAGACGCGTCTGCCTGAACCTCCGGACCGAGCTCGCCCAACGCCTTGATGGCGCTGATGCGTACTTCGGCCTCAGGAGCGTTTATTAAGGTAAGCAACCCCTGAATGCGCGCATGCGCAGGTACAGCGGCGCGAGCTATGATCTCGGCCGCTTGTCTACGTATCCGTATATCATCAACCCGCGTGAGAGCGTCAAACAGCATGGTGTAATCGCCCGTGCCCGCCAGAGTGCTCAAGGCGCGGGATACCGTAATCCTTAATAGCTCATGGCTCTCGCTTAACAACATGACGAGCCGAACGATCACGTCGCGGTCATTGGTACCTATTTGTCCGATCGCTCGCGCCGCGGCTTGCCGTACGTCGATATCATCGTCGGCCAATAGTGTGGCGATATGGGCAAGGGCCGCGTTTACTTTCAGTGCGCCTAAAGTGCGTACGGCAGATTGTCGCACTTCAGGATCGTATGTCGGCGCCAATGCCTTAAGCAAAGCGGAAATGCCGGTCTCACCGGGGTCGGAAAGGCGACCCAGATAATCGGCTGCCGTAACCTGCAGCCGGGTGGAATCAGATTGTAAGGCTGCGCCCAGGCGCTCACCCAGCACGACTTCCGTAGTGAGTGCGTTCAATACGCGCCAAGCTTGCCATGCTATTATGCCGGAGTCGCTCAAAGCGGCGATGAGTTGGTCGACAACCGCTTGATCAGCAACGCCGATAGACTCTAAGGCGCTGATAATCTGCGTTTTCAAGTCGAATGCGGCGTCGGGCAACAATGCCGTTAAGACCGGAACGGCATCACGTGCGGCGGAACCCATGCTTGCCAAGGCGTCCGCTGCTATACCTTGCAGTGTGCGATCCTCACTGGTTAAAGCGGCGATTAAGCTTGCCGTGCCGTCTGCTCCCAAGCCGGTCAGGGCCGATGCCGCCGCTCTGCGCACAGCATCATTATCATCACGACGCATAACGTCGGTCAGATCCGTCAGTGCGTTCCCGGCCGCTTCACCTTGCGTGCCGAGAAACAAGGCCGCGTCACGCCGTACGATCCACTCTGGGTGATATAGTTGCTTTCTTGCTTCTTCCACATCGCTCGCAGAGGCTGCTGAAACATAGGCTCCCATTAGCGACACGATGATAATGAGAATCACGACTACAGTCCATCTGGACACTACCATTCACCTCGCCTTGGAGTAGCGGCAGAGCGGGCGTACAACCTAAGCGGAGCCGCCCGGTTCCGTGTGAGTCTACTATCCAAGCCAAGTATTCGACCGGAGCAATAAGAGACCTTTCTGCTCGGATAACGAAGCATATGAATTATAAGTTGTACGATGAGCGTAAACTCTGTAATGACCTGGCAGTAACACTTGCGCCTCATATTTCTGCGAAACGGTTAGCGAAGAGGCAGGTGATCGCTCCAAAGGAGAGAATGCTAATCTGTACCCTCATATTGCATGTCGCCAAAGATTTCTAAGAATTGATCTCATGCAGGTGGGGAGAGCGGCAAAAGGCCGATCGCATGGCGCCGGATCGGTATTTGACTCATGCGTCTAACACCGCCGGCACGCACCGCAGCGTTGACGGTACGCGTGCAATAGGCGGCGTGGCAACACCCTACTGCGTTCAGCTGAAAACTTAATAGCAGAGAAGGTGTATCAGAAGATGGCCGCTTGGCTGAAATACATTTGTAATACGTTGGTGCGTTATCGTTCGGTGCCTTTGACGTCACTTCTGACATTTATATTGGTCACCGGTTGGCCCGGAGAACATGCTGTGGCCGCCGAGCGATTGCCCAACATCGTGTGGTTGGTGCAGGATCATGTACCATGGCGGCAATACACGTCCACCGACGGACCGAAACCTGTATTAGCCGCGTTTGAGCGTCTGGCTGCCGAGGGAATCGTATTTGAACAGGCCCGGACGGTGTTGCCGCTTTGCGCGCCGGCACGCGCTTCTATGATGACCGGCGTTCTGCCGCATAACCACGGCGTAACTACCAATGACGAAGTGCGCGTGCGCAACATGTTTTATCCGTATTACCAGCCGTTTAACCATTATTTGCGAGCCAATGACTATGTCGCCGCCTACTTCGGCAAGTGGCATGCGGGCGTGGTTGACGCTTATCAGCTGGGTTTTCAGGGGTATGCTCCCAGGGGGTACGGTAACCCGTACGAGACGGTCGAGTACAGACGATACCTGGCGGAAAGAGGCTTACCGGATCCTATTGTATTACGTGAATGGCATATCGCGCAGCAACCCTGG
>DUQB01000226.1 GCA_012838035.1 Bacillota bacterium | reverse complement strand
CCGTACCGTTTGCGTGCCGTAGCACGTGCTCGCATAGAGATGCCTTATGCCAGTCTTACGGAGTTGGGAGCCGGATTAACTCCCCCCATATCCAAATCGGCTGTGAACTATCGCCTGCGTAAGTTACAGGCTAGGGCAACCGAACTCGGCTTTGATGCTGATGCGGAGTCAGAGTAAGCCAAAAAACGCATACTTGGCCGCATTACTTGCTTGACATAACGCTGTCATTTAACATAGGCTTTGCGTAGGATAGGTTACGAATTTCACAGAGCAGCAGGAGCTAGTAGCCCATAGGTAGAATTTCCCATCCGTTCGTGTTAATCTGTCCCGGGTGGGACGCATACGATAATGGCGGGACGGCCAACATCCCATTAGGGAGCGTCTTTAAGCACCGGATGTTGGGAGCTGAGGTGTCATGGAGCGTTTGCAGATTCTGCGCCAAATAGCGCCTGAGATAGTGGAGATTATCGAACATCGCTATATGGTGTTACAAAATGTTTACTTCCTGCAGCCGGTTGGGCGGCGTGCATTAGCGGCACGTTTGGGTTGGCCTGAGCGGATGGTGCGTAAAGAGATAGATTTCCTGCGAGAAGCAGGCATGTTGAAGTCGGAGCCGGCAGGCATGATGGTTACGGACTTCGGCGTTAAAGCGTTGTCCGGATTAGAAGAGACGATTAGGAAGTTGCACGGTCTCACTGAGTTGGAGCATGCATTGGCAAGGCGGTTGCATTTGAGGAAGGTAATCGTGGTTCCAGGCGATTCGGATCAAGATGAAACCGTCAAAAGAGGGCTGGCCAGAGCAACCGCGCGGGTGCTTAACGCGGTGTTGAACGACCACGACGTGTTGGCGGTTACCGGCGGAACTACATTGGCAGAGGTTGCAAACAGTCTCCCCTCCCATCATACGGAACGCGACTTGCTCGTCGTGCCGGCACGAGGCGGACTGGGAGAAGAGGTAGAGTTACAAGCCAACAGTGTGGCTGCACGCATTGCTGAACGCTTAGGCGGCAGGTATCGCCTATTGCATGTCCCCGACGGGTTGGGAGAAGAGGCGTTGGCGTCCATCGCCGTCGATCCTAACATTAAGCAGTTGTTGGATATCATCCGCACTGCACGCGTTGTATTGCACGGCATAGGAAATGCGGAAGATATGGCCAGAAGGCGTGGACTTGCACCGCAATTTATGCAATTATTACAGCAGGAAAACGCAGTGGGCGAAGCTCTGGGATATTATTTTACTAGAGACGGTAGGATCGTATATACTACTCGCAGCGTAGGTTTACGTTTGGAGGACTTGGAAGCGGCGGAGTTGGTAATTGCCGTCGGGGGAGGTCGTTCCAAAGCGGAAGCGGCTCTGGCTGTCTTGTCAACCGGTCATCAACACTACTACATAACGGACGAAGCCGCGGCAAGACGGATGTTGGCCATCTTAGGCAAGCAGGTATAGACGCCCATGGGTCTGTGGCCGTCGTACGGCGGCTTTAGCCATATAGCGATAATAACGCTTCAACCAAAAACGGGCCATATAGCCCTCAACCTTAGTCCTAGGCGAGAGAGGCTTGCGGCCAAATCCCATCTTTATCTTTGAAGGAGAGAATATTACATGGCTATTCGTGTTGGTATTAACGGCTTTGGTAGAATCGGACGCAACGTATTTCGCGCTTACTACAACGATCCCGATATAGAGTTCGTCGCTGTGAACGACCTTACAGACGCTAAAACCTTGGCGCACTTGCTGAAGTACGATTCCGTACATGGTCGGTTTTCCGGTGAAGTAGAGGTAGGCGAAGATAGTATTATCGTAAACGGCAAGAAGATCAAGGTCCTTGCCGAGCGGAATCCCGAACTGCTGCCGTGGAAGGAACTCGGCGTCGATTATGTCGTAGAGTCCACCGGCTTCTTCCGCAGCCGTGATAAAGCCGCCCTGCACTTGAATGCCGGCGCCAAAAAGGTCATTATTACCGCTCCGGCCAAACAGGAAGACATCACCATCGTCATGGGCGTTAATGAAGATAAATATGTCGCGTCCGAGCATGATGTCGTGTCCAACGCTTCCTGCACCACGAACTGTTTGGCTCCCGTAGCAAAGGTTCTTAACGATACCTTCGGCATCAAGCGGGGATTAATGACTACCGTACACTCCTACACCAACGATCAGCGCATTCTGGATCTACCGCATGAGGATCTGCGCCGTGCCCGCGCCGCCGCGCTATCCATCATTCCCACCACCACCGGAGCGGCCGTCGCCGTCGGCTTGGTGCTGCCGGAGCTTAAAGGTAAGCTTGACGGTTTCTCCATGCGTGTACCAACACCAGATGTATCGATGGTGGACCTCGTTGTAGAGCTGAATAAGAGCGTCACCGCTGAAGAAATCAACGCAGCCTTTAAAGAAGCTGCCGACAGCTCGCTCCAAGGCATTTTGGCGGTTTCCGACGAGCCGTTGGTATCGATGGACTACAAAGGCGATTCGCACTCTGCCATCGTTGATGCCCAAAGCACCCTCGTAATGGACGGCAACTTCGCCAAAATCATTGCCTGGTACGACAACGAGTGGGCGTATTCCGTACGGGTCATCGACCTCATCAAGTACATGGACGGCAAAGCATAAGCGGCATACGTCATATTCGCCGGGCGGGCAGGCGCTTGCCCGGCTTTTTAAAGTTAGGAGGCAAGACAAGTGGCCAAACTGACGATCAATGATCTTGATGTGCGAGGCAAACGGGTGCTTATCCGAGTGGATTATAACGTGCCTTTAGATAAGAGCGGCGTAACCTCTGATAATACGCGCATCCGCGCTTCGTTGCCGACGCTGAACGATTTGTTGGCCAAAGGCGCCGCATTGATTCTGATGTCACACCTGGGCAGACCAAAAGGTGTGACCGAGAGTCTACGATTAGACCCGGTGGCGCGGCGATTAGCCGAGTTGATCGGTAAACCGGTGCAAAAAGTGAATGATTGCATTGGTCCTGAGGTGGAAAAGGCCGTAAGAGCGTTAAAACCCGGCGAAATACTTATGCTTGAGAACGTGCGTTTCTATCCGGAGGAAGAAAAAAACGACGCGGCTTTTGCCCAAGCGTTGGCCGGGCTGGGCGACGTCTACGTGAACGACGCATTCGGCGCGGCGCACCGTGCCCATGCCAGCACTGAAGGCGTAGCACGCTATCTGCCCGCTGCAGCCGGACGTCTGCTGCAAAAAGAGTTGGAGGTTCTGGGAAAAGCGCTCGACAACCCAGAACGTCCTTTTGTTGCTATTTTGGGTGGAGCCAAAGTGGCTGATAAAATCGGCGTGATTAATAACCTGCTCGCCAAAGTCGACGTTCTGATTATCGGCGGTGGCATGGCATGGACATTTCTCAAGTCGCAAGGCTATGAAATAGGGCAATCGTTATTGGATGCCGAGCGTATTCAGTTTGCCGCCGAGCAAGTATCCAAGGCGAAAGACGGCGGCGTTGAACTTCTTTTACCTGTAGATGCCGTTATCGCTGATCGCTTTGCTCCGGATGCGGCTACCCGGGTAGTCTCGATTGATCAAATACCTGCAGATTGGCAGGCTTTGGATATCGGTCCGCATAGTCGCGAGATATTCTCCGCAGCTATCGCCAAGGCCAAGACGGTCATTTGGAATGGTCCCATGGGCGTATTTGAGATGGAGGCTTTCGCCAACGGTACAAAGGCTGTTGCAGAGGCTATGGCGGCATGCGGCGGTACGACGATTATCGGTGGCGGAGATTCGGCCTCAGCTGTTGAGTTATTCAACCTTGCCGATCAGATGAGCCATGTAAGCACCGGCGGCGGAGCGAGCCTGGAGTTCCTTGAGGGAAAAACGCTGCCGGGCGTAGCTGCCCTAACGGAAAAGTAAAGGACTATGTTCGAGCAATAGTCTGCTCGGAACGTACAAAGGCCGGCCGTTTGCAAAATGACCGGCGGCAGAGGGGAGAGCACGATGCGTAAACCTTTTATAGCCGGGAACTGGAAGATGTACAAGACGGTTCCTGAGGCGGTGCGATTAGTGAAGCAACTGAGGGTGATGCTGGATGACATGGAGGATGTGGAAGTAGCCGTATGTCCACCGTTCACGGCATTACATGCAGTAGGAGAAGCCCTCAAAGGCTCCGGCATCAAGTTGGGTGCGCAGGATGTCTATTGGGAGAATGAAGGCGCCTATACCAGCCAAATTGCTCCGCCGATGCTGGCTGATTTAGGTGTTGATTATGTGATTATAGGGCACTCGGAGCGGCGGCAGTACTTCGGTGAAACCGACGTCACCGTGAATAAGAAGGTAAAAGCGGCGCTGGCCCACAATCTGGGCGTCATCGTCTGCGTCGGCGAAACGCTGGAGCAGCGCCAAGCCGGCGAAACGGAGGATGTCGTACGCATTCAGGTGGAGCAAGGCTTGGTCGGAATAGAGGCTCCGCTGGAGAAATTGGTTATCGCCTATGAGCCGGTATGGGCTATCGGCACGGGCCACAACGCGACTGCCGATGATGCGGAAACCGTCATCAGTCTGATTCGACGGACGCTGGGTGTGATGTTTGGTCGAGATCAAGCTGATGCCACGCGCATTCAATACGGTGGCAGCGTGAAGCCCAACAACATTCAGGAGTTCATGGCACGCGAAACGATTGACGGAGCTCTTGTCGGCGGCGCCAGCCTAGATGCCTCCTCGTTTGCGCAAATTGTAAAATACAAGTAGCCAACGGCAGGCAGACGCTTATTTGGTCACTACGCCGTAGTATACGTGCAAACGTAATGAAGGAGAGACCTTTCATTGACATTACAGAAAGGGCCTGTCGCCCTGATTATTATGGATGGCTTCGGTCTTAATCCGCGGGCCGATGGAAATGCCGTTGCTGCCGCCAGGAAGCCGAATATTGATGCTTTGTTCGCGCAGTATCCTTGGACGCAACTGAATGCGTGCGGTGAAGCGGTCGGTTTGATGACCGGTCAGATGGGGGATTCAAACGTCGGTCATCTGAACTTGGGCGCAGGTAGGGTTGTCTATCAATACATGCTGCGCATCTTGAAAGAGGCTGAGAGCGGAAAGTTGGCCCAAAACCAAGTACTGCAAGAGGCCATAGACCAGGCGGTAAAAGGTACCGGCCGGCTACATTTCATCGGCCTGGTGTCGCATGGCGGCGTGCACAGTCACAGTAAACACCTGTTCACGCTGTTGCAAATGGCTAAGGAGCGCGGTGTTCCACACTGTTTTGTCCATGCCTTTACGGATGGTCGCGATGTACCGCCTACCAGTGGCATTGATTACATCACCGAGTTGGAAACCGTCGCGAAACAGATGGGGAATGTGAGCATCGCATCTGTTTCTGGTCGGTATTATGCCATGGATCGGGATAACCGTTGGGATCGCACAAAGAAAGCCTACGAGGCGATGGTTGAGGGTGTAGGTTTAACGGCGTCCAGCGGTCCGGCCGCTATGCAAGCCGCATACGACCGCGCAGAGACCGACGAGTTTGTCGTACCGACAGTGATCACCGATGCGGTAGGAAAACCGGTGGCAACCATTGAAGACGGCGATGTGGTGTTCTTCTTCAACTTCCGCGCGGACCGAGCCCGGCAAATCACCAGGGCTTTTACGGAACCGGATTTTGCCGAATTTGCGACCGAGCGGAAGCGCCCGTCCGTCTACTTTGCATCCCTGACCAAATACGACGAAACATTTACCTTCCCGTATGCGGTGGAAGCTGTGGATCTGACGAACACCTTCGGCGAATACATCTCCAAGCAAGGTTGGCGTCAGCTGCGTATTGCCGAAACTGAAAAATACGCTCATGTCACCTACTTCTTTAACGGGGGACAGGAAGTACCGTTCCCAGGAGAAGATCAAGTGCTAATTCCCTCGCCAAAGGTGGCCACATACGATCTGAAACCGGAGATGAGCGCCTACGAGGTTACTGAACGCGTTTTGGCGGAGATTGCGCGTGATTATTACGAAGTGATCATATTGAACTACGCTAATTGCGATATGGTAGGGCATACTGGTATTATGGAAGCGGCCATAAAGGCGGTGGAGACGGTTGATACATGCGTTGGGCGGGTAGTGGACGCCTTGCTGGCTAAAGGCGGTCAGGCCATTGTCACTGCCGATCACGGCAACTCGGATCAGATGGTCGACTACGCCACCGGCGGCCCGCACACATTCCATTCGCTCAATCCGGTGCCTTGCATTTTGGTATCGGAGCAGTGGAAAAAAGCGAAGTTGCGTCCGGGGATACTTGCGGATGTTGCGCCCACCTTGTTGGAGTTGCTCGAATTGCCCGTTCCGCCGCAGATGGAAGGTAAGAGTCTAATCGTCGCCGAGTAGGCCGTCACGCCGTAATCGGACGGCGCAGGGCCGCTGCCGCACGACGGCGTGTGTTTTGCGCCGGATTACATAGCATCGGGCAGGGAGAAAGTGTAAGACTGTCTACCTCGGACAAGCAGTGTTAAGCTCATATTACACATCACACTAAGGAGAGACCTGGCATGACTACAATTGAACAGATTATAGGCAGAGAGATCTTGGATTCACGCGGTAATCCGACGGTTGAGGTCGACGTATTACTGGCGGACGGCAGCGTCGGTAGCGCGGCAGTCCCTTCAGGCGCATCAACTGGAGCTTTTGAAGCTGTTGAGTTGCGCGATAATGAGCCGGCGCGATACTTAGGACGCGGCGTACGCAAGGCCGTCGAGAACGTCAATAATGTGATCGCTCCGGAACTGCTGGGGTATGATGCTAGGGATCAGGTCATGATTGACAAAGTCATGCGTGAGTTGGATGGCACGCCAAATAAAGCCAAGCTGGGCGCCAACGCCATCCTTGGCGTATCTTTGGCTGTGGCCAAGGCAGCGGCGTTTTCCAGTGGTCTACCGCTGTATCAGTACTTAGGCGGCGTAAATGCCAAAACCCTTCCCGTACCCATGATGAACATTCTTAACGGCGGTGAGCATGCCGACAATAACGTAGACATTCAAGAGTTTATGATCATGCCGGTAGGCGCTCATACTTTCGCCGAGGCCTTGCGTTGGGGCGCACAGGTTTTCCATTCACTAAAGAAGGTACTGCAGAAGCAGGGTCTGAACACGGCTGTCGGCGATGAGGGCGGTTTTGCTCCGAACCTGGGTTCAAATCAGCAAGCGCTCGACGTAATCGTAGATGCAATTCAGGTAGCCGGATTCGAACCAGGTAAGGATATTGCCTTGGCACTCGACGTAGCTTCAACCGAGATGTTCAAGGACGGTCTGTACGTGCTTGAAGGTGAAGGAGTTAAAAAGAATACCGACGAGATGATCGCTTACTACGCGGATCTGGTGAGTAAGTATCCCATCGTGTCCATTGAGGATCCTCTTTCTGAAGATGAATGGGAAGGTTGGCAGGAACTCACCGCCAAGTTGGGCGGCAAGGTACAGCTCGTAGGCGACGACCTTTTTGTAACCAATGTAGAGCGTCTTTCCAGAGGAATTGCTTCACATACGGCCAACGCCATTTTGGTGAAAGTTAACCAAATCGGTTCGCTTACAGAGACTCTGGATGCCATCGAGATGGCCAAGCGAGCAGGTTATACCGCGGTAATCTCCCATCGTTCCGGAGAGACCGAAGATACCACCATTGCCGATATCGCCGTAGCGACCAACGCCGGCCAGATCAAAACTGGTGCACCGTCTCGGACCGATCGGGTCGCCAAGTACAACCAGTTGCTCCGCATTGAGGAGATGCTGGACGAGATCGCGCTTTATCCGGGCAAGAGCGCCTTCTACAATATTAGTAAGTAGTGTAGAATATTAAAGCGGAGAGCCTGCATTGACTCATGCGGGCTCTCCCTGCGCAGAGACGCCGCGCAGGCCTAAAGCAAAAGTGCGTGTTGTACATAGCTTGGGGCTGTGCTAAAATAGAGCGCACGTTGTATTTACTTAGCAGGCAGCGGTGTAACTTGATTGAGGGGGAGTGTGCGCTAGTGTTCACCTTTCTTGGTATCGTCCAGTTTTTTGTATCTATTGCCCTCATCTTAGTCGTACTCATGCAGAAAAGCACGGCTGAAGGCATGGGAGCCATCGGCGGCAGTGCTCAAATGTTTTTTGATCATGCGAAGGGTTTCGATGAAACGCTGGAGAAGGCTACTCGCTATTTGGCGATCGGCTTCATGGTCCTCTCGATGGTTCTGGCCATAATCGTGTAATAACGGACAGCGTGTCGATTTCGAGGACCCCGCGCGGGTCCTTTTCTGCTGATGGCTGCTATGATATAATATTGAGGGGGTGCTGCGGTTGGCTGACAAACGCGTTGAAGCGCAGCGCTTCGCAGCTACCAATCGTAAGGCACGCCATGATTATCACGTTGAAGAGACTTTAGAAGCAGGTATCGCGTTGCGCGGCACCGAGGTGAAGTCCATGCGAGCCGGCAAGGTGAATTTGCGTGATAGTTTTGCGCGTGTAGAAAGTGGCGAAGTCATACTATACAATATGCATGTAGCCCAGTATGACCATGGCAATCGTTGGAATCACGACCCGGTGCGTCCGCGCAAGTTACTTTTACACCGGGGCGAAATCCGTCGGCTCATTGGAAAAACCAAGGAGCAGGGGCTCACATTGGTGCCGCTTTCGGTCTATTTTTCTCCTCGCGGGCATGCTAAAGTAGAGTTAGCGGTGGCTCGAGGTAAAAAGCATTGGGATAAACGCGACGACATCGCTAAACGCGAAGCGGACCGGAATGTCAGAAGAGCGGTAAAAAATAAACAGTACGATGGTTAGGCTTGGGGGCGAGTAGGCTCGACGGCTTGCGTTCAGGCAGTATAAGCGGGTCGAGATGGTCGCGGTCTCGTTAAACAGCGGCAAAATAACAATAAGTGCCAATAATCAATACGCACTCGCAGCCTAATTAGGCTGCCGTCCTACCCAAGATGGGCCTGTGATCTGGGCAAGGGCGTCACCATAACAGGCTCGGTCTCCTCCTGATTCTCGGAGGGAGGATCGACACCTGACGAGATAGTTGCCCTGTGAGCTTGCTCTTCAGCGCATAGGGCGGCGAATGCAAATGAAGAGATGCACCCGGAGAAAATACTGTTGGTTCCAGGTCGGACGCGGGGTGCGACTCCCCGCCGCCTCCACCAAAGAGCAAAATATCATTCAACCACACGGCGTACCGCACGTGTGGTTTTTTCTATCTTGGGGCGGCGAAGGATACCGTCTCGCTCCGACGAACAAATGGCGATGGGTACATCATGGATGGGAAGGCGTGCGTCATGGAAAGACATGTATATTGTCCCTGCTGATAGTGTTGCTGCTGACGCAATATGCGCGCTCGGAAGGCAACATGGACGAATTTCGCCCAATTCACCTGACGCCGTTAAAGATAGCGGAAATCCATATCCCGGACATTAGCGAAACGCAAATTTCCACATGGGACGTCTGCTCATACAATCGGATCGCCATATTGCGGAGTACGTTTTTGTTCTTACACGATGGGAGTACGGGAAATACGTTGCGCGACTATCCGCTGGATACTGCGTACGACATGGTGAAATGTCGTGGCGAGATTTTATACTTGCTGAGCAAACAAAGCGGCGTCGTGACCATATTCGACGGCGAGCGTGCCACAGACATCCGCATCCCTGACGACATAAAAAAACTTGTCGACTCCATGGACGTATCGCCTTCAGGCGAATGTATATTACTGAAGGCTCTCGTTTTAACATCGTACGTCTATGATGTGGTCGGTTATACGTGGAGCCGATTCCCCCAATATCATTTTATTGGTGAGGATGGTATGGCGTATTTTTATAACCAAGCCGTATTACAAGCATACGACATGCAAGGCCGCCAGGTGACCGAGTTCACTACTTGGCCTTATGATCTCAGCGTTACATATACGATTGGGTATAGCAAGGTCGGTGATTTGCATTTGATCAATGAGCCCCTCAGCTCAATAGGCGAGGATGACGACGTAGAGTTTCTATTATTGAATGCGAGCAAGACGACGGTAGGTTATTACAGACTCAAGAACGGTTGGTTCAGACAGTACGACTCATTCGTTTACGTACTGCGAGACGCAGATCCGGGCGTAACCATTACGCGGTGGCATATAGCGGAAACGCTGAAGTAAATGCAATCCGGGCCGCAAAACCGTACTGTTGTGACAACATTATTCTTCATCTAGAATTAGGATACTGAGGAAAAAGAGTTTAAAGCTTATGTCACACATTTATAACCGAGCACTGCTATAATATAAACAAAATACCGTTGGACCGATACAGGCCTATTAATGCCCAGCTATTACAATGGATAAGAATCCTATTCTTGTCATAGGTACCACTCACTACAGAAAGGGATAGAGGAAGTAACGACGAATAAAGGGTTAAAGGCAATGCTGTTCTGAAATAGAACATCCATAACCGGACTGTAAAGCAGGTTTTGATGCCATACGCGAAACCCTATGGCATGCATTCCCGGGGGTATCCTTGTCTTGGGGTACCTACCTGTGCAGGCCGTATGCGGTTTCGGAGTAGCATGTCCGTTCAACGAGTCTTAAGGAGGGGTAGCGGCAATGATTCAAACAGAGGGACTTACCAAACGGTTTGGCCAACTGGTTGCGGTGGACAACCTCAACATCCATGTTGAAAAAGGTGAGATCTACGGCTTCCTTGGCCCGAATGGCGCCGGTAAGACCACAACCGCAATGATGATCCTTGGTCTGCTGAAACCTACCGAAGGGAAAGTGAAGATCTTCGGAAAGGAACTGCAAGAAGATTATTTTAACATCAAACGGCGTATCGGGGTGCTATCAGAATTTCAGTATCTCTATGAAGACCTCACCGCCTACGAGTGTCTGCGTTTCTTTGGAGAGCTCTATCAGGTTGACGACATTGATAAGCGCATTACGCATGTGCTTGGTCTGGTCAACTTAGATAATCGCAAACACGAACTGTTGGGCGGATACTCCAAAGGTATGAAGCAGAAGTTCGGCATGGCCAGAGCGCTTTTGCACGATCCTGAAATTCTCATTCTCGACGAACCGGTTTCGTCACTCGATCCGTACGGCGTCAAAGAGATCCGGGATATCATCATGGAGGAGAACCGCAATGGTCGAACCTTCCTTATTTCGTCCCACATCCTCTCGGAAATTGAGAGAACATGTAACCGCATTGGTATTCTCAATCGCGGACGATTGGTAGCGGAAGATACCATGGAAAACCTCAGGCGACGTCTTGAGGATGAAGTAGAACTGCATATTGAGATCGATGCGCCTAACGAAGCCGTTACGAAAGCCATTCAGGGGATTAACGGCGTAATAAGCGTAGATGCCGACGAGAAGCAGTATGTGATAAAAACAAGTACGGAGCGCGATGTGCGTCCGGATATTGTCCGAGCCATCGCAGCTACCGGTAACGTCGTTGTTGAAATGCGGCGGCACGAAATGAGCTTGGAAGAAGCTTTTGTTACGATTACTGAAAAGAATATTTCGCTCTTAGCGAAGGAGGGCGTGGCATGAGCGTCTCCTACCGCATGAACGCGGTCAAAGTCACCGCAAAGCGTGAACTGAAATCGACTCTATACGGCATAGGTCTGTATGTGGTTCTGACGATCATCTTTTTAATTACCTCATATGCATCAATACGTGTATCCATTATGAACGTAGTCAATAATGGTATAGAGGCGATCCAGAACCCCATCTCGTGGCCGTTTTTGGTTACGGTGTTCCTGGCATCCACCTATTTGGGTCTCTGTTCGGCTATCTCCATTTCACGCGAGCGCGAACAGGGCACTATGGAGGTGCTGTTCTACGGACCCGTAGACTCATTCTCTTATGTGATCGGTAAGTATCTCCAGCAGATCCTGACGTTCGGTGTGGTTTTAGGCTTTAGCATCATCTATTTCTTCCTCATCTCGCAGATCACGAACTTTGGTTTTACGGCACAGTTTCTAGGATTACTCTTTCTATCGGTTTTCTTAGCCTCATCGATGGTGGCCTTCGGTATCTTTTTGTCCACCTTGGCTAAGAAAACAATCGTAGGCGTAGTCTCATTCCTCGCTTTGGTGTTGTTCTTCCTGATCTTCTGGGCGGCGCACAGCGTCATCATGGGCATATCCGGAACAAATATGTCCACAGCGCTGATATACACGCGTTTGGTTCTCGACAACATTAATTTGGTCATTCAGTGGATTTCCCCGATCGCCTACTTTGTGCGGGGTATGGTTGCCGTCAGTGTAGGTAGTCTGGGACAATACCTGCTCAGCATCATATCATCCGCCATTTATTCAGCCATATTAATTGCTCTGGCAATAATCACGTTTGAGCGCAGGGGGGCGAAGAGGTAATGAAGTTGAGACGAGTATCGATCGCCCTAGTTCTCATGCTTGTTCTGGTTACAGGTATGGCCTGGGCTGCGGAAGTAGAGCCGCGTGTAGCGCAAACCACGCAAGTACCGGAAGAGGTAAAGAAGGGTCAGGGCCAGCCTGATAAAGAGGTACAGTTTGTATACAGCTTAAGTCCGTGGACCGGGAGCGAGTACGGCGGTACATTCGCACCTCGCCAGGCATCAACCATCTATTTGATGGCCAACGAGACCAACATCCTCAACAGCCTGCGGTCCGAAGTGTACTATTGGGATATCACTCGCGAGTATATGGCCGACTGGTTCGGTTTTAAAGAAGAGGTTCCGGGTACGCTTGAAATACTTCAGGGTGGTAAAGTCGTTAAAACCGTCGAAAAGACGGACTACGTCTACAGTTATCCCGATGGATACGACGGTAGGGTGCAGTTGGTCGTAGGCGCCGACGCAATCTTGGAGTTTGAGCGCTACAATCAGTTGACGAACGATTACTGGGATGCCGTTTCCGCATACTACGATGAGCAAGCCGCATGGCAAGCCACCATGGATAAGCTGCTGAAGCGTGTACAAGAGACAGGCGTGTATGCAAAGCCGGAAGAGATTCCACCAATACCGGAGCAACCGACACCGCCTAAACTCTATGTAACATCGCCGGTACAGGCATTTGTCTTCGACCTGCCGGCAGGGCAGTATAAAATCCGGGTTAAGAGTCCCGACGGCACGATTGTTGAGCACAGCGAGAAGAATCTGGTGGTGTTTGAGTCACGGCGGCAAGGCGTCGGATTCCAAATCATTCCGGAAAGCAAGTGGACGCGGCCGGTGTTATCGAACGACAAGTCGCAGGTGTTATACCTGGAAGGCCGGCGTGTGTTCTATCTCAAGCCATTCCACGAAGAGGAGTTCAACCAGTACGCTTACGTGAAAATGGCCAGTTTGCATAAGCCTCTGGAGGGGTTGGGTACCAAGAGCGCTTGGGCGTGGGTGCACACCGAGGAAATCGTCGCCGCCAAAGCTCAGATCCTCAAAGACGGGAAGGTCATTGAGGAGATTGAGCGCAAGCCTTTCTATGTAGAACAGACACCTGGTTATGCCTTGGGCTACAAAATTGTGGAATGGGAACCCGATCCCAATTATCCGGATTCGGCACCCACATTTGAGGCGTTTAAGATTGAGCTTGAAGCCAAAGGCTTATACCAAATGCGGTTTGTAGATAGTGAAGGTAATGTCATTCCGGGCAGCGAGCGGGACATTCGCAGCGTAAACGCCACCACATGGCCGCTTTATATCCTGCCTCTATTACCGTTCATAATTGGTTTGGCCATTTTCTTCTGGCGTCGCAGCTTGAAAGTAGAGCAAGTTGAGGGGTTTCTGCCGGAAGAAAATAAACCGCAAACCGTCGTGTAGCATTTAACTGCGATATTTCCCATATGGCAAGAAAAAGCGAGGGCTATAGCGCTCGCTTTTTCGCGTTCATTACCAATTCAGGCCTATCTGCAGGAAATCAGGTCAGCAATGGAGGACGTTGGACCAACCATGTCGAAAACACTTGGCATATCACGATTAACGCAGGTTATGGCGTTTGGCGCCTGAATGACGGGCAGGTGAGGCCAAGTGTGCAGAACGAAAAAAGCCATGATCATACTATTATACTTACTATTTATGGTTGGTATTACTGCGCATGCGGCAGGTATTTCCCTGTTCATGGGCCCAACTCAAATTACAGGAGTAGCCGAGCCTTTAGCCAGAGGCGGCAATCTGCTCGTACCTGTCGACTTATTGCGACATACGGGAGCAGAGATCGTTGCGCAAAGCAGTCAAAGCGTCCACTTCCGTTACAGTCACTATGATGTTGTCGTGCAAGCCGAAAGCAGCAATGCGATGGTGAATGGCGCGGAGTATGCCATGAACGCCAAAGCCGTAACGCACCTTGGCGTACTGTTTGTCCCAATTAACTTCGTGGCGGACATTCTTAGCCTGCGTGTCTCTTGGGACCAAACGAGCACGGCCTTACACTTAAGTACACGTACGCAGGAGGTCGGGGAAACCAAAATACCGGTAGATGTACCGGCGCCGCCGCAGCCCATAGTGCTCGAGTATCCACCAGGCAGTAAACTTGCCGCATTAAATAATATGCATCCGGTCATACCCCCACGACCGGCCGATCCCGTTCCTCTACCGCTACCAACAAGCAAGGTCGCCGTTACAGGTACCGCTCCATCTGTTACAACCACACCGGCAACACAAGCTGTTGCCGATGCAGGTGCCGCTGCAGCGGTGCAGGAAACGATTGAAGCTACTACAGTAGCGGCGGAAGCGGTAACGGAACCGCCGGTGCCGGAACCGCCCAACATCATGGACAGATTCTCGGACGTTCCGCTGGAGCGCATCTGGCCCGGACAGGATAATCAGTCGCTGACGATGTATGCGGCGCCGGAAGCCGGTGCGCCGTTATTTGTGCTCGCAGGCATCAAGGAAGAGCAGCTTACAGTGGGTTATCTACCTGCTCCCGATCGGTTGGTAATCGATATCGAAGGGTATATGCCCAATTCGGGTTTGGAACCGTGGGCACTGGCTTTCGATAACGTCAACCGCATACGCGTTGCGCCGTATCAGGGGAAGGGGCGAGTTGTTTTAGATCTGAATTACGCCGTGTCCTACCAGGTCGAGGGTCACCCGGACGGTGTCATCATTCGGCTAAGCAGGGTGCTCAATCAGGTGGACTTCACGGCAATGCCGCTAGGCGGTCATTTAGCGCTCGACCTACCTGCAAATACGCCGTATCACACTTACCGGCTAAGTGACCCCGATCGTTGGGTTATTGATCTTCCGAACACTCAACTGTCCGGTGAAGCACGGCATGTCGAAGTAGATACGGGTCCCGTTAAATCCGTGCGGGTCAGTCAGTTCGATGCGTCGACTACCCGCATTGTCTTAGATATGGTCGGCGCGGTCACCATACCATTCGTCATTTCTGAAGAGAGGCTGACATTTGCCCTTCATTCGCAGGTGAATCAGATCAGCCTAGTCAATTTGGATGCCGGTCGCCAGATGATCATCATCGAAGGGACAGGGCGCCTTATGGGCAATATCTTTACCCTGCAACAGCCGAATCGATTGGTGATCGATCTGGAGAATACCTGGACGCCGCACTATTTTGGGGAAGTACGGTTTGAGCAGGGGTTTGTACGATCGTTAAGGGCGGCGCAATTCCAGCCGGATACGTTTCGCATTGTGGCAAATATCCAGGATCGTCATCGGGCTCATTTTGTGGAATTAGGTCTGGGGCGAGTAGGCGTGCTGATAGAGGCGCCGACTCTTGTCGGCTCTCGCATCGTTGTCGATGCCGGTCACGGTGGGTCCGATCCCGGCGCCGTAGGCCGCACCTTCGGCGTGAGAGAAGCTGATGTCAACTTGGCTATCGCCACAGAGTTGGGTCGATTGTTGAGCCAGGCCGACGCTCATGTTTATCTAACACGTACGACGGACAGTCACCTTTTCTTAAGTCAGCGACCCGTTCTCAGCAAGTCTTTCGATCCGGATGTTTTCGTCAGCGTCCATGCCAACTCGACATTGAGCGGACAATCGGCCAACGGAACAGAAACCTTGTATTGGAATACTATGGATGAAAGTCGGTTATTAGCAGAGTGCATCCAACAGGAATTGGTTGCAGCCATCGGCACTTTGGATCGCGGGATAAAACAGCAAAACCTACTCGTTTTACGCGAGTCGGCAGTACCGGCCGTTCTGGTAGAGGTGGCTTTCTTAAGTCATCCGGAAGAGGAAGCCAAATTAGCCGATCCTCATTTTCAGAGACAGGCCGCACTGGGTATTTACAATGGCATCGTACGCTTCCACGAGCAAAACGCGCCGATCCAGTCGGAACGCTCTTATGAACTCGACGCCGCCTGGAAAGAAATAACCACCGAGTCCGGCACGTACCTGTCCATTGTGGAACCGCCGCCGGCTTCTGCTGCTGCGGCCATTGCTGATGACGCAGCCTTTAGCACGCTTACGCATGGAGTGTATGTAGCATACTCAGAGGCGGAAGTAAGAGCGGAACGGTTACAGAGCGGTATGTTACCGTAAATTGCCTTTTCTGTCGTGCAGTCGGCCGGCACAGCGATGCCGATTCATCGCGCCGGGTGCACAAGCGGGCCTTTTTGCCGTATAATGGGAACACTGGTAACATACCGGGGTGGTCGGCATTAATTCGGATCGCACAGCACCTATCGGAATATACGATTCCGGGGTGGGAGGGTTAACGGTATGGAACGCCCTACAGACGCTGTTGCCGCATGAACGTGTTATCTACTATGGCGACACGGCGCACGTACCTTATGGAGATCGTCCTGCCGGTGACATCATCAAGTTTTCGCAAAAAATCATCGGGTTTCTTAGCGCCCAAGGCGTTAAGCTCGTCATCGCGGCATGCAATACATCATCAGCTCTAGCTTTGCCTCAGTTGGTCGCCGAAACCGACCTGCCTTTGCTGGGGATGATTGAACCAGCTGTACGAGCAGCGCTGACTCTCACTAAGAACGGTCGTATCGGACTGATGGCCACTGTGGGTACCGTGCGCAGCAGGGCGCATGCGTCCTTTTTGCGCGCTCTCGAACCTCAGGCCGTGTTGGCGTCACAGGCTTGTCCGCGCTTGGTTCCGCTGATTGAAGCAGGATGCCGTTCGGGACAGACCTTGGTTGCGGCGGTAGAAGAATATCTTGAACCATTGCTCAAAGCCGGCGTTGATTGCATAATACTGGGATGTACGCATTATCCGCTCATTTATGAGGTTATCCGGAGTGTTGCCGGGCCAGTACGCCTCATTGATCCGGCGAAGGCCGTCGTAATGCAAGTAGCCGAGAAGCTTACCGAGTTGCGACTTTGCAATGAGACCGGCAGTGGTCGCAACAAGGTGTATGTATCGGCAGGGCCGGAACGTTTTAAACAAGTTGCGTTGCAGTTGCTCGCCAACCAGGATTTGGTAGGAGAGGTGCACGCGGCTCCCGGTTATATGTTGTAAAGGAAGACGGAACAGGGCGGTGAAGCGATGCGGTGGGAAGGCAAACACGTAGCCCTTATTGGGTTGGGAATCAGCAATATGGCTGTCGCCCGCTATCTTGTTGCAAACGGCGCCATAGTGACGGCATGCGATCAAAAAAGTGCGGCGGAATTGGGCGCACGTTATGTCGAGTTGACCAAGTTACACGTCGAGTTTCAATTGGGGCCCGGCTATCTGGCGAATCTGGAACGCTTTGACGCTTTGTTTCTCACGCCTGGAGTACCGAAGCATCTTCCCGAGTTGCGGCAAGCGCAAGCGGCAGGCGTCTTATTCTCCAGTGAGATGAACTTGTTTTTTGATATTTGTCGCGCTCATATCATCGGCATCACAGGATCAAGCGGAAAAACGACGACTACGACTCTCTTGGGCGAGCTCTTGTCTGCTGCGGATTATAGTACGCATGTCGGTGGAAATATCGGCCGCCCTTTAGTGGAGGTAGCCGGCGAGCTGGAGCAGCACTCTTGGGCGGTGATGGAGCTTTCCAGCTTCCAGCTGGAACTACTGCAGCGCTCGCCGGAGATAGCGCTGATTACGAACATCACGCCTAACCATCTGGATATTCATCTCAGCATGGACGATTATATTCAGGCGAAATCTCATGTCTTTACCTATCAACACCCGGATGATTGGGCTGTGTTCAACTACGACAACGAGACTACCAGGCGGTTGGCGGCTAAAGCGCCGGGGCGAGTGGCTTGGTTCAGCAGAAAACAGGTCGTTGATCGAGGCGCCTGCGTTATCGATCAACGTATTATGATAGCCAATGGGGGCACCTTGTCCCAGGTGTGCCATACTGATGAGATTAAGTTGATGGGGCAACACAATGTGGAAAATGTGTTGGCGGCCATAGCCGTTGCCGACTTGGTGGGTTGCTCCATAGGAGCGATGCGCGACGTGGTGACCAGTTTTACCGGTGTCGAGCATCGTCTGGAATTGGTGCGTACCGCCGACGGTATTGCTTATTATAACGACTCGAAAGCCACAACGCCTGCCGGGACTATTGCAGCTCTAAATGCTTTTAACAGGCCAGTCGTGCTGATTGCAGGCGGTTACGATAAAAATCTGCCATTTGACGAGTTGGCATCCACCGTCGTGCAAAAGGCCAAACATGTGGTGTTGCTGGGGGCTACCAGTGACAAAATCGCCTCTGCCGTCGTTGCCGCTTCCGCTACGACAGTAGCCGGCACTCTCATACCGCAGATAGAGTTTGCCGCGAGTCTTGAGGAAGCTGTAATATTGGCCAAAGCGGTTGCCGTACCAGGCGATGTGATATTGCTGTCGCCGGCTTGCGCCAGTTACGATATGTACAGCAACTTCGAGGAACGAGGCCGACATTTCCGTGAAATAGTCGGTCGGCTTACCGAAGCGGAGACTCCGACGCGTTCATAATCAGGGATGCGACGTAACAAAAAGGAGATAGGATATGACAGTGCGTGTGGATGGAAGAACGCCTCAAAGCCTTCGACCGTTGGTTATGCACCCGGGGTATACGAAGTATGCGGAAGGCTCGGTATTGATCGAGGTAGGGGAGACGCGTGTGTTATGTACGGCTTCTGTAGAAGATCGGGTGCCGTTGTGGTTGCGCGGTTCTGGGCAGGGCTGGATTACGGCGGAGTACGGCATGTTGCCGCGCTCCACTCAAACTCGGAATCAGCGCGAAGCATCGCGGGGAAGACAGGGAGGACGGACTCAAGAGATCCAACGTTTGGTAGGTCGTAGTCTCCGTTCAGTTGTCGATATGAAGAAATTGGGCGACCGCACGATTTGGATCGATTGCGATGTGATTCAGGCAGACGGTGGTACTCGTACAGCCGGCATTACCGGTTCGTTCGTAGCGCTGGCGATGGCCCTTGATAAACTGGGAAAACAGTTAAAATGGGAGCGTTTGCCTATTTACGACTATGTGGCCGCTGTGAGCGTGGGCGTGATTGACGGCGTACCCATGCTGGACTTATGCTATTTGGAAGATGCCAATGCCTTGGTGGATATGAATGTGGTCATGACGGGCAGCGGAGGTTTTGTTGAGATCCAAGGCACCGGAGAATCCGGTCCCTTTTCGGAAAACGATTTGTTGGAGATGGTCGATTTAGCCTCACAGGGAATTAAGCAGCTGGTTGCGGCACAAAAAGAGGTTCTTGGCGATAACATTACTGCGCGCATTGGTGGTGTCCCTCATGTTAGAACTCGTGCTCGCTACGAGGAATAGGCACAAAGTGGCCGAGTTGCGCGTGCTGCTCAAAGAGGTAGCGGTGCTCTTCGACCTGAGTGAATATCCCCAGATGCCGGAAGTTGAGGAAACCGGCGCCACATTTTTAGAGAACGCCATACTCAAGGCGGAGGCAGTTGCCGGCTATACCGGTAAAATGGCTCTGGCGGATGATTCTGGTTTGGAAGTGGATGCGTTGGGGGGCACACCGGGAGTATTGTCCGCCCGTTATGCAGGTCCGGGAGCTACTGATGCTGAAAACCGGGCGAAGCTGCTGGCTGCTATGGCTCATGTACCTTCGCATGAACGCACGGCGCGCTTTGTCTGCGCCGTCGCAATCGCTGTTCCCGGCAAACCGACCTGGACGACGATTGGTACACATGAAGGAAGGATCACCTATGCCGAGATAGGCGAAAATGGTTTTGGTTATGACTCTCTCTTCTATTCACCTACGTTCGGCGCCACATTCGCCCAGGTGGATATGGCGCGTAAGAACGAAGAGAGTCATCGCGGCAGAGCTATGGCGCAGGTTGTTTCCTACCTGCATAAGCGGTTGAAGACGGAGTGAAATAACTACGTCGGCATCTTGACCGAGAGCTACTATGGTGTTATATTTAATTGGTGTTGACGGGGCGTGGCGCAGCTTGGCTAGCGCGCCTGCTTTGGGAGCAGGAGGCCGCGAGTTCGAATCTCGCCGCCCCGACCACATCAATAGGCCGAGAAAGGCCTTTTTTTGTTGCGATTGCTCCGTTAAGCGCAGTGTGACGTGCACAGGTCGGGTCTCGCTTGAATAACCATATAACCCTATACCGACTCACCAGGAGCTTATGCATGACGCCGCTCGTGTTTATTAACACTATTAAACCGTATGCGCAAGCCTCTGCTTTAAGCGATGGATGGCCGCTCGCTGCGTTGGTTGCCGTTCCCGCCTTGGAAACCGGTTGGGGCAGCTTGCTTGTACGAGACGGCGTGCGAACCAATAATTTGTTTAACATCAAAGGCGAGGGGCCGGCAGGCAGCGTGTTCGTAGAGGCCTACGAGTGGTTGCCGCAGAGCGAATGGGACAGATATAAAACACAAGGCGTGTCATTTACCTTTACCGGTAGACGGAGCGGCAACAGGCTGGAGGGGCGTATAGCCCATCGTTATCGCTGTTATTTTGATTTTACGGAATCATATGCGGATTTTAGCCGCCTGTTGCGTTCCCAACCACGCTACTCACCTGTAAGACATGCTGCCGATCCCTTTGTTTTTTGTGCGGCATTGCAAACCTGCGGTTTTGCCACAGACCCAGACTATACTCGGAAGCTACACGACATTCTGCGTCGCCGTGTCCTTCCTGTACTCGGTTAAGTTGCAGGAAGAGGTAGGCATAATGTCAGCTCGCACTGCCTCGTTCCGTTAACTGAGCATGCCTCCGACAAATATTTGCCTGCATGACGCGGAATTGTTATTGACGGCAGGAGGATTTATCAGTACAATTGCTTATGTGCCTTCGGTCGCACTTGATTAACGGGGTTACTCCCAGTATAATAGGTGTGTACCTTGCGGGTGTAGCTCAATGGTAGAGCTCCAGCCTTCCAAGCTGGCTACGGGGGTTCGATTCCCCTCACCCGCTCCACAAAGTGCGTCTGTAGCTCAGTGGATAGAGCAACTGCCTTCTAAGCAGTGGGCCGCAGGTTCGATCCCTGCCAGGCGCACCAGATGTATTTTCATGGTGGGCGTAGCTCAGTTGGTTAGAGCGCCAGGTTGTGGCCCTGGAGGTCGTGGGTTCGATTCCCATCGCTCACCCCACCCATACGGTTGGCCTTCACGGTTTTCAAAGCCGGAAGGCCAACTTCGTACTAAAAAGCTGCGGCAGCTGAAGCATGGTTTCAACAATATGGCGTTGATTCTTCGTTAAGGATGTATCATAATATAATAGCGTTGTTACCCGTAGTGATGAGTGAGCGGGCGTGGCGGAACTGGCAGACGCGGCAGACTTAGGATCTGTTGGTTAACCCCATGAGAGTTCGAGTCTCTCCGCCCGCACCATTTGGGGACTGAGGGGGCCGTAAGGCCTTTTTTTATGCTTTCGATAGTACGGCGAGACATTACTAAGCATACATAACAATGCTTAGCGATTAGTGAGTTTGGAAGGAGTTACCGCGCAAATGAAAGCCAACGTTGAGTCGCGTACGGGCAATCAGGTGACGATGATGGTGGAGATCGAGGCGCCGGAGCTGAATAAAGCGCTGGACAAAGCCTATCAAAAACTGGTTAAGACTGTGAACATCCGCGGTTTCAGAAAAGGCCGCGTACCGCGCACCGTGCTGGAGCATTATCTTGGCAAAGGCGCGTTGTTAAGCGAAGCTCTGGAAGATATGTTCCCGAGTATCTATAGCTCAGCGGTTTCAGAAACCGGTATCAAGCCCGTTGATACGCCGAACGTGGAAATCCAAGATTTAACGGAAGGCGGACCGGTTAAGCTCAAGGTTGAAGTCACGGTCGAGCCAGAGGTATTGTTAGGAGAGTATAAAGGCTTAGCTGTAGAAAAAACAGTGATGCTGATCGATGAAAAGACAGTTGATCAAACCTTGGAGCAACTACGCGAACAGCAAGCTCAATTGGTAGAGCCTGAGCGCGATACGGTCCAACAGGGCGATCTGGTTACTATAGATTATACTGGTTATGTCGATGGACAGGCATTTCCCAACGGCGCAGCCACCGATGTCGAGCTTGAGATAGGATCCGGTAGGTTTATCCCCGGTTTTGAAGAGGCATTGGTCGGCGCTCCGCAAGGCGACGAAATTGAGATCAACGTCACCTTCCCCGCAGATTATGGCAGCACGGAGCTAGCGGGAAAAGACGCCGTATTCAAGGTGACCGTGCATGAGATAAAGGAAAAAGTATACCCCGAGTTAAACGATGAATTTGCCAAGGATGTCAGTTCCTGCGATACATTGGCTGATTTAAGAGCTGAGATCCGGGGTAACCTGGAAAAGCAGGCACAAGAGACGGCGGAAGACAATCTGCGCAATGACTTGATCAACTTAGCCGTACGGAACGCAACGATAGACGTACCGGAAGCGATGATCAAGACTGAAATGGACGAGTTAACGCGGGATTTTGAACAGCGGCTTGCATATCAAGGCCTGAAACTGGACGTGTATCTGCAGGCTTATAATATTAGCCGCGAGCAATTCGATGGCGACGTCCGTGCCCAGGCCGAGCAACGTGTCCGGACTTCATTGGTTCTGAACGCCATCGCTGAGAAGGAAGGAATCACGGTCACTTCGGAAGAAGTGGATGAAAGAATCGAACAGATAGCGGCTGGAGCCGGAGAACGCGCCGATCAGGTCAGGTCTGCCTATGGTCGCGACAGCATGCGCCGAGGATTGGAGGAAAACCTACGGCTGGAAAAGGTTGTCAACCTCTTGGCGGATTCCGCTCTGATCACCGTTAAAGAGACTGATGCGGCAAGCGAAGCTGAGCACGAAGAAAACGCCGAATAAAAGGCGGACACAGCTCGCCGCCGACTTAACGCCAGGTTAGCGCCAACGCTCTGCACCGGCAACATTTGGCTGCATATCATGTGCGGAAGGATGGAAACCCTATGAGTACTCTTGTGCCGATCGTCGTGGAACAGTCCAACCGAGGCGAACGTGCCTATGATATTTACTCGCGTCTGCTAAAAGAGCGCATCATCTTTCTAAGCGGCCCTATTACCGACGACGTTGCCAATTTAGTGATAGCGCAAATGCTTTACCTGGAAGCGGAAGATCCGGAAAAGGATGTTACGCTTTATATTAATAGTCCCGGCGGTCTTGTTTATGCCGGTTTGGCCATCTACGACACAATGCAGTATCTAAGGCCGGATGTTGCCACATATTGCGTAGGGATGGCGGCAAGTATGGCGGCAATCCTGCTCACGGCCGGAGCTAAAGGCAAACGCAAAGCGCTGCCGTACTCGCGTATCATGATCCATCAACCGCTCGGAGGCGCCAGAGGTCAGGCCAGTGAGGTGGAAATTGAGGCACGGGAGATAATTCGGCTCAAAGGCATAGCCAATGAGATCATTGCAAAACACTCAGGTCAACCTCTGGAGAAGGTCGCTGGAGACACCGAACGCAACTATTACATGTCGGCTGAAGAGGCCATGAAGTACGGTCTCATTGACGACTTGTTACGCAGACCCACTGCGCCCGAAGCCTGACCCCAAGGGGTGATACTGTGTTTAAGTTTGGTGAGGAGAAAGGCCAATTGAAGTGTTCATTTTGCGGTAAAGTACAAGAACAGGTAAAGAAACTCATCGCGGGTCCAGGCGTGTACATTTGCGATGAATGTATCGAGCTGTGCAACGAGATCATCGAAGAAGAACTGAACGACGACGGCGATGTCGATTTGGCGCATCTGCCCAAGCCTAAGGAGATTAAGGCCACCCTCGATCAGTATGTGATCGGACAGGAAGAAGCTAAGAAATCGTTGGCGGTAGCGGTATATAACCACTATAAACGCATCAACTCGAACACGGAAATCGACGATGTCGAGCTACAGAAGAGCAATATTCTATTGCTAGGCCCTACCGGTTGTGGTAAAACCCTGCTGGCGCAAACGCTGGCTCGCTGTCTGAACGTTCCCTTCGCTATTGCCGACGCCACCTCCCTTACAGAAGCCGGCTATGTCGGTGAAGACGTGGAAAACATCCTGCTGAAGTTGATTCAAGCGGCGGACTATGATGTTGAACGCGCCGAAAAAGGCATCGTATACATTGATGAAGTGGATAAAATTGCGCGTAAATCGGAGAACCCCTCCATAACGCGTGATGTATCCGGTGAAGGTGTGCAGCAGGCTTTACTGAAAATTCTTGAAGGTACCATCGCCAGCGTTCCACCGCAAGGCGGTCGGAAACACCCCCATCAGGAGTTCATTCAGATCGATACTACGAACATTCTGTTTATCTGCGGCGGCGCATTTGACGGAATAGAAAAACTGATTGAACGCCGGGTCGGTGAAAAAACGATCGGTTTCGGCGCCGACATCAAAACAAAGCGGGAAAAACAGATCGGTGACATTCTGCGCCAGATCATGCCGGAAGACCTGCTGAAGTACGGCCTGATCCCTGAGTTCATCGGTCGTTTGCCGATAGTAGTCACATTAGATGCATTGGATGAGGCTGCACTGATGCGTATTCTAGTGGAGCCGAAAAATGCTCTTGTAAAGCAGTTTAAGAAGCTGCTCTCCTTGGATGGCGTGGAATTGGTCTTTGAGGAAGCAGCCTTACGGCAAGTAGCGCAAAAAGCGTTGGCTAGAAAAACCGGCGCACGCGGTCTGCGCTCCATTTTCGAAGAAGTGATGCTGGAAACCATGTATGAGATTCCTTCCGACGATCATGTACGCAAATGCATCATTACGGAAGCAGCCGTTTCTGGTCAGGAGAAACCACAGATCGTCCGGATGAAACCCAAGCACAAAGAAGAGACGGCATAGCCGTAATCTCCATGATATACCGCATCCAAAGCTACGCTCCGCTGGATCTGGAGAGCGTAGCTTTTTGCTTTTCAAACGTGTGATTGTCGCCGTTCCAGGTCATACTAGCTAAAGACCCGTCGCAAGGTCACTCTACCGGACAAGAGCCTGTAGGTCTAAAGATACTTAGGTCGGAGGGCGTAGCGCAATGGATTTGGTGAGTATTTTCGGATTGGTGAACTTCTTTTTTGCCATTGTGATTGGGCTTTACTTTTGGAACTTGCTGCGTTCACAGCAGTCAAGCAAGGGTGCCATTGACCGAGAGTCACGCAAAGAACTGGAGAAACTGCACCGCTTAAAGCAGATATCGCTGACAGAGCCATTGTCGGAAAAAACACGCCCTGGGTCGTTCGCGGAAATCATCGGACAAGATGAGGGTCTTAAGGCGTTACGAGCCGCACTTTGCGGACCGAATCCGCAACATGTCCTGATCTACGGCCCGCCGGGGGTGGGAAAAACCGCAGCTGCACGCTTAGTCCTGGAAGAGGCTAAGAAGCAGCCGCTCTCACCGTTTTCTCAAACGGCGAAATTCGTGGAAGTTGATGCTACGACGGCGCGTTTCGATGACCGCGGCATTGCCGACCCCTTGATGGGTTCGGTACATGATCCCATTTATCAAGGGGCTGGGCCGCTTGGTATCGCCGGTATACCTCAACCTAAACCGGGGGCTGTAACCAAAGCGCATGGCGGCATGCTGTTCATTGACGAGATCGGCGAGTTACATCCCATCCAGATGAATAAGTTACTCAAGGTCTTGGAAGATAGAAAGGTCTTTCTAGAGAGCGCCTATTATAGCTCGGAAGATCCCAACATTCCGGCCCACATACATGAGGTGTTTCAAAACGGCTTGCCTGCGGATTTTCGTTTGGTGGGAGCCACCACGCGTATGCCGCATGAAATCCCTCCTGCTATACGTTCACGGTGCGTGGAAGTCTTCTTTCGGGGGCTGCGTCCCGAGGAGATCCGCGTCATCGCGTGTAATGCGGCGGCTAGAATCCAAATGGCGATAGAGGATAAAGCTGTCGATGTTATTGCGCATTACGCAACAAACGGGCGTGAAGCGGTGAATATCGTACAGATAGCTGCCGGATTGATTATGACGGCGGGAAAGAGCGCCATTACCGCCACTGAGGTGGAGTGGGTCGTAAACGCAGGCCAGTATCAACCGCGTCCGGAAAAACGCATACCTGACCAGCCGCAAGTAGGTTTCGTCAACGGGCTGGCGGTTTACGGCCCCAATCAAGGCACTCTGATCGAAGTGGAGGCATCCGCTATCCCCACTGAGTGCGGAGCAGGTCAACTGACTGTTACGGGTATCATGGATGAAGAGGAGATGGGGGGATGTCAAGGTGTGACTATGCGGCGCAAAAGTATGGCACGCAGCAGTTTAGATAACGTACTGACTGTCCTCCGCAGGAATCTCGACCTTCGTCCCCAAGATTTTGATATCCACATCAATTTTCCCGGCGGCATACCTGTAGACGGTCCTTCTGCGGGCGTTTCCATGGTTACCGCCATCTACTCGGCGATAACAGGTTTAGCCGTGGATCATCGCGTGGCAATGACGGGAGAAGTGTCTATTCGCGGGCTCGTACAACCAGTGGGAGGAATCATGGCCAAGTTGGAGGCGGCGCAGAACGCCGGTGTGCAGAAATGCGTGATTCCCAAAGCCAACTGGTCGGATCATTTCGCCAATATGGCAGAGCAAGGTATGCAGGTAATTCCCGTAACCCACATTGAACAGGTCTTGGATGAGGTGCTGCCGACGCCGTTCAGCTCAACCAAGGCAGGGAAGTCTATGGCGCCTACGCGCGGTAACGCAGGTGTAGCCGTGTTGTCTATTCCGGTACATTGAACTTTGGCGTATGCCGAACTGTGATAGAATGGACCTGTGCGCCGTAGCAACGTATGCAGACGATCATAGGAGTGACTTTTGTGCCGGCTAAACCAAAACAGCCTGACTATGTATTACCTCTTCTGCCTCTGAGGGGAATGCTTGTATTTCCCCATATGGTCACCTCCCTCGAAGTTGGACGCAGCCGATCCTTGCTCGCCGTGGAAGCGGCGATGTTGCGAGACAAGCGTTATCTCATACTTGCAGCCCAGCGCGATGCGCAAAAAGAAGAACCTGAAACCGAAGATATCTACCCATACGGCGCTCTGGTTGAGGTCAAGCAACTCCTCCGGCTGCCCGAGGAGCGTGTGCGCGTCCTGGTAGCCGGGATTTGTCGTGTGCGCATTACCAATTACAATAGTACACAGCCGTATTACGAAGTAGCTGCGGTTAAGGTTAAAGAGCCTGTGAGTGAAAGCGCTGAAGTCCGCGCCCTTGTGCGTACCACAGCCAATGAGTTCAATGCGTACTTGAAGCTGACTAAGAAGTCTGTAGCGGAAGCCGGTGCTCCTGTCCATGAAATCACCGATCCGGGCATTCTGGCGGATGTTATCGCCGCCCAATTGAATATCACTCTGGAGGAACGTCAAAAGCTGCTGGAAGTAGCTGCGCCCGCTGAACGCCTTGAGGCGATCTACGCGATCCTGTTGCGTGAAACCGATCTCTTGGAACTCGAACGACGCATTCAGGAGCGGGTGCGCAAGCAGATGGAAAAAGCGCAGCGCGAATACTACCTCAGAGAACAAATCAAAGCGATTCAGAAAGAATTGGGCGAAGCCGATGACCGTACGGCTGAGATTGAGGAGTATAAAAGAAAGCTCTTAGCCGGTAAGCTGCCGAAAGAAGCGCACGACAAGGTTTTACACGAACTTGATCGCTTGGAACGTATGCCGCCGATGGCGGCGGAAGCGGTAGTTATCCGGAACTATTTGGATTGGTTGCTTTCCGTACCTTGGCAAAAGCGTACCAAAGAGCGACACGACATCAAGCTGGCGGAACAGGTGCTCAATGCCGACCATTACGGCTTAGAAACGGTAAAAGAGAGGATTTTGGAGTTTCTGGCCGTAAGACAGCTGGTCAAGAGGCTGCCGGGACCTATTCTCTGCTTAGTCGGGCCGCCGGGTGTGGGTAAGACATCTTTAGCTCGCTCAATAGCCACTGCTATGGGACGTCGGTTTTACCGCTTTTCACTGGGGGGCGTGCGTGATGAAGCGGAAATTCGGGGGCACCGCCGCACCTACATAGGAGCCATGCCCGGTAAACTCATCCAGGCGATGTGCACGGTGGGAGTACGGAATCCGGTCATTCTGCTTGATGAAGTCGACAAAATGAGCGCCGACTTCCGTGGTGACCCCGCTTCAGCATTGTTGGAGGTGTTGGATACCGAGCAAAACAGTCGCTTTGGCGATCACTATCTCGAGGTCACCTACGATATGTCCGATGTGCTGTTCATCACTACGGCAAATGTACTTTCCGCCATACCGCGCCCCTTACGCGACAGGATGGAAGTGATCCAGATACCTGGTTACACCGAGGATGAAAAGGTGGAGATTGTCAAACGGCATCTGTTGCCGAAGCAGATTGAACAGCACGGTTTAGATCCCGAGCAGCTAGTGATCAGAGATCGACTGTTGCGGACCATAATTGGTAGTTACACGCGCGAGGCCGGAGTGAGGCAGATTGAGCGTGCTTTGGCCGCAATATGTCGAAAAGCGGCCCGAGAGATAGTCTCTAACCAAAAAGAGCAAGTTAAGCTGACACAGCGGATGCTTCAGAAGTATCTAGGTAAACCGCGCTATCATCACGCCGCGGCGGAAAATCGCGATCGAGTCGGTGTTGCGACAGGATTGGCCTATACCGATGTCGGAGGCGAGATTCTGGAAATCGAAGTGACCGTGGTTCCTGGGCGAGGGCGCCTTCTATTGACGGGTAAACTAGGCGAGGTGATGCGCGAATCGGCACAGGCCGCATTCAGCTTCGTACGCTCGCGTGCTGAGGATCTGGGCATCGATAGCGACTTCAATGAAAAGCATGACATACATGTGCACGTGCCTGAAGGCGCCATTCCCAAGGATGGTCCATCAGCGGGTATAACGATTGCGGTTGCGCTTGCGTCAGCCCTTAGTAAACGCCCTGTATTGAGTAACTGGGCTATGACCGGCGAAATTACGCTGCGCGGGCGTGTGTTGGCTATTGGTGGAGTAAAAGAGAAAGTGTTGGCAGCGCATCGGGCAGGCGTGTCGCATATCATTCTGCCCCAGGAAAATGAACGCGACATGGAGGACATTCCGGTGAACGTACGTAGGCAGCTGGAGTTCACATTCGCGGATCATGTCGACAAAGTGTTGGATATGGTGCTTGGGCCCAAGATAGACGAGGATATGGAGAAGGCGACGGCGCAAGATCCGGAACCTCAGCTGTTGGAAACAGATGTATCCCCATCTCCCGAGTGGAGTACGTCCAATCCGCCAAACCCGGCTCAGTAATACCTCAACCGCTCTGTAGAGGGCGGTTGTCTTTTGCCGTCAAACATATCGTAGGCGGCATGTAGGATATTGTCGAAAATGGCAGCAAATGTACGAGTTATGGGCTTCCGGGTCATTTGAAAAAGGACTATCGTTCACAAAAACAGAAAGAGAGTCCATCAAAATAGCGGATATGGAAATAATGGGGGGGCTATTGGTGGAAGATCGGAGAGTACGCGTTCTTATCGCAGACAATAACAGAGATTTGTGCTCTACGCTTACTGAAATCATCGACGGTCAGGGTGATATGCAGGTAGTAGAGACTGTGGCGGATGGAGCGGCCGCACTTGCCGCCTTACGCAGAGTAGCCACTGATGTAGTAATTCTTGATGTAGCCATGCCGCGCTTGGATGGTATCGCGGTTCTAGAGCGCCTGCACGAGCTGGAACTCGATCCGATTCCGCGGATCATCGTGTTAAGCGCACTGGGGAGAGACGACCTTATGCATCAACTGACCAATCTAGGCGCGGATTACTATATGGTCAAGCCGATCGACATGGAGGTTTTGGTCAATCGCATTCGGCAGTATGGCGGCATGCTCGGGGGGGACAGGCAGCCTGCTGCGCAAAAACCGGCAATACCGGCATCCGGAAGCGAACAACGTTCGGCGGCAGAGGAGCAAGCGAAGCAATCTAAGCTTTCCAGAGAGCTGCAAGTGACCGATCTCTTGCACAGATTGGGCATTCCAGCGCATATGAAGGGGTACTTATACATAAGAGACGCAGTGCAGCTGGTGCTTGAGGATGATCGGCTGCTGGCAGGTGGACTGACTAAACGTCTTTATCCGATGGTTGCTGAAAAGTATCAGTCATCGCCGGGCGGTGTGGAGGCTGCTATACGCAATGCCCTTACAGCTTGGTGGGAACGAGGGAATAGGGAACTATATGATACATTAACCGGCCACAGTGGAAACCGCCGCACGAAGATCCCTACCAATTCGGCCATGATCGCAGAGTTAGCCGATCAAATTCGCCTGGAGAACAGAGAACGACGCCACATCTCCTAAACGAGTCCGGAAAACAGGAGGCAAGCATCATCACATGTTGCCTCCTCATCCACTTGATGACCGCTATAGTCTTCCACTGCAAAACAAGCCACAGAACGTTTCTCCTATCTTAGGAGCGCTCCTTACGCGTATATGCGATTTCTCTTTGCACAATGGCCAATAATACGCTCCATAGGGCTATTAACACTAGAACACGCATTAATCGTCCTCCTGAATGCGTCGTTGCCGTGTGAGGTTGCCGTCCTACAGATAAGTTTGGACATGCAAGTGAACTACCCCTTGTCCAACATGATTCTTCGACAACATACGGGGCTATTCGGCATTGTATGAGATCGCTAAGGCTCTGTGAGCGGTACGTTTCCCGCGGGAACATATTCCATCAGGCTTTTTGGTGTGATATGCTGGAACCATGGCCTGAAGAGCGGTATTAGCGCATATATACCTTGATTCTCATATTTATAGAAATCATTCTCATCCACAGCGGAGGTATACCTGATGCAACCATCACCAGAGATCATACTTACTTCAGAACAGCTACGACTTTTAGATGCGCTTCATGGACGGGATTTTCTTTGTCTGCACGATTATAGCCCTGAAGAGATCGCCGGTTTGCTTGCCCTGGCCGGTGTTTTGAAAAAAACGAAAACCAAGCGGTGTAATGCGCTGGCGAATAAACAACTGGCTTGTATCTTTACCAAACCATCCACACGTACCCGGGTTTCATTTGAGGTCGGCATTAAAAAGCTGGGTGGGTCAGCCGTCATTCTCAGTGCGACGGATTCTCAAATCAATAGAGGCGAACCGATAGCCGATATGGCCCGCGTGCTTTCCCGCTATGTCGACGGCATAATGATCCGTACATTCGCACACAGCGATGTGGAAGAGTTGGCTGAGTACTCTACCGTACCGGTTATTAACGGACTTACCGACGACTTTCATCCTTGCCAAGTTATGGCCGACCTTCTTACCATACAGGAGCGCTTGGGACAATTAGCCGGTAAGCATCTGGTGTATATTGGTGATGGTAATAATATGGCGCATTCGCTGCTGTTTGCCGGAGCAAAAACAGGAATGCACGTCACCATCTGTTGCCCGGTCGGCTATGCGCCTAGCTCGGAAATCTTGCGTCAAGCTCAGGAGGACGCCTTACCCGGAACTAAACTTGAGATACGACATGACGACTTGGCGGCGGTCGCCGGGGCAGACGTGCTTTACACGGATGTTTGGGCCAGTATGGGCCAAGAAGAGGAGAAAGAGGTACGTAGCAAGGTATTCGCTCGGTACCAGATAAACCAGGACGTATTAGCGCAGGCGGCGCCGGACTGTATGGTGCTGCACTGCTTACCGGCGCACAGAGGCGAAGAGATAACCGCCGACGTTCTGGAAGCTCATGCCGATGAGATATTTGACCAAGCGGAAAATCGGTTGCACGCCCAAAATGCGATTATGTTGGCTTTAATGGGTTCACCGTATGCGGTTGTGGCGTAGTTAGCTGCGGAGGGATCGGATGCGGCCGACTAGGAAAGCGAAAAGAAAAAAAGATCAAGAGATAGCTCCGGAGTACGGACTGCCAATAGAGGTCGTCATCCATGACCTAGGCCACAACGGAGAAGGAGTAGGGAGATACGCAGGTCTGGCAGTCTTCGTACCTGGAGCTGTCCCCGGCGATACTGTGCTTGTACAGGTAACCAAACAACATCCCCGCTATCTGCATGCCGACTTATTACTCATCGTTACTCCGTCAAAGCATCGCATTCAGTCGGAATGCCCGTGGTTTCCCTCATGTGGCGGGTGTCAGTTACAACACATGCGCTACGCCTCGCAATTGGCTTGGAAACAGAACCGGGTGCGGCAAGTGTTAACTCGTGTAGGCGGGTTGCAGGAAGTCGATGTACTGCCTATTATTCCTGCCGCTATGCCGTGGCGCTATCGAAACAAAGCCCAGTTTCCAATAGGTGTTGTTGACGGACAGGTAAGCCTGGGCTTTTATGAACAAGGTTCACATCGCTTGGTACCCATTGATCAATGCTTGGTGCAACATCCTCGCATCGGGTCAATCATACCTAAGTTACAGCGCCTCATTGCGGAACATAAGATTCCACCGTACTCGGAAGTTACAGGGCATGGCATTCTGCGCCATGTATTATGCCGGGTAAGTTTTACAACTGAGGAATTGCTGATCACCTTGGTCACTACTCAAAGTGAGTTCGCCGGTTTGGCCGCATTGGTGCAACAGATTACGCAAACGTTTGCGCCCTTGGCAGGCATTACGCTTAACGTCAATACGCAAAAAGGCAACCGTATACTCGGTGACCAAAACTACCTTTTATACGGCGATGAGTACCTGACGGAAACCCTGCGCGTGCTGGGACATGCTGTGACTTTCCGTATTTCGGCTACCGCCTTTTTCCAGGTGAATCCCATACAAGCGCAAAACCTGTTTGCCACAGCTGTTGACTATGCGCAAGTAAGTGCCGATACGACTGTCTGGGATGCCTATTGCGGTACGGGCAGCATGGCTATGTTTCTAGCCAAAGCGGGCGCAAAGAAGGTCTGGGGCATCGAGGCAGTTCCTCAAGCCGTGGACGATGCGCGTGCCAACGCCGCTCTCAATGACATCACAAATGTTTCCTTCATGTTGGGTCGAGTGGAAGATATTGCGCCTAAACTCATCACACAGGAAGGCCCTCCACACGTATTGATTGTAGATCCGCCCAGGGCCGGATTGGATCGCGCTTTCATCGCCGAAGCGCTCACTTGGGGTGTAGAGCGCTGGGTGTATGTGTCTTGTAACCCAGCTACTCTGGCACGGGATCTGCAGATCATCTGCGCCGACGGTTACAGCGTGCAAAAGGTGCAACCTGTAGACATGTTTCCTCATACGGCGCATGTTGAGTGCGTAGTATTGATAACAAGAGTAAAAGATTGAGTGCGCTGAAAACCCTTATATATCAAGGGTTTTTGAGGTTGTGTGAACAGGTTGGATGTTGGTATAACTATGTGTCGCGATTAAGGCGATAAATCGGAATT